>JAHCLE010000140.1 GCA_026125445.1 Burkholderiales bacterium
TGCGCAAGTCCGAGGTGCTCGCCTTCTCCGAGCCGCCCGCCGCCCACGGCGGTTCCGGCGCCGTGGTCGTGCTCCTCGACTCGAAGGCGCGGCCGTGAGCCTCGCCCGGCTCGCCGCCATCGCGATGGCCGCGCTGGCGCTCTACGTGGGCGTGGACAACATGCAGCGCCCGCTCGCCAACCCCGACGAGGGTCGCTATTCGGAGATCTCGCGCGAGATGGCGGCGAGCGGCGACTGGGTCACGCCGAGGCTCAACGGCCTCAAGTACTTCGAGAAGCCCCCCCTGCAATACTGGGCGAGCGCGGCCTCCTTCCGCCTGTTCGGGGAAGGCGAGTTCACCGCGCGCATCTACACCGCCCTTTGCGGGCTGCTCGCGATCCTCGCCGTGGGATTCACGGCGCGGCGCCTCGCGGGGACCGACACGGCGCTCCTCGCCGTGGGAGTCCTGCTCTCGAGCCCCTACTTCCTCGGGCTGGGCGGGGTCGTCACCCTCGACATGGGGCTCACGGCCTGGACCACCGTCGCGGTCTGCGCCTTCCTGCTCGCGGTTTCGGGCCCCGAGGATGGGCGCCGCCGCTGGATGCTCGTCGCCTGGGCCGGCATGGCGCTCGCGGTCCTGTCCAAGGGGCTCATCGGGATCTTTTTCCCGGCGGTGGCGATCTTCCTGCACTGCCTGCTGAACCGCGACTGGAAGCTCCTCGCGAAGCTCGAGTGGGGGCGCGGCATCGCGCTCTTCCTCGCCATCGCGGCGCCGTGGTTCGTGCTGGTCTCGATGGCCAACCCCGAGTTCCCGCAGTTCTTCTTCGTGCACGAGCACTTCGAGCGCTTCCTCACCAAGGCGCACCGGCGCGAGGAGCCGTGGTGGTTCTTCTGGCCGATCCTCTTCGCCGGCTTCCTGCCCTGGGCGCTCGCCCTCGGCCCCGCCGCGATGGAGGGCTGGCGGCGCGAGGCGGGGCAGGCGGCGTTCCCGTGGCGACGCTTCGCGCTGCTCTGGAGCGCCTTCGTGATGGTCTTCTTCGGCGCCTCGGGGTCGAAGCTGCCGGCCTACATCCTGCCGGTCTTCCCCGTCTTCGCCCTGGTGCTCGGCGACTGGCTCGCACGCACGCCGCCGAAGCACCTCTGGCGGTTCGTCGCGGTGCTGGCGCCCCTGGTCCTGGTGGCCCTGGCGGCCGCCTGGGGAGCCCCCGAGCGCGCGAAGAGCGCGTGGACGCGCGAGCTGTACCTGGCCGCCCGCCCCTGGATCGCCGGGGGGCTCGCGATGCTCGCCGTCGGGCTCGCCGCGGGAACGCTCGCCCTGCGCGCGGGACGCCGGTGGCTCGGCATCGGCGCGATCGTGGCCGCCTCGCTCCTCTTCATCGACTTCGTGGAGGACGGCTACGAGGAGCTCTCCCCCCGCCAGTCGGGCAAGCAGGTCGCCGAGGCCATGAGAGCGCGCCTCGGCCCCGCGACCCGCCTGTACTCCGTGGGCTACTACGACCAGACGCTGCCCTTCTACCTCGGCCGGACGCTCACCCTCGTCGACTACGTGGACGAGTTCGCGATGGGACTCGCGGCCGAGCCGCGGCTGGCGCTCCCCACGCTCGAGGCGTTCGAGGCCGACTGGGTGCGGCCGGGGGAGGCGATGGCTATAATCCACCCCGACATCCACGAGAAACTGGCCGCCCGGGGCCTCGCGATGACCCTCCTGCACCGCGACGAGCGCCGCATCGTCGTAGCCAAGCCGTGAACGCCGTCGCGTTCTCGCTCGTGCTGGCGGGCGTCCTCCTCAACGCCGCCGCGCAGCTCCTGCTCAAGGCCGGGACGAACCGCATCGGGGAGTTCGCCTTCTCGCTCGACAACGTGGTGCCCATCGGCATCAAGGTGGCCTCCAGCCCGTTCGTGCTGGGCGGGCTCGCCTGCTACGCGGTGAGCGTCGTGGTCTGGATCATGGCCCTCTCGCGCGTCCCGGTCTCCGTGGCCTACCCGATGCTCTCCATCGGCTACATCGTGAACGCGGTGGCCGCGTGGCTGCTCTTCGGGGAGTCGCTCGCGGCGCAGAAGCTCGTGGGCATCGGCTTCATCGTCGTGGGCGTCTGGCTGGTGGCGCGTTCGTGAGCGCCCTTCCCTTCCTGCCCTTCGCGCGGCCGGTGATCGACGAGGCCATGGTGGCGGCGGTGGGCGAGACCCTGCGCAGCCGATGGATCGCGAGCGGGCCACAGGTCGCGGCCTTCGAGAAGGCGCTGTCGGACTACGTGGGCGGGCGGCCGGTGCGCAGCTTCACCTCGGCCACGGGCGCCATGGAAGTGGCCCTCCAGCTCCTGGGCGTCGGCGCCGGCGACGAGGTGATCACGCCCGCGCAGAGCTTCTTCGCCTCCGCCAACGTGATCGAGCGCGTGGGCGCCCGCGTCGTCTTCGTGGACGTCGAGCCCGCTACCCGCAATGTCGACCTCGCGGCCGCTGCGGCCGCCGTGACGCCGCGCACGAAGGCGCTGCTCCCCGTGCACTACAACGCGCCGCTGGACCCGGAGAGCCTCGCCGCCTTCCGCGCGCGGCACGGCGTGCGCATCGTCGAGGACGCGGCGCTCGCCATCGGCTCGCGCGCCGGCGGCAGGCCCGTCGGCGCCACGGGCGACCTCGTCTCCTTCAGCTTCCACCCCAACAAGAACATGACCACGATCGAGGGCGGCGCCCTCGTGGTCAACGACGCGGCCGAGGCCGCGGCCGTCGAGAAGCTGCGCTTCCACGGCATCGCGCGGCTCCCCGACGGCACGCGCGACGTCGAGATGGCGGGCGGCAAGTACAACCTCTCCGACGTCTCGGCGCGGCTGGGCCTCGCGCAGCTCGCGCGCCTGGACGAGTGGTGCGCGGCGCGCGGGCGGCTGGCCCAGCACTACTTCGCCTGCCTGGAGGGCGACGAGCTCCTCGCGCCCGAGCGGCTGCCGCCGCGCGCGAACCCCGGGCACTCGTGGAACATGTTCACGGTGCTGCTGCCCCTGGAGCGCATCGCCCTCACGCGCAGGCAGTTCATCGACGCCATGCAGCGCGAGGGCATCGGCATCGGCCTGTCCTACGAGGCGATCCACCTCACCTCGCACTACCGCTCGCGCGGCTGGCGCGAGGGCCAGTTCCCGGTCTCGGAGCGCATCGGCCGCGAGACGGTCACGCTGCCGCTCTTTCCCGAGATGACCCCCGGCGACGTGGAGCGGGTGTGCGAGACCGCGCGCCGCGTCCTTCGCTCCCGCCCCGCCTGACCGCCATGGCCGCGCCGACGCTCTCCGTGGTGATCCCGGTCTACAACGAGGAGGCGGTGCTCGCCGCCCTCTTCGCGCGCCTGTACCCGGCGCTCGACGCGCTGGGCTGTCCCTACGAGGTCGTCTTCGTGAACGACGGCAGCCGCGACCGTTCGGCGGCGCTCCTGCGCGAGCAGTTCCAGAAGCGCCCCGACGTGACGCGGGTGGTGCTCTTCAACGGCAACTTCGGCCAGCACATGGCGATCATGGCCGGCTTCGAGTACTGCCGCGGCGAGCGCGTCGTGACGCTGGACGCGGACCTGCAGAACCCGCCCGAGGAGATCGGGAAGCTCCTCGCGAAGATGGACGAGGGCCACGACTACGTGGGCTCCATCCGCCTCATGCGCCAGGACGTGGCCTGGCGGCGCTGGGCTTCCCGGGCCATGAACCGCCTGCGCGAGGCCCTCACGCACATCCGCATGACCGACCAGGGCTGCATGCTGCGCGCCTACTCGCGCCCCATCATCGACGCGATCCGCGCCTCCCGCGAGGTGAGCACCTATATCCCGGCGCTCGCCTACTCCTACGCGCAGAACCCGGCGGAGGTCGAGGTCGCGCACGAGGAGCGCGCCGCGGGCGAGTCGAAGTACTCGCTCTACAAGCTCATCCGCCTGAACTTCGACCTCGTGACCGGCTTCTCGATCGTGCCGCTGCAGCTCTTCTCGCTCTTCGGCATCGGGGTGTCGATCGTGGCGCTGGCCTCCTACGTGGCCGTCATCGCCAAGCGGATCGTGACCGGGGAGGCGAACGGGCTGTGGGTGATCTGGGACCGCGACATCCTCGCCTTCTTCCTCATCGGGGTGCTGCTCTTCGGCCTGGGGCTCGTGGGCGAGTACGTGGGGCGCATCTACCAGCAGGTGCGCGAGCGCCCGCGCTTCCTCGTCCAGGCCGTCCTCGAGAAGCGCGAAGAGTGAGCGCCACCGCGGTCGTCTTCGCCTACCACGACGTGGGCTGCCGCTGCCTTTCCGCGCTCCTCGCGGCCGGCGTGGAGATCCCGCTCGTGGTCACCCACCGCGACAACCCCGCCGAGACGATCTGGTTCGCGAGCGTGGAGGAGCTCGCGCGCGGCGCGGGCCTGGAGGTGGCCACCCCCGACGACCCCAACGACCCGGCCTTCGTGGGACGCCTGGCACGGCTCGCGCCCGACTTCCTGTTCTCGTTCTACTACCGCCAGATGCTCTCGCCGGCGGTGCTCGCCACCGCCCGCCGCGGCGCCTGGAACATGCACGGCTCGCTGCTGCCGAAGTACCGGGGGCGCGTGCCGGTGAACTGGGCGATCCTGCGCGGCGAGCGCGAGACCGGCGCGACGCTTCACGAGATGGTGGAGAAGCCCGACGCGGGACGCATCCTGGGACAGGAGGCCGTGCCCATCGGCGAGAACGACACGGCCGTGGAGATCTTCGGCCGCGTCACCGATGCCGCCGGCCGGGTGCTGGAGCGCGCGCTGCCCTCGCTCCTCGACGGCACGGCCGCTCCCGTGCCGCAGGACCTTCGCGCCGGCAGCTACTTCGGCGGCCGCCGGCCCGAGGACGGCAGGATCGACTGGACGAAGGGCGCCCGCGAGGTGCACGACCTGGTGCGAGCCGTCGCTCCGCCCTACCCCGGCGCCTTCACCGCCCTGGGCCCGCGGCGCGTGCGGGTGCTGCGGACCTGGTGGTCCGAGCCGCCTCCCCTCGCTGCCGCGGGCGCCGGCGCCGTGACCGCGGCCGACGGCCGGGCCTGGGCCTGCTGCGGCGACGGCCGCTGGCTCGAGCTGCGGGAGGTGGAGGTCGAGGGCGAGGGGACACTCTCCGGCGCGGCGCTCGCCGCCCGCTTTGCCCCGGGCGCGGGCGGCATGGGACAATTCACCTTCGGCTGACGCGCGGCGCGCGGTGGCCCTCCCACGGAAGCGACTCCATGAGCAAGCGAATCTGCATCCTCGGCGTGAACGGCTTCATCGGCCACCACCTCTCCCAGAAGATCCTCGCGGACACCGACTGGGAGGTCTACGGCATGGACATGAGCTCGGACCGCGTGGCCGACCTCCTCGCCAACCCGCGCTTCCACTTCTTCGAGGGCGACATCACGATCAACCGCGAGTGGATCGAGTACCACATCCGCAAGTGCGACGTGATCCTGCCGCTCGTGGCGATCGCCACCCCCGCGACCTACGTGCGCGAGCCGCTCAAGGTCTTCGAGCTCGACTTCGAGGCGAACCTGCCGATCGTGAGGAGCTGCGTGAAGCACGGCAAGCGCATCCTCTTCCCCTCGACCTCCGAGGTCTACGGCATGTGCCGCGACGACGAGTTCGACCCCTACGCTTCCGAGCTCGTGCTCGGCCCCATCGACAAGCAGCGCTGGATCTACTCCTGCTCCAAGCAGCTCATGGACCGCGTGATCTGGGCCTACGGCTCGATGAAGCAGCTCGACTTCACCCTCTTCCGTCCCTTCAACTGGATCGGCGCGGGTCTGGACTCGATCCACACGCCCAAGGAAGGCTCCTCGCGCGTCATCACCCAGTTCCTCGGCCACATCGTGCGCGGCGAGCCCATCCAGCTCGTCGACGGCGGCACCCAGAAGCGCGCCTTCACCTACATCGACGACGGCATCTCGGCGCTGATGAAGATCATCGAGAACCGCGACGGCGTGGCGAGCGGGCGCATCTACAACATCGGCAACCCGAAGAACAACTACTCGGTGCGCGAGCTCGCGACGATGATGCTGGAGCTCGCGAAGACCTACCCCGAGTACCGGCGCAACGCGGCCAAGGTGAAGCTGGTCGAGACGAGCTCGGCGAAGTACTACGGCAAGGGCTACCAGGACGTGCAGAACCGGGTGCCGAAGATCGACAACACGAAGAAGGAACTCGGCTGGGCGCCGAAGGTGGACATGAAGACCGCGCTCGCGCGCATCTTCGAGGCCTACCGCGGCGCGATCGACGAAGCCCGTTCCCTGGACGCCTGAGGAGAGCCGATGGAAAAGCCCGTCGTCGGGGTGGTGATGGGGTCCCAGAGCGACTGGGACGTGATGCAGCACGCGGCCAAGGTGCTGCGCGACTTCGGGGTGCCCTTCGAGGCGAAGGTGGTCTCGGCGCACCGCACCCCGGACGCGATGTTCGACTACGCCGAGGGCGCGCGCGAGCGCGGCCTGCGCCGCCTGGCAGCTGTCACAGCCGCCGACGTGCTCGGCGACCCCGGCGCCCGCGTGCGCGTCGTCGCCGTCGAGGAGGCCCTCGCGCAGGAGCAGGAGCAGGTCGGGTCCCGGGCAGCTCATCGGACCACCCCCTGCCGCTCCGCCTCGCGCCCCAGGCGCTCGACGGCGGCCTTCATGCGGTACTTGGCCGTGCGCACCGAGCAGCCCAGCGCGTCGGCGATCTCCTCGTAGGTGTGCCCCTGGTCGTGGCGGAGCAGGAACACGGCCCGCTCGCCCTCGCCGAGCGCGTCGAGCGCCCGGCGCAGGAGGCCGTGCTCCTCGCGCGCGGCGGCGATCCTGGCCGGGTCGGCGTCGCCGCCCGCCTGCGCGGCGGCGGCGAGGGCCTCGGGCTCGAGCCGCTCCTCTGGCCGGCGCCCCTTGCGCTACCACTGGTCGAGCGACACGGTGCGCGCGATCCGGTAGAGCCAGGGCCGCAGCGGCCGCCCGCGCTCGAGCGCGTCGAGCGCGCCATGGAAGCGCACGAACGTCTCCTGCAGGGCGTCGCGCGCCGCCTCGGCGTCGCCGGCGTGCAGGCCGTGGAGGAAGCCGAGCACCGCGCCGGCGTGACGCCGGTAGAGCTCCGCGAACGCATGCGACCCGGTCCGCCGCGCCTCGCGGCAGCGGTCGACCA
>JAHCLE010000141.1 GCA_026125445.1 Burkholderiales bacterium
CGGCTCGATGACGGTCCGCACCTCGGTCACCTTGTTCGCCGGGAAGCCGCTGTCCTGCGCGTGCTTCATGACGCTCTCCGCGCTGTCGGCGATGTAGATGCAGAAGGTCTTGTCCTGCACGACGTACGAGTGCTCCCAGGTGACCTTGCCGCCGAGCTTGGCGATGGACGCGTTCGACTTCGCCGCGGCCTCCCTGAGCTCGCCGGGCGCGAGGTTCTGGACGCCGGGCAGGTTTCGTTCGATCACGAATCGCTTCATGGTGCTTCTCCATGGGTTGGTTGGAAGAAGCGCCACTATCCGCGCCGGCGACGCGCCGGGGGAGCGGCAGGAATGCCAATCTACCATGGCATTCGTGACATCGCGTCCGGGTGGGGCCCGCGGGGGAGGAGCCCCTCGTACCGGGGGAGGAATGTGGACAAGGGCCATTCCGGGGCCTCACGGGCCGGCGGTTGTCCACACCGCGAAGCGCCCCTTGATGCGGATCGTCGCGTGCGTACGCTCGCTGCCATGCCGCTCAAGACCACCGCCGGAGACCACGGCGCCATCGCCAAGGGTCGCGGCGCCACCGTCAATCCGGAGGGGCGCTTCGAGAAGGCCTCGCGCGAGGCGTTCGACGACGACTGGTTCCAGGAGCCGCCCGAAGGCGGGGCGGCGAAGCCGAAGACCGTCGTCACGATCGAGCGCGCGAAGAGCGTGATCTCGCGGCACGACTCGCCCGACCTCAACTTCTCGCAGTCGATCAATCCCTATCGGGGATGCGCCAATGGGTGCCCCTACTGCTATGCCCGCCCCTCGCACGCCTACCTCGGGCTCTCCCCGGGACTCGACTTCGAGACGCGCCTCTTCGCCAAGCCGGAGTCCGCGCGGCTGCTGCGCGAGGAGCTCGCGCGCCCCGGCTACCGCTGCGAGCCCATCGTCATCGGCTCCAACACCGACGGATACCAGCCCATCGAGCGCGAGCACCGCATCACGCGCTCGATCCTCGAGGTGCTGCGCGACGCTTCGCATCCGGTGGCCATCGTCACCAAGTCCGCGCTCGTCGAACGCGACCTGGACCTCCTCGCCCCCATGGCGCGCGACAACCTCGTGTCGGTCACGATCTCGGTGACCACGCTGGACAACGGGCTCGCCAGCCGGATGGAGCCGCGGGCGAGCGCGCCGGCGCGCCGCATCGAGGCGATCCGGCGGCTTGCGACGGCGGGCGTTCCGGTGGGCGTGAACGTGGCGCCCATCATTCCCTTCCTCACGGACCACGAGATCGAGTCGATCCTCGAGGCCGCGGCGGCCGCCGGCGCGTCGTGGGCCGGCTGGACGCTCCTTCGGCTCCCCTGGGAGGTGAAGGACGTCTTCCGGGCCTGGCTCGAGGAGCACGTGCCGCTGAAGGCCGCGCACGTGATGGCGCGCCTGAACGAGATGCGCGGCGGGCGCGACAACGACCCGCGCTTCGGCAAGCGCTTCACCGGCGAGGGGCTCCTCGCGGACCTGCTGCGGCGCCGCGTGCGCGTGGCGCGGGAGCGGCTCGGCCTGGGCCGGGAGGTCCCGGCGCTGGCTTGCGACCGCTTCCGGGCGCCCGCGACCGGGGGCCAGATGAGCCTCCTCTAGGGGGGCGGGCGATGGTATTCTCTTGCCCCATTTGCCGCCGGGAGACACGATTTTCCGGGACGGCGCGCTCGTGCCCCAAAGCACCCCTTTTGAGGAGCCCCCGATGTCCGCCGCACCCCTTTCCCTGGACGACAAGTACACGCGCGAGGCCGGCCGCGTCTTCCTGAGCGGCACGCAGGCGCTCGTGCGGCTTGCGATGCTCCAGCGCAGCCGCGACCAGGCGGCCGGGCTCAATACGGCGGGATTCGTCTCCGGCTACCGCGGCTCTCCCCTGGGGGGCTTCGACCAGGCGCTCTGGAAGGCGAGAAAGCACCTCGAGGCGCACCATGTCTTCTTTACGCCGGGCGTCAACGAGGAGTTGGCCGCCACCGCGGTGTGGGGCACGCAGCAGGTGGGCCTCTTCCCCGGCGCGAAGTACGACGGCGTGTTCGCGATGTGGTACGGCAAGGGCCCGGGCGTGGACCGCTGCGGCGACGTGTTCAAGCACGCCAACGCCGCGGGGACGGCCGCCCACGGCGGGGTGCTCCTCATCGCCGGCGACGACCACGCCTGCAAGTCGTCCACGCTGCCGCACCAGTCCGAGCACGCCTTCGACGCGGCGATGATCCCCGTGCTCTATCCCACGGGCGTGCAGGAGATCATCGAGCTGGGGCTGCACGGCTTCGCCATGTCGCGCTTCTCCGGCTGCTACGTGGCCTTCAAGACGATCTCCGAGACGGTCGACTCATCGGCCTCGATAGCGATCGATCCCGCGAGCCCGAGGATCGTCATCCCGGGAGACGTCGCGGTGCCCCCGAAGGGCATGAACATCCGCTGGCCGGACTCGCCGCTCGAGCAGGAGCTTCGCCTGCAGCGCGACAAGATCTACGCCGCGCTCGCGTACTGCCGCGCCAACGGGCTCAACAGGATCACGATCGACTCGCCCAATCCGCGGCTGGGCATCATCGCCTCCGGAAAGTCCTACCTGGACGTCCTGCAGGCGCTCGAGGACCTGGGCATCGACGGGCGCCACGCCGCCGAGATCGGCATCCGCCTCTTCAAGGTGGGCATGCCCTGGCCGCTGGAGCCCAACGGCGTACGCGAGTTCGCGCAGGGGCTGGACGAGATCCTCGTGGTCGAGGAGAAGCGCCAGCTCATCGAGTACCAGATGAAGGAGCAGCTCTACAACTGGCGCGACGACGTGCGCCCGCGCGTCATCGGCAAGTACGACGAGCACGGGGAGTGGGAGGCGAACCGCTCTGAGTGGCTCCTGCCCGCCGCCGGCGAGCTCACCCCGGCCATGATCGCCCGCGTCATCGCCGCGCGCATCGGCAAGTTCTACACCTCGCGCATCGTGGAGGCGCGGCTGAAGTTCCTCGAGGCCAAGGAGGCCGCGCTCGCGCGTCCCCGCGCCCGTGCCGCGCGCATTCCCTACTTCTGCTCCGGCTGCCCGCACAACACCTCCACGCGCGTGCCCGAGGGCTCGAAGGCGCTCGCCGGCATCGGCTGCCACTACATGGCCACCTGGATCCGGCCGGAGCAGACGATGACCTTCACCCAGATGGGCGGGGAAGGGGCGCCCTGGATCGGGATCCAGCCCTTCACGCAGATGCGGCACGTCTTCGCCAACCTCGGCGACGGCACGTTCTTCCACTCGGGACTGCTCGCGATCCGGGCTGCCGCGAGCGCGAACGTGAACATGACCTACAAGATCCTGTTCAACGACGCGGTGGCCATGACCGGCGGCCAGCCCGTGGACGGCTCGCTCACCGTGCCCATGGTCACGCGCCAGGTGGCGGCCGAAGGGGTGAAGCGCATCGCCATCGTGACCGACGACCCCGGCAAGTATCGCGGGGCCGCCGACCTCGCGCCGGGCACGACGGTGCACCACCGCGACGAACTGGACGCCGTCCAGCGCGCGCTGCGCGAGGTCCCCGGCGTCAGCGCGCTCGTCTACGACCAGGTCTGCGCCGCCGAGAAGCGGCGCCGGCGCAAGCGCGGCACCTACCCCGACCCCGCCACGCGCGTGGTCATCAACGACCGCGTCTGCGAGGGCTGCGGCGACTGCGGCGAGAAGTCGAACTGCCTCTCGATCGTGCCGGTGGAGACGGAGTACGGCCGCAAGCGCGCGATCGACCAGAGCACCTGCAACAAGGACTATTCCTGCATCAAGGGCTTCTGCCCCAGCTTCGTGACCGTGGAAGGCGGCAGGCTGCGCAGGCGCCAGCCGGTGGAGAGCCAGGCCTTCCCGCTCGCCGAGCCCGCCCTGCCATCGTTGGAGCGTCCCTGGGGCATCCTCGTCACCGGCGTGGGCGGCACCGGCGTGGTCACCATCGGCGCGCTCCTGGGCGTGGCCGCCCACATCGAGGGCAAGGGCGTGGCCGTCCTCGACATGACCGGGCTCGCGCAGAAGGGCGGGTCCGTCTACTCGCACATCCGCATCGCGGCGAGGCCCGAGGACATCCACGCGGTGCGGATCGCCGCCGGCGAGGCGAACGCCGTGATCGGCTGCGACATGATCGTGGCGGCCTCCGACGAGGCCATCGCCAAGATGCAGGCGGGACACACGCGCGCCGTGGTCAACCTCGACGTCGCGCCCACGGGCGCCTTCACGCGCGAGCCCGACCTCGTGGTGCCCCGCAACGGCATGGCCGAGGCGATCTCCGAAGCCTGCGGGACGGGAGCCGCCGATTTCGTGGAGGCCGGGGATCTCGCGACGGCGCTCCTGGGGGATTCCATCGCGACCAACCTCTTCATGGTGGGCTTCGCGTGGCAGAAGGGCCTGGTGCCCGTGGGCCGCGAGGCGATCCTGCGCGCGGTGGAGCTCAACGGCGCGGCGGTGGAGGCGAACAAGTCGGCCTTCGAATGGGGCCGCCGCGCGGCCGTGGACATCGGCGCGGTGCGCAGGGCGGCCGCGCCGGGGGGCGAGGCGCCCGGGAGCCACCGGCCGTCGGCCGGTCTCGACGAGGCGATCGCCCGCCGCCGCGCCGAGCTCGTGAAGTACCAGGACGAGGCCTACGCCCGGCGCTACGAGGCCGCCGTGGCCCGGGTGCGGGACGCGGAGTCGCGCGCCGTGCCGGGGGCGACCGCGCTCACCGAGGCGGTGGCGCGCTACCTCTTCAAGCTCATGGCCTACAAGGACGAGTACGAGGTGGCGCGGCTGCATGCCGACGGCGAGTTCCTGGCGCGCGTGGCGGGGCAGTTCGAGGGCGACTACCGGCTGAAGGTCCACCTCGCGCCGCCCCTGTGGGCCGGGAAGGATCCTGCGACGGGCGAGCCGCGCAAGCGCGCGTACGGCCCGTGGATGCTCAAGGCGATGGCGGCGCTCGCGAAGTTCAAGGGCTTGCGCGGGACCGCGTTCGATCCCTTCGGCCATTCCGCCGAGCGGCGCGAGGAGCGGCGCCTGGTCGTCGAGTACGAGGAGACGCTCGCCGAGATCGTCGAGAGGCTCTCCCCGCAGACGCACGCGACCGCGGTGGAGATCGCCTCGCTGCCGGAGCACATCCGCGGCTTCGGGCCGGTGAAGGCGCGGCACCTCGCGCAGGCGGCGGACCGGCGCACGGCCCTGCTGCGGCAACTGCGCGACCCCGCGGCGATCGCGGCGCGCAAGCCCGTTCCGGTCAAGGAAGCGGCCTGAAGGCCGCTCAGGTCCCGCCGAGTCCCGCCCAGGAAAGCGTCCAGGAGCCCGGCTGCAGCGTGAGCAGGGCCGGCCACCCGAAGGGCAGCGTGAGCTTCCTCGCCACGTGCCCGAACGGGAGCCCCGTCAGCACGGGGCACGGCGCGATGGCGCGCAACGCCTCGGTCACCTCGTCCATCGAGTAGGGATAGCGCGCCGGGTTGCGCGGCTCGCAGTCCGAGAAGTCGCCCAGGAGGATCGCGCGGGTGCGCGCGAGGATCCCGGCGTGGTGCAGCTGGAAGAAGAGGCGCTCGATGGCGTAGGGCTCCTCGGCGATTTCCTCCACGTAGAGGAGACCGTCCTGCACGGTCGGGAGGTAGGGCGTGCCCGCGAGGTGCGCCAGCATCGAGAGGTTGCCGCCCCACAGCGTGCCCGCGATCGCGCCGGGCGCGCAGCCGTGCTCGCCGGCAACGGTTTCGGAGTCCTGCGTCCCCCAGAGGGTCGCCGCGAAGTGCCGCTGCATGAACGCGTCGGGCTCGCCGTCGCCGAAGTCGATCGAGAGCATGGGGCCGTGCAGGGACGCGAGGCCGCCCAGCGCGAGCGCCGCGCAGTTGAAGGCCGTGAAGTCGCTGAATCCGCAGAACGCCTTGCCGCTCGCGCCGACCGCGGCCCAGTCGATCGCGGCGAGCAGGCGCGTGATGCCGTAGCCGCCGCGGGCCGGGATCATCACGTCGATGGAGGGGTCCGCGAGGAGCCGGCGAAATCCCGCGAGGCGCTCCTCGTCGGTGCCCGCGAAGTAGCGCCACTGGGAGAGGCACTCCTCGGCCACCACCACGCGGTGGCCGGCGGAGCGAAGGCGCGTGATCGCCTCGTCGAGGCGTGCAGGATCGACGCTTCCGGAAGGCGCGAATACGCCGATGCTGGCGGCAGCGGCCGGCGGTCGCGGGCGGCGCGGCTGCCCCTCAGCCACGGCGCCGGTTCACCTCTTCGAACGCGACGAGGTTGCCGTCCGGGTCGCGGACGACGAACCGCCGGTTGCCGTGCTCGCCCGGGCCCGGAGCCGCGACGACGTGGTCGCCGGGCGGAATCGCCCGGAAGCGCTTGTCGACGTCGTGGATGTCCAGGTGGACGACGGGGCAGGGCGACGCGCCCGCCGCGGAAGCGCCGCTGCGCTCCGCGAGGATCACCTTGATCGCGCCGCCCGACAGCGTCGCGCCGCGGCCCGAGGCGGGATCGCCCCAGGTCGAGATCACGTCCCAGCCCAAGGTGTCCCGATAGAACGCGAGCGAGCGCTCGAAATCGGAGGGCTGGATGAAGAGGTGGTCGAATCGGTCGATCATGGCGGCGGAAGGCTAGCCGCGTTGCGCCTGCGAGTCGACGACCGCGACGGCCGTCATGTTGATGATACGCCGGACGGTCGCGGTGGGCGTGAGGATGTGGGCCGGCTCGCGGGCGCCCAGCAGGATCGGCCCGATGGTGATGCCGTCACCCGAGGCGGTCTTCAGCAGGTTGAAGGCGATGTTGGCCGCGTCGAGCGATGGCATGATGAGCAGGTTGGCTTCGCCCTTCATCATCGAGTTCGGGAAGGTGACGCGCCGCACCTCTTCGGAGATCGCCGCGTCCCCGTGCATTTCGCCCTCGACCTCCAGGTCGGGCATGCGCTGGCGGATGAGGGCGAGGGCCGCGCGCATCTTGGCCGCGGAGGGCGCGTCGCTGGTCCCGAAGCTCGAGTGCGACAG
>JAHCLE010000142.1 GCA_026125445.1 Burkholderiales bacterium
GGCATCCGTGAGCCCCTGATGCCCCTGCTCGCACTGGAGAAGGTCGAGGTCCATTACGGCGGCATCCGCGCCGTGAAGGGCATCGACCTCGTCGTGGAGCAGGGCGAGCTCGTCTGCCTCATCGGGGCCAACGGGGCGGGGAAGACCACGACGCTTCGCGCCATCACGGGCCTCGCGCACGCCGGCGGGCGCATCGTCTACGACGGCGAGGACATCGCGGGCCGCAAGCCCCACGAGATCGCGAGGAAGGGCATCGCCCTCGTCCCCGAGGGGCGCGGCGTCTTCGCCCAGCTCACCATCGAGGAGAACCTCGCGATGGGCGCCTACACGCGCCGCGACCGGGAGGGCATCGCGGCCGACGAGGAGCGCGTGTTCGCGCTCTTCCCGCGCCTGAAGGAGCGGCGGCGCCAGACGGCCGGCACCATGTCGGGCGGCGAGCAGCAGATGCTCGCGATCGGCCGCGCCCTAATGAGCCGCCCGCGCCTGCTCCTGCTCGACGAGCCGAGCATGGGCCTCGCGCCCATCATGGTCGAGCGCATCTTCGAGGTGATCCGCCAGATCGCCGCCGAGGGCGTGACGATGCTCCTCGTGGAGCAGAACGCGAAGCTCGCGCTGGAGGCGAGCGCGCGCGCCTACGTGCTGGAGAGCGGCCTGGTGACGATAACCGGCGATTCCCCCGCCCTCCTGGGCAACCCGCAGGTCCGCCAGGCCTACCTCGGAGAATGAGGCACGCGGGCGGGGTTGCGGCTACACTTGTAATCGCCGCGTGACGCGACTCACAGATTCGCAGTCCCGCCGGCAGCGACAATAACAAAGGAAAGGCGCCTCGACGGCGGCGCCGAGAGCCTCCAGGAACCCCCGAACCTCCATGACTTCCTCCCGTGCAGCACGCGGCGCACTCCTCGGCCTCCTCGCGGCCGTGCTGCTCGGCATGCTCGCCTTCCTCTATTCGCGCACCGAGGCGCTCGACTTCAAGCGCGACGCGGAGACGCTCTCGCTGCTGCGCGAGCTGAAGGACCTCGACGCGCGCTGGGACGCCGACGCCTCGCGCTTCGCCGCCACGCTCGCGCCCGGGCCCGCCGTCGCCGACCGCGGCCCGCTCCTCGCGCGCATCCTGCGCGAGCTCGAGCGAAGCTCCGCCAGGCCGGAAGTCGCGGCGGAGATTCCCGCGATCAGGGAGGGCATGGCCGGCAAGGCCGCCGCCTGGGATGCGCTCAAGGCCCTGCACGCAGGATCGGTCCGGGCGCTCGCCGCGGCCCAGGCCGCCAGCGCGGCGCTGGCGAGCGACGCCAACTTCATGCGCCTCGGAGACCCCCGCCGCGCCGAGCGCCACGCGGCGCTGGCCGCCGAGGCGCAGGCGCTCTTCGCCTCGCTGCGGGCGGCCGACGGCGTCGCCGACGGCCCCCTGAAGGCCAGGCTCGCGACGCTGGCCGAGGCCGCGCGCGAGGCCGCGCCCTCGCTGGCCGAATCCGGCGCGCGCGCCCAGAAGGCCCTGGCCGATTTCGCCGACGCCCGCGCCGCCGAGCGGGAGGCGGCGCAGAAGTTCGGCTTCCTCACGGTGGGCAGCCGCGTGGATCTCCTCTCCCAGTCGATCTCCCGATCGGTGCAGTCCTCGCTCGAGGAGAAGGAGCGCTGGCGCGTCTACCTCTTCTTCTACGCCGCGGCGCTGCTCGTCGGCGTGGGCTGGCTCGCCGCGCGAGTCTTCGCCGCCTCCGCGGCCCTGCGGGAGGCCAACGAGAGCCTCGAGAAGCGCGTGGCCGAGCGCACGCGCGAGCTCTCCGAGGCCCTCACGCGCCTGAAGGAATCCGAGGCCCAGCTCGTGCAGAGCGAGAAGATGTCCTCGCTGGGCCAGATGGTGGCCGGCGTGGCCCACGAGATCAACACGCCGCTCGCCTACGTGAAGAACAGCGTGGCCACGGTGCGCGACCGCCTGCCGGAGCTGCGCGACGCCGTGGGCCAGTCCGAGCGCCTGCTCGCCCTGCTTCGCTCGCCCTCGCCCGACCAGGCCGACCTGGGCGAGGCCTTCGCCGCGGTGGAAGCGCGCCTGGCGCAGCTTCGCGAGCACCAGGTGCTGGGCGACCTCGACTCGCTCACGAAGGACGGGCTGCACGGCATCGACCAGATCGGCGAGCTGGTGGTCAACCTCAAGAACTTCTCGCGCCTGGACCGCAGCAAGGTCGCGAGCTTCAACGTGAACGAGGGTCTCATCGCCACGCTCCTCATCGCCAAGCCGCAGCTGCGCAACGTCGCCGTCGAGAAGCGCTTCGGCGAGATCCCCTCGATCACCTGCTCGCCCTCGCAGGTGAACCAGGTGTTCCTGAACCTGGTGACCAACGCCGCGCAGGCGCTCGACAAGCCCGACAAGGCGATCGTGGTCACCACGCGCCGCGAGGGCGGCGACGCGATCGCCGTCGAGGTGGCCGACAACGGCAAGGGCATCGCCGACGATGCGCTGCCGAAGATCTTCGACCCCTTCTTCACCACCAAGGAGATCGGCAAGGGCACGGGGCTGGGCCTGTCGATCGCCTACAAGATCGTCAGCGCGCACGGCGGGCGAATCGACGTGAAGTCGCAGGTCGGCAAGGGCACCGTCTTCACGGTCGTCCTTCCGATCAAGCCGCCGGCCGGGCTCGCGGCCGCGGAGGGCTAGGGACCATGCAGATTCCGGAGTCCATCGGCAAGTATGTCGTCCAGGGCATCCTCGGCAAGGGCGCCACGGGCGTGGTGCTGCGCGGCTTCGACCCGGGCATCAAGCGGCCGGTGGCGCTCAAGGTCATCGCCAAGAGTCTCCTCGACCCCGCCGACCTCGACTACGTGATCAGCCGCTTCCGCCACGAGGCGGAGGCGGTCGGGCGCCTCACGCACCCGCGCATCGCCGCGATCTACGACTTCATCGAGACCGACGAGATCGCCTGCATCGTGATGGAGCTGGTGAACGGCAAGTCGCTCGCCCACCACCTCAAGGAGGTCACCCAGTACGGCTTCAAGGACACCTGGGACATCGTCCGCCAGGTGCTCGACGGCCTGGGCTACTCCCACGGCCAGGGCGTGATCCACCGCGACCTGAAGCCCGGCAACATCCTCATCAACGACGACGGGCGCATCAAGATCACGGACTTCGGCGTGGCGAGGATCGACACCTCAACGCTCACGGTGATGGGCGACATCGTGGGCACGCCTCACTACATGGCGCCGGAGCAGTTCGGCGGCCAGGAGGCCACGCCCCGCACCGACCTCTACCAGGTGGGCGTGATCCTCTACGAGCTCATCACCGGGACTCGGCCCTTCTCGGGAAACAACGTCGAGATCCTGCGCCGCGTGATGAACGACCGCCCGGCCAATCCCTCGACGATCAACCCGAAGGTCACCTGGCAGCTCGACTGGGTGGTGCAGAAGGCGCTCGCCAAGGACCCGTTGGACCGCTTCGGCTCCGCCCGCGAGTTCTCGGAGGCGCTCAAGACCGCGCTCGAGGAGAGCATGGGCGGCCCGCTCGCCGCGGCGGCGGCCGCGGTCGCGCCAGCCTCGCTTCCCACCGGCACCGCGAGCCTCATGGACAAGGCGCGCCTCATCGCCGGCGCCAAGGACGCGGGCGTGATGGCCGGCGCCGGGACCGAGGCCGTCCCGGTGGCCACCTTCGCCGTGGCCGGCGACACGAAGAAGGCGCGCGTGCTCTTCGTGGACGACGAGGAGCGCATCCTCAACGCGCTGCGCACGCTCTTCCGCAGCCAGTACCACGTCTTCACCGCCGAGAACGGGGCGCTCGCGCTCGAGTTCGTGAAGCGCTTCGGGATCCACGTGGTGGTGAGCGACCAGCGCATGCCCGGCATGACGGGCGTGGAGCTCCTGCGCCAGGTGAAGGACGTCTCGCCCAACACGGTGCGGATGCTCCTCACGGGCTACTCCGACCTCGCCGCCATCGTGGGCTCGATCAACGAGGGCGAGGTGTTCCGCTTCGTGAAGAAGCCCTGGGACAACGCGGAGATGCAGAAGACGGTCGCGGACGCCGTGGCCATCGCGATGGAGCTCGCCGCCACCCCGCCGGCGCCGGCCGAGACGCAGGAGAAGCTCGAGGCCTCGATCCTGGTGATCGACTCCTCGGACGCGCTCGCCGAGGGCCTGAAGTCGGTGATGGGGGACATCGCGCCGGTGCGCCTGGTGGCCACGCCGGTCGACGCGGTCAAGGCGCTCGCCGCCGAGGAGATCGCGGCCATCGTGGCGGACCTCTCCGTGGGCCAGGACGGCCTCATCACGCTCTTCAAGATCCTGAAGGCGGAGCACCCCGAGGTGCTCTCGATCCTCGTCACCGAGGCCTCCGACTCGGAGCTCGTCATCGAGCTCATCAACCAGGCGAAGATCTACCGCTTCCTCAACAAGCCCATCCAGGTGCGCCAGCTGCGCGGGCACGTGGAGTCGGCGCTGCGCAAGTACCGCGCCTTCAAGCAGCGTCCCGACCTCGTGCGCGGCCAGAAGCCGGTCGAGAGCGTGCAGGCCAAGACCTCGCTGTGGGGCGCGCGCCTCTTCGACAGCATCCGCTCCCTGCCGGAACGCCTCTTCTCGAAGGCATGACGACGCTCTCCAAGGCCGACCTCGCCGACCTCAGGCGCGCCAAGGCGCTGCTGGAGAACCCCGGCCTCGCGGCCAAGCTCTCCGCGATGCTGGGCGCCCCGGTGGAGAAGGGCGTGAAGATGCTCCCGGCCTCGTGGCAGAAGAGCGTCCACAAGGCCACGGAAGCCGCCCTCGTGAAGGCCCTGGACGTCGCGGTGACCTCGCTGGGCGAGCGCCCGCGGCTTTCCTCGCAGGACCGCTTCCACCGCGTGGCGGCGGCGGCCTCGGGCGCGGCCGGCGGCGCCTTCGGGCTGGCGGCGCTCGCCTGGGAGCTGCCGCTTTCCACGACGCTCATGCTGCGCTCGATCGCCGACATCGCGGCGAGCGAGGGCGAGAACCCGCGCCACATCGACACCAAGCTCGCCTGCCTCACCGTCTTCGCGCTGGGCTCCACGAAGGACCGGCGCGACAACGCCGCCGACTCCGGCTACTTCGCCGCCCGCGCCGCGCTCGCCTCGGCGGTGTCGGAGGCCTCCGCGCACCTCGCGAAGAAGGGCCTCGCGAAATCCGGATCGCCCGCGCTCGTGCGGCTGGTGGCGGCCATCGGCGCGCGCTTCGGCGTGGTGGTATCGGAGAAGGCGGCCGCCCAGGCGATCCCCATCATCGGCGCGGCCGGGGGCGCGATGGTGAACACCGTCTTCATCGGGCACTACCAGGACATGGCGCGCGGGCACTTCATCGTCCGGCGCCTGGAGAAGATCTACGGCGCCGATCCCGTCCGCGCCGCCTACGCGAAAGCCTGACCATGGCCGCCTACGTCATCGCCGAAGTCGAAGTGACCGACCCCGAGGCCTACCGGCCCTACACGGAGCTCGTCCCCGCCACGATCGCGCACTACGGCGGGCGCTTCCTCGTGCGCGGCGGCGCCGCCGAGGTGCTGGAGGGCGACTGGCCGCAACGCCGGCGCGTGATCATCGAGTTCCCCTCGATGGAGGCCGCGCGCGCCTGGTGGGATTCACCCGAGTACGAGAAGCCCAAGGCGATGCGCCGCGCCGCCAGCCGCGGGCGCCTCATCCTGCTCGAGGGCCACGACGGCTGAGGGTCGGCAAGGCGTGGGAACCGCAGATGAACGCGGATGAACGCAGATGTTTCGTGGCAGGACGTGCAGCGTGCGGTGTCCGGACGGCGCATCCTGCAATGGAAGCGCCAATCCGATCACAAGTCATCTGCGTTCATCTGCGTTCATCTGCGGTTACATCTCACCTGGCCGGGCGGAATGAGCGGCCGGCGGGCTTGCCGCGCGGCTTGCCGCCGGACGGGCGACGCGAGGGCCCCGAGGGCTTCGCGAACGCGCGCACCTTCGGCTCCAGCCCCTCGATCACCGTGACCGGGATCGGCTGGGCCGTGTAGCGCTCGATGGTGCGCACCTGCGCGTGCTCGCGCGGGTTCACGAGGCTGATGGCGATGCCGCTGCGGCCCGCGCGGCCGGTGCGGCCGATGCGGTGCACGTAGTCCTCGGCCTGGCGCGGCAGGTCGTAGTTGATGACGTGCGAGATGCCGTGCACGTCGATGCCGCGCGCGGCCACATCGGTCGCCACGAGGACGCGCAGGCGCCCGCGCTGCAGCGCCTGCAGCGTGCGCGTGCGCGCCCCCTGGTTCATGTCGCCGTGCAGCGCCGCCACCGCGAACCCCTTGGAATGCAGGTCGAGGGCCACGTCGTCGGCGCTTCGCTTGGTCGCCGTGAACACGATCGCCTGGTTCACCGCGGCGTCGCGCAGCAGGTGGTCCAGGAGCCGGTTCTTGTGGCCCAGGTCGTCGGCGAAGTGCAGGCGCTGCGCGATGTTCTCGTGCTTCGTGCGGTGGCTGTCGATCTCGATGCGCTCGGGATCGCGGAGCAGCGCGCCGGCCAGGCGCGCGATGTTGCCGTCGAGCGTGGCCGAGAAGAGCAGCGTCTGGCGCGCGGCGGGCGTGCGCGCGACGATGGCCTCGAGGTCGTCCTTGAAGCCCATGTCGAGCATGCGGTCGGCCTCGTCGAGCACCAGCATCTGCAGGCGCGCGAGGTCGATGCGGCCCGACTGCATCTGGTCGAGCAGGCGCCCCGGGGTGGCCACGAGGATGTCCACGCCCGCCTGCAGCAGGCGGTTCTGCGCCGGGTAGGGCATGCCGCCCACGACCGAGACGGTGCGCACGCGCTGGGCGCGGCCGTAGGTCTCGGCGGCCTTCGTGACCTGCATCGAGAGTTCGCGCGTGGGCACCAGCACCAGGACGCGCGGGCCGCGCCCGTGGGCGGGATGCGCCTCGGTCAGCAACTGGAGGGCCGGCAGCATGAAGGCCGCGGTCTTGCCGCTGCCCGTCTGCGACGAGACCATGAGGTCGCGCCCGTCGAGGGC
>JAHCLE010000143.1 GCA_026125445.1 Burkholderiales bacterium
CGAGGGAGGTGCGCGAGCGCCTGCCGCGACTGCTCGAGTTCGCCGCGCTGGAGAGCCGCGGCGCGAGCCGCATCCAGGCGCTCTCGGGGGGCATGAAGCGAAGGCTCGTGCTCGCGCGCGCGCTGGTGAACGACCCGGACCTCATCTTCCTCGACGAGCCCACCACGGGGCTCGACCCGCAGGCGCGCCACCTCATGTGGGAGCGGCTTCGCCTGCTGCTGCGCCAGGGGAAGACCATCCTCCTCACCACGCACTTCATGGACGAGGCCGAGCGCCTCTGCGACCGCCTCGCCATCATCGACCATGGGCGCATGCTCGCCGAGGGCGCGCCGCACGCGCTCATCGCCGAGCACATCGAGCCGGAGGTGGTGGAGGTCTACGGCGAGGGCGTGGAGGACTGGTACGCGGCGCAGGCGAGGGGGCTCGCCGTCCGCGCCGAGCTGCACGGGGAGACGGCCTTCTGCTACCTGCGGGACGCGGCGCCGGTCGTCGCCGACCTGAAGGACCATCCCCGGCTTCGCTTCCTGCACCGGCGCGCGAACCTCGAGGACCTCTTCCTCAAGCTCACCGGGCGGGAGATGCGCGAATGAGCGTGGCCCGGGCCCTCGTCGCCGGCCGCTGGGTCGCGGTGTGGCGCCGCAACTACCTCGTGTGGCGCAAGCTCGCGGCGGTGAGCATCGCGGGCAACATCATCGACCCGCTCTTCTACCTGCTGGGCTTCGGCCTGGGCTTCGCGACGATGATCCCGGAGGTGGAGGGCGTGAAGTACATCGCCTTCCTCGCCGGCGGCACCATCTGCTACACGACGATGCTGGCGGCCTCCTTCGAGGCGCTCTACTCGGGGTTCGCGCGCATGCACGTGCAGCGCACCTGGGAGGGCATCCTCGCCGCGCCGGTGGGCCTGGAGGACGTGGTGCTCGCCGAGTGGATCTGGGCCGCCTCGAAGAGCCTGCTCTCGGGCACGGCGATCCTGCTGGTGGCGATCGCGCTGGGGCTGTCGCAGTCGTGGACGATGGCGTTCATCGTGCCCCTCGCCCTCCTCATCGGGCTGGCCTTCGCCGGGATGGGCCTGGTGATGACGGCGCTCGCGAAGAGCTACGACTTCTTCACCTACTGGTTCACGCTCGTGCTCACGCCGCAGATGCTCCTGTGCGGGGTCTTCTTCCCGATCTCGGGGCTTCCGGGGTGGGTGCAGGCGGTCGCTTCCGCGCTTCCGCTCACGCACGCCATCGCGCTCGGCCGGCCGCTCTTCCTGGGCCACTGGCCGGAGGCGGCCCTGCTGCACGCGGGGGTGCTCGCGGCCTACGGGCTCGTCGGCTTCGCGCTCGCCCTCGCGCTCCTCCGCCGGCGCCTGCTCGCCTGAATTTCAGGCGCGAACGGCCTTGCGGGCGGGGGGCGCGACGAAGAGGACCTTGCCCAGCGCCTTGCGGTTCTTCACCACGTCCTCGAGGCTGTAGCGGCGCAGGGCGGCGTAGAAGGCGTCGACGGCGTCGGACAGGGCGAACTTGAGCTTGCAGTCGGCGGTGATGGCGCAGCAGTTGGTGTCGCGCTCGAAGCACTCGGCGGGCACGTCGCCGCCCTCGGTGAGCTTCACGACGTCGCCCACGTTGATGGCGGAGGGCGCCCTGGCGAGGCGAAGGCCGCCTCCCCGGCCGCGCAGGTTCTCGAGGTAGCCCTCCTTGCCCAGGAAGTGGACCACCTTGGTGAGGTGGTGCTCGGAGATGTCGTAGGCGCGGGCGATCTCGGCGATGGTGGCGCGGCCTTCGGGGTGGGCCGCGACGTACATCATCACGCGCAGGCTGTAGTCGGTGAAGGTCGTGAGGCGCATGGAGGAGTTCTGTCGTTGTCGTGGAAAGGCGGGCGGGCCCGGATCCGGCCCGCCCGCTTAAAGCGCATCCTACATCCAGCTTAGGTCGGCTGCACCTCCCCGGCGGGCTGCGCCGCCTCGCGGCCGGGCCGGCGCAGCAGCCCGAGCGCGTAGATGCCGAGGAACACGCCGCCGACGGCGAACACGATGTCGCCGGGCACGCGAAGCCACACCAGCGTCTCCATGAGCGGCGAGTGGATGACCTCGGCCGAGCGCGCGTACCACAGGCCGTGCGTGATGCTGGCCCAGGCCTGGTAGATGCCGGCCGGCACGAGCGACACGAAGACCATCATGGCGAGCCCGGCGTTCAGGCCCCAGAAGGCCGGCGCCAGGTACTTGTCGGCATGCGCGGCGCGCGGGAAGAGCCCGCGCAGGCAGAAGAGCATGAGGCCGATGCCCAGCATCCCGTAGACGCCGAAGAGCGCGGCGTGCCCGTGGGCGGGCGTGAGGTTCAGGCCCTGCACGTAGTAGAGCGAGGCGGGCGGGTTGATGGCGAAGCCCAGCAGCCCCGCGCCCACCAGGTTCCAGAAGCCCACCGCGACGAAGCACAGGATCACCCACTTGTAGGCCGAGACCCAGGGCGCGGCCTTCGAGCGCCGGTAGGTGTTCCATCCCTCCAGCCCGATGAGCGTGAGCGGCACCACTTCCAGGGCGGAGAACACGGCGCCCACGGCGATCACCGAGGTCGGCGTGCCCGTCCAGTAGAGGTGGTGCAGCGTGCCCAGGATGCCTCCGAACAGGAACACGATGGTCTCGAGGACGATCGCCTTGTTGGCGGTCGAGGCGCGGATGAGTCCCAGGCGCGTGAAGATGAGCGCCACCACGGCCGTCGCGAACACCTCGAAGAAGCCCTCGACCCACAGGTGCACGAGCCACCAGCGCCAGTACTCGACCATGGCGTAGTGGGTGCGCTGGCCCCAGGTGAGGCTCGCGGCGTAGAACAGGCCGATGCAGGCGGCCGAGAGGAACACCATCGCGACGAGGCCGCGCGTCTCCGACGGGCGCTTCAGGGCCGGCCACAGCGCGCGCCCCATCAGGTAGAGCCAGAAGAGCAGGCCCACGAAGAGCAGGATCTGCCACACGCGGCCCATGCTCGTGAACTCCAGGCCCTGGTTGCCGATCCAGAAGGTGAACTCGAAGCCCTGGCGCTGCAGCGTGCCCAGCCAGCTCGTCGCGGTCGATCCCACGACGATGAGCAGGAGCGCGTAGAAGAGGGCGTTCACGCCCAGCTTCTGCAGTTTCGGCTCGTGCCCGGAGAGGAGCGGCGCGATGTAGAGGCCCGTGGCGAGCCAGGCGGTGGCGATCCAGAAGATGCCCATCTGCGTGTGGATGGTGCGGCTCACGGTGTAGGGCAGGACCTGCCCCAGCGGCAGGCCGAAGAAGGCCTGGCCCTCGACGGCGTAGTGCGCGGTGATGGCGCCCATGCCGATCTGCAGCAGGATGAGGCCGATCACCACGAAGAAGTACTTGCGCACGGCCTTCATCGAGGGCGTGGCCGCGAGGTCGAGCAGCGGGTCCCTGGGCGGGGCCGTGGGGTCGGCCGCCTCGTGGTGCGCGGCGTGGTACCAGAGCATGCCGGCGATGCCCGCGATGAGCAGCACGATGCTCACGATCGTCCAGATCGAGGCCGAGGCGGGCAGGACGTTGCCCACGATGGGCTCGTGCGGCCAGTTGCTGGTGTACGACAGGCCCTTCTCGCCCGGGCGGTCGGTCGCGGCGGACCAGGCCGACCAGAAGAAGAAGCCGGAGAGGGCGCGGCGGTCCTCGGGGCGGGGGAGCGCGTCGGGCATCATCGCGTACTGCTCGCGCAGCTTGTCGAGGGCGGGCTCGGCGCCGAAGAGGCCCTCGTAGTGCTTCTGCACGAGCGCGATGGCCGCCGCGCGCTCGTTGGAGACGGTGAGCGTGTCGCGCGCGGCGTCGTAGGTGTTGCGGCGCATCTCCTCCTTCACGAGCGCGTCCACGCCCGCCTGCTGGTGCGGCGCGAGCATCGCGAAGGCCACGCCGTGCACTCGCGCGGCCACGAGGTCGCGAAGCGCCAGGGCCTCGCGGTGCAGCCAGTCCGCGGACCAGTCCGGCGCCACGTAGCTGCCGTGGCCCCAGACGGTGCCCAGCTGCTGCCCGCCGGCGGCGAGCCAGGCGCGCTGGCCGTCCTGGAGCTGCTCCTTCGTGAAGAGCGTGCTGCCGTCCTCGGCCTTCACCGTCGGGATGGGCGGGGCGGCGAGGTAGATCTCGCGGCCCAGCCACCCGAGGGCGGCGAAGGACAGGACGAAGACGACGGCGAGCCATCGCCAGAGGTTTCGGGTGGGTTGCATGGCGGCTTTTTCCTTTCCCCCTTCAAGGGGTATCGAGCTGAAAACGGGGTGCACCTCTTATAAGATGCACATCATATGCAGCTTTAAAAAGCCGGCCTTGATATATTTCAAGTTCGCGGAAAGCCGGGGCCCCAAAACGCGAAGGCCCGCGCGCGGCGGGCCTTCGGGGAGGGCGATGCGCGGGGGCTAGCGGTACTTGATGGTGCAGCCGTAGGGCGCGTTGGAGGCGATGGAGACGGGCTTGCCGGCCTTCATCTCGTCGAGCGCCGCCGCGACGAAGTTCTTCGCCGTCTTCACGTCCGCGACGTCGGCCGAGCGCTTGTCGTCGATGGCGCCGTTGTAGGCGACCTTGCCGCTCGGGTCGATGATGTACATGTGCGGCGTCACCTTCGCGCCGTAGGCGAGGCCCACCTTCCCGGGCTCGTCCATCACGAAGCGCGTGGGCGCCGCGCCCGCCTCGGCCAGGGCCTTGGTGAGCTGCGCGGGCGTCTGGTAGTCCTGGTGGCCCGAGTTCGTCGAGTTGACCGTGAGCCAGACGACGTCGGCGCCGTATTTCTTCTGGAGCGCCTGCATGTTGCCGCTCCGGTAGTGCTTCTGCACGAACGGGCAGCCGAAGTTGTGCCACTCGAGCACGACGGTCCTGCCCTTGAAGTCCGCGAGGCTCACGGGCTTGCCGGCGAGGTCGGTGGCGGTGAAGTCCGGGGCCGGCTGGCCGACCACGGCCGCGGCGAGGGCGCCGCCGGCGAAGAGCGTGGCGAGGGGAAGGACTAGGAGGGAGGCTCTCTTCATGGGGTCTCCTGGATCAGCGTGGGTTGGAGTTGGCCGCCTGTTTGGTTGCCGGCAGCTTCGAGATCTCGTCGACGACGAGGGAGGCGGTGAGCACCTCGGGCAGCAGCTTCGGCTGCGCCTGCCCGGGCGCGTAAAGGGCGTAGACGGGAAGGGCGTTGCGGCCCAGCTCGGCGAGCGCGGCGGTGATGCGCGGGTCGTGGTTCGTCCAGTCGGCCTTCAGCGCCACCACGCCGCGCGCGGCCAGGGCCTTCACGACCTCCTCGCGGTTAAGCGCCACGCGCTTGTTCACCTGGCAGGTGACGCACCACGCGGCGGTGAAGTCGACGAACACCGGCGTGCCGGCGGCGCGAAGCTCGGCGAGCCTCTCGGGAGACCAGGCCTGCCAGGCGATCTCGCCCGGCTTCGCGGCGGGCGCGGTGCCGGCCTTCTCGGGGGCCGCCTCCGCGCCGGGCCACGCGAGCCAAAGCCCGGCGGCGGCGAAGGCCGCGGCGAACACGAAGCGCGCGAAGCCCTCGGAGCGCGCCCAGCGGCCGTAGATCCAGGCGCCGATGCCCAGCGCCAGCAGGCCCGCCAGCAGCGAGATCACGGCGTCGTTGCCGGCCTGCGCGCCCAGCACCCAGGCGAGCCAGACGACGGTGGCGAAGAGCGGGAAGGCCATCACCTGCTTGAAGGTCTCCATCCACGGCCCCGGCTTCGGCAGCTTCTTGAGCGCGCTCGGGAAGAACGAGAGCGCGAGCACGGGAAGCGCCATTCCCACCCCTAGCATCGCGAACACCGCCAGCGACACGGGCGCCGGCTGCGCGAGCGTGAAGCCCACCGCCGCGCCCATGAACGGCGCCGTGCACGGCGTGGCCACCACGGTGGCGAGCACGCCGGCGAGGAAGGCGTCGGCGTAGCGGCCACTGGCGCTCAGGTTCGAGGTGAGCGACTGCGCGAAGCCGCCCCACTCGAAGACGCCGAAGAGGTTCAGCGCCATGAGGAAGAAGAGGGCGGCGAGGAGCGTCACGAAAGTCGGCGACTGCAGCTGGAAGCCCCAGCCCAGCTCGGCGCCGCCGGCGCGAAGGGCCAGCAGCAACCCCGCCAGCGCGAGGAAGGACACGAGCACGCCCGCCGAGAAGACGGCGCCCTGCATCCACAGGGCGCGCGCGTCGCCGTGGGCGTGGCGCACGAAGCCCATCACCTTGATGCCCAGCACCGGGAACACGCACGGCATGAGGTTGAGCAGGAGCCCGCCGGCCAGCGCGAAGACGAGGGCGAGCGCGAGGCCGGCGCCGGCCTCGCCCGCAGGCGCGCCGACGGGGGCGGCGACCGCGGGCAGCGCGGCGACCACGGGCATCGCGATCTCCACGGCCTTGCGCCCGGCGTGCGACGGCCAGGAGCTCTCGGCCACGAGCAGGCCCGCGACTTCCTTCACGTCCGCGGGCACGGGCTCCACGAGCTTCACCTCGAGCCGCACGCCGGGGCCGTCGCGCACCAGCGCCTGCGGCGCCGGGTGGTCGACGAAGTTCTCGCGGAACGGGAAGAACGACACCTTGGCCGGCGCCACCCCGCCCGCGGGAGGCAGCACGCGTAGCGTGAGCTTCGTGCCGGCGATGGCCGATTCCGCGCTCCAGCCGGAGACGGCCACCGGAAGGCGGGCGCGCGCCTTCGAGAAGAGCGCGGCGTTACCGGCCGCGGCCGGCGGCTCGCCCTCGGCCACCGCGAACGGCAGGGAGAGGGAGGCCTTCTCGGGAATGCAGATGTCCTTGCAGACGAGCCAGTCGGCATCCGCCTTGAGCGTGACCGGGCCGGGCTTCGCGTCGGCGGGCGGCGTGAGCTCGACGAGGAGCAGCACCTCGTCCGAGTAGCCGTAGTTCATGAGCGGACCCACGCGCTGGGCCTCGGGATAGGGCCACTGGATGGGCCCGGCCTTCCAGCCCTCGGGAAGCGTCCAGCGGATCTTCGTGGGCAGCCCCGAGTCGCCCGGG
>JAHCLE010000144.1 GCA_026125445.1 Burkholderiales bacterium
CTAGCATGATTCAAACGGGCGTTTGAATCGTGCGTTTGACGCGGTTCCGGCGCCCTTGTCTCATCCGACGAAGGCCCGAACGATGCGCGCCCAGCGCCCCGCTCGCCGAACGCCCGCGACCGACGCCCTGTCGCTGGACACCAAGTCCCGCATCCTGGATGCGGCGGAGCTGCTCTTCATGGAGCACGGCTTCGAGGCGACCAGCCTGCGCCAGCTCACCGCGGCGGCCGGCGTGAACCTCGCGGCGGTGAACTACCACTTCGGGTCCAAGGAGGAGCTCTTCCAGGCCGTGCTCACGCGCCGCCTGGACCCGATGAACCAGGAGCGAATCGACCTCCTGGCGCGCTACGAGCGCGAGGCGGGCTCCAAGCCGCTCACCTGCGAGAAGATCCTCTCGGCAATGCTCATCCCGGCGCTGCGGCTCTCGCGCGACGAGAAGCGCGGCGGCAAGCACTTCCTGCGCGTGCTGGGCCGCGCCTACGCCGACCCGGCGCCGTTCATCCGCAACTTCCTCTCGGCCCAGTACGCCGGGATGATCGCGCGCTTCAAGGAGGCCTTCCTCAAGGCGCTGCCGCACCTCACGAAGCAGGAGCTCACCTGGCGGCTGCACTTCGTGATGGGCGCGCTCTCCTACACGCTCGCGGGCACCGATTCGCTGAAGCTGATGCTGCAGGTCATCACGAACGACCAGGACAACGACGAGCTGCTGCTGCAGCGCCTCGCGCCTTTCCTCGCGGCCGGCCTCAAGGCCCCGCTGGGCGACGCGAAGAAGCTCGAGCTGGTCTCGGGCGACTGACACAACAGGCCCCACAGGGGCCGACAACGGGCAACGCCCCCGCCGAGCGGGGTCTTTCGGGAAGGAGATTGACGATGCTCACCATCATCCTGTCGGTAGTCGCCGTGGTCGCGACCGCCTGGGCGCTCGCCTACCACCGCGCCAACGCGCTGGCCTGGTCGGCGGCGCTCGCCGCCGGCGCCGCCTGCCTCACGTTCCTCGCTTCGCCGCCCGCCGGCCTCGTAGCCGCTGCCTGGGGCGCGGTGGCGCTCTTCGCCGCGCTCTCCGTCGTGAAGCCGCTGCGGCGCGCGGCCGTCTCGGGCCCGCTCTTCGGCGTCTTCAAGAAGGTGCTGCCGGCCATGTCCGACACCGAGCGCGAGGCCCTGGAGGCCGGCAGCGTCTGGTGGGACGCCGACCTTTTCACGGGCCGCCCCGACTGGAAGAAGATGCTCGCCTACCCGGCGGCGAAGCTCACGCCGGAGGAGCAGGCCTTCGTCGACGGCCCGGTGGAGCAGCTGTGCGCGATGCTCGACGAGTGGGACATCAACCACGAGCGCATGGACCTGCCGCCCGAGGTGTGGAAGTTCATCCGCGACAAGGGTTTCCTCGGCATCATCATCCCGAAGTCGTACGGCGGGCTGGGATTCTCCGCCTTCGCGCACTCCGAGATCGTGACCAAGATCTCGACGAGGAGCGGCGCGGCCGCGGTGACCGTGATGGTGCCCAACTCGCTGGGGCCGGCCGAGCTCCTCATCCACTACGGCACGGACGAGCAGAAGGACCACTACCTGCCGCGGCTGGCGAAGGGGCAGGAGATCCCCTGCTTCGCCCTCACCAACCCCGAGGCAGGCTCGGACGCCGCGTCGATCCCCGACTTCGGCATCGTCTGCAAGGGCGTGCACGAGGGCCGCGAGGTCCTCGGCATCCGGCTCACCTGGGAGAAGCGCTACATCACGCTCGCGCCCGTGGCGACGCTCCTCGGCCTCGCCTTCAAGCTCTACGACCCCGAGAAGCTCCTGGGCGGCGACGAGGAGCGCGGCATCACGCTCGCCCTCGTGCCCACCTCGCACCCCGGCGTGAACACGGGCCGGCGGCACAACCCGCTGGGCTGCGCCTTCATGAACGGCCCGACCACCGGCAAGGACGTCTTCATCCCCATCGACTGGGTGATCGGCGGCGCCGCGCAGGCGGGCAACGGCTGGCGCATGCTCATGGAGTGCCTGGCGGCGGGCCGCTCGATCTCGCTGCCGTCCATGTCGATGGCCGCCGGCAAGATCGGCACGCGCGCCACCGGCGCCTACGCGCGCATCCGCTCGCAGTTCAAGACGCCCATCGGCCGCTTCGAGGGCATCGAGGAGCCCCTGGCGAGGATCGGCGGCACCACCTACCTCATGGACGCCATGCGCCGCATGACGATGGCCGCGCTCGACATGGGCGAGAAGCCCAGCGTGATCTCGGCCATCTGCAAGTACCACATGACCGAGCGCATGCGCGCCATCCTCAACGACGCGATGGACGTGCACGGCGGCAAGGGCATCTGCATGGGGCCCAACAACTACCTCGGCCGGGCGTACCAGACGGTGCCCATCGCGATCACGGTCGAGGGCGCCAACATCCTCACGCGCTCGCTCATCATCTTCGGGCAGGGCGCCATCCGCTGCCATCCGTACGTGCTCAGGGAGATGACGGCCGTGCGCCGCGACGACCTCGCGGCCTTCGACGAGGCGTTCTGGGGACACGTGGCGTTCACGATCGCCAACGGCGCCCGCTCGCTCTGGCTGGGCCTCACGGGCGGCAAGGGCATCGCGGTGCCGGGTTCTGCGCGCACGCGCCGCTACCTGCAGATCCTCACGCGCTTCTCGTCCGCCTTCGCGATGCTCGCCGACATGTCGATGTTCGTGATCGGCGGCAGCCTCAAGAGGAAGGAGATGCTCTCGGCGCGGCTGGGCGACATCCTGTCGCACCTCTACATGATGTCGGCCACCGTCAAGCGCTTCCACGACGAGGGCTGTCCCGAGGAGGACGTGCCGCTGCTCACCTGGGCCATGTACGACAGCTCCTTCAAGCTGCAGGTGGCGATGGACGGGGTGCTCGCGAACTTCCCCAACCGGCCCGTGGCCTGGCTCATGCGCCGGTTGGTCTTCCCCAAGGGCCTCACGCTGACCGCGCCGCACGACAAGTGGAACTCGCGCGTGGCCGCGCTCCTCATCGAGCCCGGCCCGGTGCGCGACCGCCTCACCGCGGGCATCTACCTGCCGAGCAAGGAGGACGACGTCATCGGCCGCCTGGAATTCGCCATGGAGGCCGTGATCAAGGCCGATCCGGTCGAGGCGAAGATCCGTGCCGCGCAGAAGGACGGGAGGCTCCCGCAGCGCACGCTCGCCGAGCGCCGCGACGCGGCCGTGAAGAGCGGCGTCATCACTCTCGCCGAGTTCGAGCACCTCGTGCGCACCGACCGCCTCAAGCGCGAGGTGATCATGGTCGACGACTTCCCCAACGACCTTTCCCGCCAGAACCGCCAGGAGAACGCCCCATGGCCACGCGCCGCGTCCATGTAGTCGACGGGGCCCGCACCCCGTTCCTCAAGGCGAAGAAGGGGCTGGGCCCCTTCTCCGGTTCCGACCTCGCGGTGGCCTGCGGACGCCCGCTCGTCACGCGCCAGCCCTTCGACGCCACCGCCTTCGACGAGGTGATCGTCGGCGCGGCCATGCCCTCGGCCGACGAGGCCAACATCGGCCGCGTGGTTTCGCTGCGGCTGGGCTGCGGCGAGAAGGTCCCGGCGTGGACGGTGATGCGCAACTGCGCCTCCGGCATGCAGGCGCTCGACGCGGCCTACCTGAACATCCTGGCCGGCCGCTCGAGCCTCGTGCTCGCCGGCGGCACCGACGCCATGAGCCACGCGCCGCTGCTCTTCGGGCCGGCGATGGTGAACTGGCTGGCGGAGTGGTACGCGGCCAAGTCCCTCGGCGGCAAGGCGGCGCTCGCGGCGCGCTTCCGCCTCGCCTACCTCGCCCCGGTCATCGCCATCCTGCGCGGGCTCACCGACCCCGTGGTGAAGATCTCCATGGGCTCGACGGCCGAGATCGTGGCGAAGCGATTCGGCATCACCCGGCAGATGATGGACGAGTTCGCCGTGGAATCGCACCGGCGCGCGGCCTTCGGCCAGGACAACGGGCACTTCGCCGAGATCGAGCCCATCTACGAGCCCGACGGGGCCGTGCACGACAAGGACGACGGCATCCGCCGCGACTCGAGCGTGGAGAAGCTCGCCAGGCTCAAGCCCGTCTTCGACCGCACCTACGGCAACGTGACGCCGGGCAACAGCTCGCAGATCACCGACGGCGCGGCGATGCTCATCCTCGCGGCCGAGGAAGTGGTGGAGGAGTACGGGCTCGAGTCGCTGGGCCGCATCGTGGACGCCAACTGGGGCGCGCTCGACCCGGCCGAGATGGGCCTGGGGCCGGTGCACGCCATCACCCCGATGCTGCAGCGAAACCGTCTGGGCTGGGACGACATCGACGCCGTCGAGGTGAACGAGGCCTTCGCCGCGCAGGTGCTGGGCTGTCTCGCGGCCTGGGAGAGCGACGAGTACTGCCGGACCCACTTCGGCCTCGAGCGCGCCTTCGGGCGCCTGGACCGCGGCAAGCTCAACGTGGACGGCGGCGCCATCGCGGTGGGCCACCCCATCGGCGCCTCGGGCGCGCGCGTCGTGCTGCACGCGCTCAAGGTCCTGCAGCGCACGGGCGGCCGGCGCGCCGTCGCGTCGCTGTGCATCGGCGGCGGGCAGGGCGGCGCCATGCTCCTCGAGCGGCCGTAGGTGCGGTCGGCATGGCGCAGGGCTACCTCTCGCGGATCGCGCTCGGTCCCGTCGGGATGCGGCGGCTGTTCAACCTGTACCCGCCGTTCCGCGGCGCCGGCATCCGCGTGCGCCACATCGACCCGGACTTCCGCCGGGTCACGGTGGAACTGCGCGCGGGCCTCCTCAACCGCAACTTCGTGGGCTCGCACTTCGGGGGATCGATGTTCGCGATGGCCGACCCCTTCTACATGATCATGATGATGAGGAACCTCGGCCGCGACTACGTGGTGTGGGACAAGGCCGGGGCCATCCGCTTCCTCAAGCCGGGCTACGGGACGCTCACGGCGCGCTTCGAGCTCACCCAGGCGGCGGTCGACGAGGCCGTCGCGCGCACGGCGGACGGCTCGAAGTACGAGCCCGTCTTCGGGGTGGAGATCACGGACGCGCGCGGCATCCCGGTCGCGGCCGTGGAAAAGACGCTGCACATCCGTCGCGCGGGTTCCTCCCGCCCGGCCGCGGGCTGAGACGACAAGGCGAAGAAAATGGACCTGAAGCACTGGAAGCTCGAGATCGACGCGCAGAACCTCGCCTGGCTGTGGTTCGACCGCGCCGGCACCGCCACCAACACCTTCTCGACCGAGGTGCTCGAGGAGCTGGGGCGCATCGCGGACCACCTCGCGGCCATGCCGCCCAAGGGCCTCGCGATCCTCTCGGCCAAGGAGAACGGATTCGCCGCCGGCGCCGACATCGACGAGTTCACCACGATCGCGAGCGCCGAGCAGGCCATGGCCTTCACCACGCTCGGCAACGTGGTCTTCGACAAGGTCGCGGCGCTGCCCTTCCCGACGCTCGCCATGATCCACGGCTTCTGCATGGGCGGCGGAACGGAGCTGGCCCTCGCCTGCCGCTACCGCATCGCCGACGACGGGCCGAAGACGCGCATGGCGCTGCCCGAGGTGATGATCGGCATCGTGCCGGGGTGGGGCGGGGCGAAGCGCATGCCGCCGCTCATCGGCGCGGCCAACGCCCTGGACCTCATGCTCACCGGCCGGGGCGTCGACGGGCGGCGGGCGAGGAAGCTGGGGCTCGTGGACGACGCCACGCCCCGGCGCCACTTCGCCAACGCGGTGCGCCTGTTCCTCGCGAGCCCGCCGCCACCGCACAGGCCGCCCTTCGCGGCGGCCGTCACGGACTGGCCGATCGTGCGCACGCTCGTGGCCTCGATGTCGAGGAAGAAGGTGGCCGGGAAGGCGCGCCAGGACCACTACCCGGCGCCCTACGCGATCATCGACCTGTGGAAGGACTTCGGCGGGGACGTGCGCAACATCCCCCTCGAGCACCCCGCCTCGATGGCGAGCCTGTTCGCGCACCCCACGACGCGCAACCTCATCCGCCTCTTCAAGCTGCAGGACCGCATGAAGGGCCTCGGCAAGGGCGACATCGAGCCCATCCGCCACCTGCACGTGATCGGCGCCGGCGCCATGGGCGGCGACATCGCGGCCTGGGCCGCGTTCAAGGGCATCACGGTGACGCTGCAGGACCTGGGGCCGGAGCGCATCTCGCCCGCGCTGCAGCGCGCGCACGCCCTCTACAAGAAGCGCCTGAAGCAGCCGCACCTCGTGCAGGCCGCCTTCGACCGCCTGATCCCCGACGTGAAGGGCGACGGCGTGGCCAAGGCCGACCTCGTGATCGAGGCCATCGTGGAGAACGCCGAGATCAAGAGGAAGCTCTTCGCCGGGATCGAGCCGCGGATGAAGGCCGGCGCCATCCTCGCGACCAACACCTCGAGCATTCCGCTGCAGGAGCTCTCGGGCGTGCTCGCGCGTCCCGAGCGCCTCGTGGGCCTGCACTTCTTCAACCCGGTCGCCCAGATGATGCTGGTGGAGATCGTGGAGGGGCCGCAGACCGCGCCCGGGGTGATGCAGGCCGGCCAGGCCTTCGCGCGGCAGATCGACAAGCTGCCGCTGCCCTGCAAGAGCGCCCCGGGCTTCCTCGTGAACCGGGTCCTCTCTCCCTACCTCATGGAGGCGATGCTCATGCTCGACGAGGGTGTGCCGGGCGAGACGATCGACGCCGCGGCGCGCGACTTCGGCATGCCCATGGGCCCCATCGAGCTCGCCGACATGGTGGGCCTGGACATCTGCTGGGCCGTGGGCCAGGAGCTCGCGAAGCCGGGCACGCCCATCCCGAAGAAGCTGCAGGCCAACATCGAGGCGAAGAACCTGGGCAAGAAGACCGGCAAGGGCTTCTACACCTGGACGAAGGGGAAGCCCCGGAAGGCGAGCGGCAGCGGCTCG
>JAHCLE010000145.1 GCA_026125445.1 Burkholderiales bacterium
ACGTCGGCCGGGTCGGCGAAGGCGCGGATGCGCCAGGTCCCGGACTCGCCCTTCGGCGGGACCTTCATCGTGAGGGCGTAGTCGGCGAACTCCGACCAGGGCGAGGGCGGCGCCTTCGCCTGCGGGCCGCCGATGGGCGGGTGGTTGGAAGGCATCGCCGGCTTGGGCGAGGCGGGGGCCTGGGCGTTGGCCGCGAGGCTGGCCGCCAGGAGGAAGGGGGCGAGGAATCGGGTGGCGTTCATGGTGCCGGCATTCTGCCCGAGGACGGGCTCGCCGGTTTGACCCCCGGCAAATCGCCCGGCGTATAGTGGCGCCACGACCGCGGGCCACGCGGCAACGAACGAGACCGCCCCCTCCGGAGACCCCTCATGGAAGCTCTCAAGACATCGTCCGATGTCCTCTTCATCCTGCTGGGCGCCATCATGGTGCTCGCCATGCACGCGGGCTTCGCGTTCCTCGAGCTGGGCACCGTGAGGCGCAAGAACCAGGTGAACGCCCTGATGAAGATCCTCGTGGACTTCTCCGTGTCCACGATCGCCTACTTCTTCATCGGCTACTCGGTGGCCTACGGCGTGAACTTCTTCGCCGGCGCGGAGAGCCTGGCGGCCAGGAGCGGCTACGAGCTGGTGAAATTCTTCTTCCTGCTCACCTTCGCGGCCGCCATCCCAGCCATCGTCTCGGGCGGCATCGCCGAGCGCTTCCGCTTCAACGCCCAGCTCGTGGCCACCTTCGCGCTCGTGGGCTTCCTCTACCCGTTCTTCGAGAGCATCGCCTGGAACCAGGCCTTCGGCTTCCAGGCCTGGGCGAAGTCGGCCTTCGGCGCGGAGTTCCACGACTTCGCGGGCTCCGTCGTGGTGCACGCGATGGGCGGCTGGATCGCGCTCGCGGCGGTGCTGCTCCTCGGCGCGCGCCACGGCCGCTACACGAAGGACGGGCGCGTGGTGGCCTTCCCGCCGTCCAACATCCCCTTCCTCGCCCTTGGCGCCTGGGTGCTCTCGGTCGGCTGGTTCGGGTTCAACGTGATGAGCGCCCAGACCATCGACAAGATCACCGGGCTGGTGGCCGTCAACTCGCTCATGGCCATGGCGGGCGGCACGATCGCCGGGCTCGTGGTGGGCAGGAACGACCCGGGCTTCGTGCACAACGGCCCGCTCGCGGGGCTGGTGGCCGTGTGCGCGGGCTCCGACGTGATGCACCCGCTGGGGGCGCTCGCCACGGGCGTGGTGGCCGGCGGGCTCTTCGTGGCGATGTTCAACGCAACGCAGAACCGGCTGCGCATCGACGACGTGCTGGGCGTGTGGCCGCTGCACGGGCTTTGCGGCGCCTGGGGCGGCATCGCCTGCGGCATCTTCGGCTCGAAGGCGCTGGGCGGGATCGGGGGCGTGAGCTTCATGAGCCAGCTCGCGGGGACGCTGCTGGGCATCGCGGTGGCCCTCGGGGGAGGATTCGCGATCTACGCTGCGCTGCGGGCCACGATGGGCATCCGCATGGACGCCGAGGACGAATTCGACGGCGCCGACATCGCAATCCACAGGATCAGCTCCACGCCGGAGCGCGTGGAGCGGGAGGACCGGTCCTGAGCTTTCCGTCCCGGCCGATCAGGGCCGCAGCGGATCGGTCTCCCAGTGGAAGCCCAGCGACCAGAAGCGCTCCTCGCTCGCGCCGCCCGAACGCGTCACCCACGTGAGGTCGACGTCGAACTTGTCGAAGAGCGTGTAGCGGCCGCCGACGCGCACGAAGGGCTTCGAGGCGTTCTCGCCGAAGGCCTCGCCCAGCAGCGTCAGGCGCTGCGTGACCGGCTTCTCGAGGGCGACGCCCCATAGCGTGAGGTTGCGCCCCTCGTCGCGCGCGCGCGCCGTGCCGACGTTGAGGTGCAGGAGGGCGCGGGTGTCCTTGTCCTCGCCCAGGCCGAAGCTCACCGGCACGATGAGGTAGGGATCGCCCCAGCCGTTCTCCGCCTCGCGGCGCGGAAAGCGCGTGAGCCCGGCCACGACCCCGATGCCCCAGCCGCCGTCGTCGACGCTCTTGAAAGCGTGCTTGCCCTGCACGAACGTCGCGGTGGTGGCGCTGGTGCCCGCCTCGCGCGTGCGCACGCCGCCGGCCTGCCACTCCACGCCGAAAAGGGCGCAGGCCGGAACGAAGGAAAAGTCGGAGACGTCGCCGCGCGAGCGATTCACCCAGGATTCGAGCTGGCAGGCCGTGTCGTCGAGGGTGGAGGCGTCCTCGGTGTTGAGGGGGCGGCCGGCGAGGGCGAGGCCGGGAAGGAGCAGGGCGAGAGCGAGGAATCGCAATTCGGACATCCGCGTGCCGCTAGTTCGGCGCCATCGACTTCTGCATCGCCTCGGTGAGGGGATTGGTGGCGCTGCGCGAGCGGATGTTGGCGATCCAGTCGGCGGGCACGGCGAAGTTGAGGTTCTGGCCGGAGCGGTGCTGGAAGGTCATGATCCCCACCAGCCTGCCATAGGCGTCGAAGAGCGGCCCGCCCGAGGAGCCGGGCGAGATCGGCGCCGTGGTCTGGATGACGCGGCCCTGCGGCAGGTCGCGCATGCCGGAGACGATGCCGTCGCTGATCGTGAGCTCGAGTCCCTGCGGCGAGCCGATGGCGAAGACCTTCTGCCCGGTCTTGAGGGACTCGGCCGAGCCGATGGTGACGGCCGGCGCCGTGAGCCCCGAGACCGACAGCCGGCACAGGTCGTATTCCTCGTCGGCCACCTCGACGCTCGCGGAGAACTGCTCGGCGCCCACCTTCACGGTGAGCGAGCCGCCCGCGGTGGCCACGTGGCAGTTGGTGATCACGGTGCCGATTCCCGTCACCACGCCGCTCCCCAGGCCCACGGCGCGGCCGGAGATGTCGTGCACGGTGATGCGCGCGGTGCTGCGCGAGAGCGTCGTGAAGAGCTCCTCGGCGCTCTTCGCCACGAGCGCCGCCGGCTCGGGGGCCACGGCAGGCGCGGCGACGCGGGCCTCGGCGGGCGGGCGCAGCTCGCGCTGGGCGACGATGCGCGGCTCCGGCTTCGGCGGCGAGCGCATCGCCCAGAAGGCGAGCAGGGCGACCAGGAGCGCCCCGCCCGTCAGTACGTACTTGTTCTTCCAGGCCGGCGGCTTCTCCTCTTCGTCCGGCTCGAGCACGAGGTCGGGGCTCTGCGCGGATTCCTTCGCCGCGGCCTTCTCCGCCATCGAGATGAGCTTCGCGTCGTAGGCCGCCCGTTCGTTGGGCATGCACAGGACGTGGTAGGCCTCGTGCACGAGGTTCACCTCGTTGGGATCCGCCCCCGGGCTGCGGTTCAGGGCCTCGATGCGGGCCTTGTAGGCGATGCCGATGTCGATGGCGTTCGCATCCCGCTCCACGCCGAGGATGTCGTAGAGGGTGCGCTTCTTGGCGGGTGCGGAAGGCGTGGCCATGGTCCCAATGATAATGGGGTCAGCCGCCGAAGGCGTAGCAGTCCATGCCGAGCGAGCCCATGTCGAATCCGAGGTTCATCCGCCGCGAGGGAGCGCCGCCCGCGCCCAGCGCCACGAAGAAGGGCACGAGGTGGTCCTCGGTCGGGTGCGCGCGCTCGGCGTTCGGGGCGTGGCTGCGGTAGTCGGCCAGTTCGTCGTCGGCGCCTTGCGCCGCCTTGTCCGCCATCCACTCGGCGAAGGCCGCGGCCCACGGCATGGGGGCCCTTTCCCCGGGCTCCCAGTCGAGCTCGCCCAGGTTGTGCACGATGCCCCCGGAGCCGATCACCAGCACGCCCTCGTCGCGAAGCGGGGCGAGGGCGCGACCGATCTCCAGGTGGTGGCGCGCGCCCAGCTCCGACTGGATCGAGAGCTGCGTCACGGGGATGTCGGCATCCGGGTACATCCAGCGAAGCGGCACCCAGCCGCCGTGGTCGATGCCGCGGTCCGGGTCGACGGCCGGTGCCTGCCCGATGGCGGAGAGCAGCTCGCCCACGCGCGAGGCTAGCGCGGGCGCGCCCGGCGGCTCGTAGCGCATGCGGTAGAGCGCCTCGGGGAAGCCGCCGAAGTCGTGGATCGTCTCCAGCCGCCTGGCGGCCGTGACGGCGGGAAAGGGCGTGTCCCAGTGCGCGGAGACGACGAGGATGGACTCGGGCCGGCCGAGGACGACGGCGATCTCCGCCCAGGAGTGCGTGAAGGCGTTGTTGGCCATCGCGAGGGTGGGCGCGCCGTGGGAGAGGAAGAGGGCGGGAAATTTCATGGCTCGGTCGGTGGGTAGGCGGCGGCGTGCCCGCGGCGCTCGTCCACCGCGGCGAGGAAGGCGATCGCCACGACGAAGAATACGCCAGTGGCGAGGATCGCGAGGCGGTGGTTGCCGCCGGTGATCCAGGTCACGGCACCGTAGGTGACGGGGCCGAGGATGGAGGCGAGCCGCGTGGCCACCCCCCACATGCCGAAGAACTCGGCGCTTCGCTCCGGCGGCGAGAAATAGGACACGAGCGCCCGCCCGGCCGACTGCGAGGAGCCCATCGCGAGCCCCGCGAGGTTGGCCGAGACCCAGAACATCGCGGGCGTCGTGGCCGACCAGGCCACCACGATCATGGCGAGCCAGGCGAAGAGGGTGACCCGAAGCGCGCGGACCTTGCCGATGCGGTCCTGCGCGTAGCCGAAGGCGAAGGCGCCGATGGCGGCGGTCACGTTGACCGCGAGCACGAGCAGGATCGTGTCCTTCGTCTGGAACCCCATCACCTGCTCGGCGTAGATCGCGGCCAGCGCGATCACGGTGGCCACGCCCGCCTGGTAGAAGGTGCCGCAGGCGAACACGGCGAGCAGGTCGCGGTATCTGGCCGTCTCGCGCGCGGTCCTCGCCAGGCGGACGAAGGCGTGCGACTGGCTCTGCGCCGGGGGCACGGGCACGGCGCGCTCGCGAAGCAGCAGGAAGGTGGGGAGCGAGGCCAGCGCGAAGACCGCGGCGGTGATGAGCATCGTTCCGGGTACCGCCTGCGCCGTGGTCGATCCGCGCCCGGGCGCGCCCAGCACCCACGCCAGGCACAGGCCCAGCGAGAGGATTCCCCCGAAATAACCGAGGCTCCAGCCCCATCCGGACACCTTGCCCACGCTCCCGGGATGGGCGAGCTCGGGCAGGAAGGCGGCCGTGAGGTTCTCGCCCAGGGAGTAGGCGACGTTGGAGACGACGATGAAGGCGATGGCCCAGCCGACGTCGCCGGGTCCCGCGCCCGCGAGGAGCGCGGTGCCGGCCACGCAGAGCACCGTGCTCGCGGCGAGCGCCCGCTTCTTGGCCGCATGCGCGTCGGCCCAGGCGCCGACCACGGGACCGGCGGCCATCACCACGGCGTAGGACGCGCCGAGGGCCACCGTCCAGGCGAAGGTCGCCCACGGCGCGTTGCCCGCGACCGTGGAAACGAAATAGGCGTTGAAGACGGCCGTGAGGACGACCGTGGTGTACCCGGAGTTGGCGAAGTCGTACATCGCCCACGCGAAGACCTCGCGCCGGCGGACACCGGGGTTGAGGGCGGTTGCGGGGCTTGCGCGGTCAGGCACCGCGACCCTTGCGCGAGAGGGCCGCCAGCGCCGCTTCCAGCGCCCGGTCGCGTTCCACCGCGAGATCGGCCGCCGTGAGCGCGATGGCCACGTCGGGCGCGAGGCCCTCGCCCTCGATCCTCTTGCCGTCGGGAAAGACGAATCCCATCTCGCTGTAGGCGAGCATGCCGCCGCCCGGCACCGCCGCGTAGCCCATGAAGCCCAGCAGGCACCCGCAGGTGGTCTGCCCGACGATCGTCGCGCGCCCCTTCGCCTTGAGCATCCCGGCGAAGAGTTCGCTGCCGCTGCCGCTGCCGGCGTTCACCAGCACCGCGACCGGCCCGGCGTACGTGCCGGTGCCTTCCAGCTCCTGCTTGATCTTGATCAGCTCGACCAGGTCGAAGGCGATGGTGATGGGCTTGCCCTGGCGCGTGAGCGTTCGGCCGACCTCGACCTTCTCGCCCTTGGGGAAGAGGTGCGCGGCGACGTTTCGCACCATGAGCGCCGAGCCGCCGGGATTGTCGCGCAGGTCGATCACGAGGCCCGGCGCGTCCTTGAGCGACTCGATGGCGGAGACCATCTCGCCTTGCAGCGGCTGCGACCAGGCGGTGAGGCGGATGTAGCCGATGCCGGAGGCGAGCTTGCGCTTGGCCACGCGCGGGGGGCTCGCCACGCGCTTGCGCTCGAGGGTGACGGCGAGGCCCGTGCCGTCCGTGCGCGTGAAGGCGAAGGCGAGCGGCTTGCCCTCGTCGCCGCCGAGCAGCCGGCGCAGGGCGGCGCGGTGCCGCGCGTAGGCCGTCGAGCTCTCGCGCGCCTGCGCGAGCGCCTTCGCGTAGGCGGCCTGCGCGGGCTCGCCGCCGATCTCCGAGACCGCCATGCCGGGGCGCACGCCCGCCCACCACGCGTCGGAGTCGCGGCTCACCGCGGTCACCACGAGGCGGCCCTCGAGGGGCGCGAAGGAGAAACCCGGCGTGATGGACTCGTGGCGGGCGATCTGCTCGGCGCGCTGCGGCGATTCCACGCGCGTGTGCGCATCCCGCATCTCGCCCGTCATGCGATCCAGCAGGTCCCAGAAATCGTCGTCGCTCGCCGCGGCCATGGCCTTCGGCTCCCAGCGTCCGCGCGCCGCCACCCAGTCGACGCCGTTCAGCTTCGGGTCGTAGTAGCGCTCGTTCACGGTGGTCCAGACGAAATCGAGGGCGGCGCGGCGGCCGGCCTCGCCCAGCCCCGCGTTGGCCGGCGGCGGCACGGGATTCGTGGAAGGCGTTCCCGGCGAGGCCGGCTGGCGCGAGA
>JAHCLE010000146.1 GCA_026125445.1 Burkholderiales bacterium
ACAGCTTGCCGGGAACATCGACTTCGACTACCTGCTGGGGGTGGCCGCCCTCGACAGCGGCAAGATCGACGACGCGATCGTGGCCTTCGAGCGAGTCCTCGCCGTGAATCCGAATCACGCCGGGGCTCGGATGGACCTCGCCCGCGCCTACTTCATGGCGGGGTCCTTCGACCTTGCCGAGGCCGCGTTCCGCCAGCTCGCCGCGTCCAACCCGCCGGCCGTCGCGCAGCAGACCATCAATCGCTACCTGGAGGCCATCGAGGCCCGCAAGCGCCAGACGACGCCGGGCTGGTCCGGCTGGGCCGAGCTGGGCCTGGGCTACGACGACAACATCACGGGCGTGCCCACGGACTTCGGCGCGGCCGCGCAGCAGTCCTTCGGCATCGTGGGCATCGAGGCGACGGGCAACTCCATCAAGCGCGACGCCTACTACGGGGCCGCCAGCGGCGTGCTCGAGTATTCGCACCCGCTGTCGGGCGGCTGGGGCCTCTTCGCGGGCGGCGAGGCGAGGGGACGCGGCTACAGCGGGGAGTCGGACTTCAACTCCCTCTACGGTGACTTGCGCGGCGGTGCGGCCCTGAACAGCGGCCCGACCCAGTGGCGCTTCGTCGCCGGCTACCAGGCCTTCAACCAGGAGGGCGCCTACACGGGCGATCCCAAGATCACCAACGACCGCAGGACCGCCTACGCGCAGGGCGACTGGAAGTACATGCTGGACACCAAGACCCAGGTGGGCCTGGGGCTGCAGTATTCCCAGGTGCGCTTCCCGACCAACGAGGTCGAGGACTTCGACCAGATCTACCTGCAGGGCTCGTGGTTGCGCAGCTTCGAGACGAAGGGGGTTCCGCTCATCTACGTTTCGGCCTTCGCGAGCGACGACGGCGCGGTCAACAAGATTCCGGGCACCGACATCGACAAGAGCAAGAACCTCTTCGGGATGCGCGCGTACGGGCAGTACTCGCTCTCCCCGGTGGTCAACCTGTTCAGCGCCGTCGGCTTCGTCCTGCGCCGCGACAAGGATCCCTACGCGCGCTCGACCACCGTCGAGGACGGCGAGGATCGCTTCGGCGAGTTCCTGCTCGGCGTGAACTGGCAGTTCCGCAAGGCCTGCGCGGTGCGCGCGCAGTGGTCCTACACGCGAAACGCCTCGAACATCGACCTGTACGACTTCAAGCGCAACGAGGTCTCGACGGCCGTGCGTTGCGACACCTACTAGGGGGAACCGGCAATGCTCCAGCGCAGAAAGCTCGCATCCCTTCTCGTCCTGGCCGGCGTGGTTTCCGCCGGCCCGGCCTTCGGGCAGAGCGGTACCTTCACGTTCGTCACGGGCGACGTGAGCGTGCAGCGCCGTGACGGGCAGCGCGTGCCGGTCACGCGCGGCGCCCCGGTCAACTCCGGGGACACCATCGTTTCGGGCGACAAGGGCATGGCCCAGCTCACGATGGTGGATCAAGCCAAGCTCTCGGTGCGGCCCAACACGCAGTTCCAGATAGAGCAATACGCCGATCGCCCGGACTCCGACCAGGGCGCCCTGCTCAACCTCGTCCGCGGAACGCTGCGCACCTTCACCGGCCTCATCGCCGCGCGCACGCGCGACCGCTTCCTGATGAAGACGCGGGTGGCCACCGTCGGCATCCGCGGTTCCGGCAACGTGCTCTTCGCGGGCACGGCGGACGACTGCGACCCGGCCAAGGTGGGCGTGGGCAAGAGCTGCGACATCACGGTGAACCACACCATCGAAGGCAGCCACGCCATCACCTTCGGGGACTTCTCCGGCCCGGGGCTCCCGGCGCAGCAGGGCGGCGCGCAGACGCTCGTCACCGGCCCGGGCCAGACCGTGCTGGTCACCGGCCGCGGCGACGTGCGCTACATCCCGACGCCGCAGTTCATCGCGGCGGCCGCGACGAATCCGGTCGGGGAGGTCAAGGAGGGCGGCGCCGTCGAATCCTCCGGGGAAACGCGCAACTTCGCTCCGAGCGACTCGAGCAGCTCGCTCACCTCGCAGGGCACCCAAGGCTTCACCCCGGTCGGCAACAACGGCCTGGGCTTCACCTTCCTCGACTCGGCGGTTGCCGTCGACCCGCTGGGGCTGCAGGACATCGTGTTCGTCGGTGGCGCCACCCTCGCGGGGCAGGCGCTCCCCGCCGACATCCTGTACGAGGGCACGGCGACGCGTGGCTACACGGCCTATTCGGGCACGCAGACGGGCCTCGCGCCCCGCATCGTCGGCGGCACCTCGGCCAGCAACAACTCGTACCAGAACGGCGGCCTCGCCATGACCGCGGGCCGTTACTCGGACGCGCGGCTGCGCTACTACGACACCGACCCGTCGTTCGCGGTGCCCGGCAGCATCCACTGGATCCAGGCCAATTCCGGCTATCCGGCGTACCTTGCGGACGTCCTCACGGGCACGGCGACCTACACGAGCGTGCTGAGCACGCCCCCCACCAGCCAGACGAACGTCGTGGGCTCGCTGGGGGCCACGACCATAGACGTGAACTTCACCAACCGCACGCTCTCGACCTCGATGTCGGTCAGCATGCCCGCCGCGGGTGGCGGCTCGGGCAACTCCTGGCAGGTCACCGCCACGGGCGTGCCTTTCGCGCTCAACAGCTTCTATGCGACCACCTTCGATCTGCTGCGCATCCGCAACGCGAGCGGCGGCAGCTCCTTGACCAACCCCAGCATCGCCGGCGGCATCGAGGGCAGCTTCGTGGGGTCGGACCTCAGCGGCATCATCATGGGCTACACCATCTCCGACTTCTCGTCGGCCAACCCCGCCAACTTCTACACCGTCAACGGCGTCGTCGGGTTGCATGGCCCGGCGCAGGACGTCACCACGCCCTACCTCGACGGCCTCATCTCCGACCCGGCAGGCACGCTGGCCGGGGGGCTGGTTCGCAACTACGCCGTCACCAACAGGCCCGACGAGGTGACGGCCGATGCCCAGGGTCGCGTCACGGCCTTTACGGCACCGTACGGCGGCCAGCCCGGGGGCCACCAGCAGTACTCGATCGGAACCGCGAGCGTGGCGCAGTTCGGCCTGGACGCGGCGACGGGGCTGGTATGGGGCCGTTGGGCAGGCGGGACGGCGACGGTCGTTGCCAACGGCAACCAGAGTTCCCTGAACCTCAACAGCAACAGCCTGCATTACGTGTTCTCGGGCGCCCAGAGCGCACCGGTCACGCTGCCGCTAACCGGCACGGCCACCTACGAGCTGGTCGGGTCCACCGCGCCGACGAACTCCTTCGGCTCCGTGGGCACGCTCAACAGCGCAACCTTGGCGGCGGACTTCGCCACCCGCACCGTGGACGCGAGCGTCAACCTGACGATCGCCGGCCAGAACATCGTGGGCGTGGCGAACGACATCCCGATCTACCGCGATCAGTACTTCTCCGCCTTCCGGGGCACGGCGCCCGGCGGCCTGCCCGTGCCGCAGCTGCTCAACATCACCTGCACCCCGGGATGCTCCAATCCGACGGGCTCCATCGACGGGTTCTTCGCCGGCCGGAATGCCATCGGTGCGGGGATGATGTACAACCTGAACGGGGCTTCCGGCGCGACGGCGTTCCGGCGTCCCGGAACCTGACGGGAAGCACGGACCGGCGAGCCTGCCCATGAGAGTCCTCTTCGGCTGGGAAATCGGGGAGAACAACGGCCACCTGCGGCCGTACCTCTCCCTGCTGCAGGGCCTGGCCGGGCGCGGGTGGGAGGTGGCCGTCGCGCAGCGCAACACGTCGGTTGCGGCCGGCGAGCTGGCCGGACTGGGGTTTCCGGTCTTCCAGTCGCCGGTCTGTCTGAACGAGTTCTCCGGGGTCGCGACAACGCCGGCCAGCCACATGGAGATCTTTCTCGGGCTCGGATTCGCGCATGAGGAGACCCTGACGGGCCTGGTGGGCGGCTGGAGGGCGATCCTGTCGAGCTGGCGCCCCGACCTCGTCCTCGCGAACTATGCGCCGGCCTTCCTGCTCGCGGCCCATTCCCTCGGCATCCCCGCGGTGCGGCTGGGCACGGGGTTCGAATGTCCGCCGCACCGGCCGCGTGCGCCCGCCCTCGTGCTTCCCAACGCCGAGATAGACCACCGGCTCGAGCGTGCGGAGGCCCTCGCGCTGCGAAGCGCCAACGCAGTGCTTCGCACGTTCGGCGCCCTCCCGGTGCCGCACCTCGGCGCGGTCCTCGAAGGCGCCTCGACGCTGCTGGCCACGATCCCGGTGCTCGATCCCTTCCGCGCGCTTCGCGGCGAGGAGAAGTACCTGGGTCCGCTTCCGGCCTCCACGGGGCCCGCCGGCGGGGGGGAGCCGCCGGACGTCTTTGCCTCGCTGCGCCGCGACCACCCGCACGGGCCGAAGGTCGTCGACGCCCTCGCGGCCATGAAGCGGCGCGCGTGGGTCTACCTTCCGGACGCGACGGAAGCGCAGTGCGTCACCACGTCGTCGGATACGCTGCGCGTGTCACGGGTGCCCTTCAACATCGCCGCCGCGCTGGCGTCGCGGCCCGCCGTGGTTTCCTACGGCGGCCACGGCCTCGGTCTCACGGCCCTGCTTGCGGGATGCCCGCAGCTGCTCCTGCCCGTCAACGGCGAGCAACACTCCACCGCGAAGCGGCTTGCCGACATCGGGGTGGGAGTCTGCGTCGGGCAGGAAGAGTCCCGCTCGCGCCTGGCCGCGGGGCTCTCCCGCGTCCTCGACGACGAGAAGATTGCCGCATCCGCCCGGGCGGAATCGGAAGCCCTCCGGGACTTCCGCCCCGACCAGGCGCTGGAAACCGCCATCGATTCATGTTGCCTCGCGGCGGCCACCCCCGGTGGCACGCCTGAGCTAGCCAGGAGACACTGAAATGACGACAACGCCAAGCACGTCCGTCGCAACCGTCAACGCCAGGGCCCTTCGCGCCAGGACGATCGCCGCCTGCCTTGCCGCCGCCGGCTTCGGCGGGGGCCTCGCGCTTCCCGTTCCCATGGCCCTCGCGGCGGAGCCCGCGGCGGAGGTCTACGCCCGCGAGACGCCGCTCGTCGTCGCCCAGGCCGGCGGCTCCGGGGACCTGCTCTACGAGCCCGGCTCGATCGCGGCCATGTCGCCCATGGCTCAGAACAAGTCGACCGGGGGGCTCGAGGTCAGGATCCGGCCGCTGCGCCAGGCAGCGGGCACGTCCCGGCTTGCCGGGGCCCTTGCCGCGCCCAAGGTCGTGTCGGCGTTCAGCTATTACTGCTACACGGATTACCTGGTGGACATGACGAAGGGCATCGCCATGCCGCCGGCGGCCATCGCGGGCGAGCCCAGCAGCCGGACCGTCACCATCACCAACACCACCGCCAACCCGAAACGCTTCGACGGTACGGTCACGACGAGCGGGCCTTTCGGCGCCCTGTCGAACTGCGCAGGGAGCCTCGCGCCAGGCGACTCGTGCACGATCGAGCTGACCTTCGCGCCGCAGACGTCGGGCGTGCAGACCGGAGAGCTCACGATCCCCGGCGCCGGGGTCGAGGCGGCATTGACGGTGCCGGTCACTGCCGTGACGGCCCTCTACGGGACGACGCCGTATATCTACCCGGACTGTCTCCAGTTCCCGCCGACGATCGTCGGCGACCGGTCGTATTCCGAGTCCGTCGAGGTCTACAACGCCTACTACCCGGCCTATACCTACGAGGACATGGTCGTCAACCGGATGCTGGTGAGTCCATCCTCCTTCGCGATCGAGTCGCACACCTGCTCGGCGCCGGTCCCCGTCGACTATTCCTGCTATATCGACGTCTTCTTCCGGCCGGCGGTCGTGGGGCCGATCGAGGGGACGTTGACGGTGGGCGCCAATACGGTGCCGTGGTGGTCGCTGTACCCCGTGACCCTGCTGGGAACCGGCCTTGCGGCACCGGCCGGGACGCTGGATCGCAGTCCGGACGGCCTCGTGTTCGGCATCCAGGACGTCGGGACGACCAGCGCCGCCCAGCAGATCGTCGTCAGGAACCAAGCCACCGTGCCGGTGCAGGCGGCGTCCGCCAGCCAGGACATCGGGTCGATCACCGAGATTCCGCTGGGCTTCCCGGTGCACATCAGCGCCGTCACCGCGTCGGGCGACTTCGCGCAGACCAACGACTGCGGCACGCTCTCCTCCGGCGAGTCCTGCAGGATCACGGTGACGTTCACGCCCACGGCAGAGGGAGAAAGGCGCGGCCGGGTGACCGTCGAGAGCGACGCCACGAACCCGGTGCTCCACACCCAACTCGTCGGGACCGGTGCCCTTCCGGCCCTTCCGGCGATCCAGCTGTCGGCCTATGCGGCGAGCTTCGCCAATGGCGTCATGGGCCGGCCGGGCGAGACGAAGACCATCACCGTCAAGAGCGTCGGCCGGGCGGATCTCCTGCTCAAGACCCTCTATGTGGCCGGCGACTATTCCCAGAGCAACAACTGCCCGGGCACCCTGGTCCCGGGGGCCGAATGCAGGGTGAACATCACCTTCAATCCGACCATTTCCGGACCGCGGCCGGGAACCCTGACGGTGGAGAGCAATGCCACGCCACCGTTCACGCAGGCCACCCTCATCGGCAAGGGCTGCCGGATCTACACCCCGTCCGGCTCGCGGCTGCCCACGCTCGTCTGCAACTGAACGCGGCGCAGGCCGGGACGACGGACCCCCGCCTCGGCGGGGGTCTTTGTTGCGACTGCCGGAAAGCGTGGGTTAGCATGCGGACTTGCTTGCCCGCCGAGGGCGCCCCGAACCCATCCGGGGTCCCCGGCATCCTCCCTTCCCGGACGCGATGGCC
>JAHCLE010000147.1 GCA_026125445.1 Burkholderiales bacterium
AAGAAGGCGAAGGTGGAGACCACCGGCGACGACATGCGCGAGGGCCTCACCTGCGTGCTCTCGGTCAAGGTCCCGGAGCCCAAGTTCTCCTCCCAGACCAAGGACAAGCTCGTCTCCTCCGAGGTGCAGCCCGTCGTCCAGGAGATCGTCGCCCAGAAGCTGGGCGAGTTCCTGCTGGAGAAGCCGGCCGACGCGAAGGTGATCTGCACCAAGGTCGTGGAGGCGGCGCGCGCGCGCGAGGCGGCGCGAAAGGCCCGCGAGCTCACTCGCCGCAAGGGGGTGCTCGATGGCATCGGGCTCCCCGGCAAGCTCGCCGACTGCCAGGAGCGCGACCCGACCCTGTGCGAGCTCTACCTGGTCGAGGGCGACTCCGCCGGCGGCTCGGCCAAGCAGGGCCGCGACCGCAAGTTCCAGGCGATCCTGCCCCTCAAGGGCAAGATCCTCAACGTCGAGAAGGCGCGCTTCGACAAGATGCTCTCCTCGCAGGAGGTGGCCACGCTCATCACGGCGCTGGGCACGGGCATCGGCAAGGACGAGTTCAACCTCGAGAAGCTGCGCTACCACCGCATCATCATCATGACGGACGCGGACGTCGACGGCGCCCACATCCGCACGCTGCTGCTCACGTTCTTCTACCGGCAGATGCCGGCGCTGGTCGAGAACGGCCACATCTACATCGCGCAGCCGCCGCTCTACAAGGTGAAGAGCGGCAAGGACGAGCGCTACCTCAAGGACGAGCACGCGTTGCGCTACCACCAGCTGCGGCGGGCCCTCAACGGGGCGATGCTCGTGCCGCGCGACGGCAGCGCGCCCCTTGCGGGGGAGGCGCTCGAGCGCATCGCGACCGAGTACCTCACCACGGAAGCCGTGATCGAGCGACTGTCGATGGGGATGGATGCCGGCGTGCTGCGCGCGCTGCTCGAAATGCCGCGCATCAGCCTGGACACGAAGGAGGGCGCGGCCGAGGCCTCGCGGGCCATCTATGCGGCGCTCGCGCCCACAGCCCCGAAGGCGCACATCGAGCGCGACCCGACCTCGGACGGCTGGCGCCTGCGCCTGGAGAAGCTGGTGCACGGCAACAAGGTCGAGACGGTGCTCGACCAGGCCTTCGTGGGCAGCGGCGACTACACCCAGATCGTCAATACCTCCCAGATGCTCGCGGGGCTCGTCCAGGAAGGCGCGCAGGTGCGCCGCGGCGAGACGGCGCGCACGATCCGCAGCTTCAAGGAGGGCCTGGACTGGCTCCTCGCGGAGGCCAAGGGCGGCATGTCGATCCAGCGCTACAAGGGGCTGGGCGAGATGAACCCGGAGCAGCTCTGGGAGACGACGATGGACCCGGGCAAGCGCGTGCTCCTGAAGGTGCAGGTGGAGGACGCGATCAGCGCCGACGAGATCTTCTCGACGCTCATGGGCGACGACGTGGAGCCCAGGCGCCAGTTCATCGAGACCAACGCGCTGGGCGTGTCGAACCTCGACGTCTGAGCCGGAGGGCTTGCGGAAGGGCCGCGGGCCGCGAGGCTACGCGGCCTTTTTCCTTGCGCGCGCGACCTTCGTCTTGCCCCCCTTCGCCTTCGCCGCGAGGAGCGCCAGGGCCTCCTCGAGCGTGACGGTCGCGATCGCGTCCTTGTCGGGAAGCGTGGCGTTCACCTTGCCGTGCTTCACGTAGGGGCCGTACTTCCCGGCGTAGAGCGACACCGACTGGCCGTCCTCGGGGTGCTTGCCCAGGACGCGAAGCGCCCCGCGCCCGCCGGGGCTCTTGGGCTCCTTGAGCAGGGCCACCGCGCGCTCGAGGGTGATGTCGAAGACGTTCTCGTCCTTCGGGATCGACTTGAAGTTGCCGTCGTGGTTCACGTACGGGCCGAAGCGGCCAATGGCCGCGACGACCTTCTTGCCGGTTTCCGGATGCGCGCCGAGGTCGCGCGGCAGCGCCAGCATCTTGAGGGCGACCTCGAGCGTGGCGGCCTCGGGTGCGATGTTCTTGGGCAGCGACACGCGCTTGGGCTTCTTGTCGCCCTCGGGCTCCCCGAGCTGGAAGTACCAGCCGAAGGGACCCTGCAGGAGCTGGATGGCCTTCTTGGTCTTCGGGTCGATCCCGATCTCGCGCTTGGCCGGGCCCTCGGCCGAGTCGCCGCTGCCGTCGAGGTTCCGGGTGTAGTCGCACTCCGGATAGCCCGAGCAGCCGATGAAGCGGCCCCGGCGCCCGAGGCGGATGGTGAGCTTGTGCGCCTTGCACTTGGGGCACTCCTCGTCGAGCACCTCCTGGGTGACGTCCTTGCGGGAGACGGATTCCTTCTCCCCGACCTGCGCCGAGAAGTCCTTCCAGAAGCGCTCGAGGACGGGGATCCACTCCTCCTTGCCGTTGGAGATGTCGTCGAGCTCGTTCTCCAGCTTGGCGGTGAACTCGTAGTCCACCCAGTGCGCGAAGTGCTCGGTGAGGAACTTGTTCACCACGCGGCCCACGTCGGTGGGCTGGAAGCGCTTCTTCTCCAGCACGACGTACTCGCGGTTCACGAGCGTGGAGATGATCGAGGCGTAGGTCGAGGGCCGGCCGATGCCGTACTGCTCGAGCGCCTTCACGAGGCTCGCTTCCGAGTAGCGCGGCGGCGGCTGGGTGAAGTGCTGCTCGCCGTAGAGCTTGAGGATGGGCACCGAGTCTCCCTTGTCGAGCGCGGGAAGGCGCTTGTCCTCCTCCTCCACCACGTCGTCGTCGTCCTCGTGGTAGACGGCGTAGAAGCCCGGGAAGACCATCGTCTGGCCCGTGGCCCGGAAGACGTTGCCCGCCCCGCCGACCGTGAAGTCCACGGCGACCGTGTCGAACTTGGCCGGCGTCATCTGGCAGGAGAGCGCCCGCTTCCAGATCATCTCGTAGAGCTTGCGCTGCTCGTCGTTGAGGAAGGGCGCCACGGACTCCGGGGTGCGCGCGATCGAGGTCGGCCGGATGGCCTCGTGCGCCTCCTGGGCGTTCCTGGCCGTGCTCTTGTAGGCCACGGGGGACTTCGGGAGGTAGTCGGAACCGAAGTTCTTCGTGATGTAGCCGCGGATCTCGGCGACGGCCTCCTTCGACAGGTTCACCGAGTCGGTGCGCATGTAGGTGATGAGGCCGGTGACGGCCTTGCCGAGCGAGACGCCTTCGTAGAGGCTCTGCGCGACCTTCATCGCGCGGTCCGTCGAGAAGCCGAGCTTGCGCACCGCCTCCTGCTGCAGCGTCGAGGTGGTGAAGGGCGGCGCGGGCGAGCGCAGCTTGCGCTTCTTCTCGATCTCGGTAACGCGCGCGGCGCCCTTGCCGTGGGACTCGAGGAAGCCGGTGATCTCGGCGTTGCGCGCCGCGTCGCCGACGGAAAACTGGTCGAGCTTCTCGCCCTTGAAGTGGGTGAGCCTCGCGGAGAAGGGGGTCTTCGCCTTCTCGGAGTCGAAGTGGATGGACCAGTACTCGCGCGACTTGAAGTTCTCGATCTCGATCTCGCGCTCGACGATGAGGCGAAGCGCCGGGCTCTGCACGCGCCCGGCCGAAAGCCCCCGGCGGATCTTCTTCCAGAGCAGCGGCGAGAGGTTGAAGCCCACCAGGTAGTCGAGCGCGCGGCGGGCCTGCTGCGCGTTCACGAGCTCCATGGAGATGTCGCGCGGGTGCTTTACCGCGTCCTTCACGGCGCCCTCCGTGATCTCGTAGAAGACCACGCGCTTGAGCTTCTTGCCCTTGAGCGAGCGCTTGCCCTTCAGGATCTCCGAGAGGTGCCAGGCGATGGCCTCACCCTCGCGGTCCGGGTCCGTGGCGAGGAGGACCGTGTCGGCGTCCTTCACCGCCCGGGCGATCGCGTCGACATGCTTCGCGTTGCGGTCGATGACCTCGTACTTCATGCGGAAATCGTCGTCCGGGTCGACGGCGCCGGTCTTCGGCACGAGGTCGCGGACGTGGCCATAGGAGGCCAGGATCTCGAAATCCTTGCCGAGGTACTTCTTGAGCGTCTTCGCCTTCGAGGGCGACTCGACGATGAGCAGGTGTGAGGCCATGGGAGCGGTTCGTTCTTTGCGGGGATTCTATAACGCGGGGTCTCGGGCCCCGTTTGCGGCGTTCAGGGTACAGCAAGTTGGCGGTAGAGCCCGCCGGGAAGCCTTTCGACGCGGCCGGCGAGCTCGAGCCGGGTGAGCTCGGCAGCGAGCGCGGAAGCGGCTTCGCCGGTGCGAAGCGCCAGGGCGTCGAGGCTCGCGGGCGAATGGCCGAGGGCCTCGAGGAGGGGTTCGGCGACGGGGTCGGGGCCTCGCGGCGCCGGCGAAGCAGGCGCGGCCGTCCCCTCGATCTCCGCGAGGAGGTCCTCGGCCGATTCCACGAGCTTCGCGCCCTGCTTGATCAGCCAGTGGCAGCCCTTCGAGAGCGGGGAGTGGATCGAGCCGGGAATGGCGAAGACGTCGCGGCCCTGCTCGAGCGCGAGGCGGGCCGTGGTGAGCGAGCCGCTCGCGACGGCGGCCTCGACGACGAGCACGCCGCGCGTGAGCCCGCTGATGATGCGGTTGCGGCGCGGGAAGTTGGCCGCGACGGGCGGCGTTCCGAGCGCGAATTCCGACACCAGCACGCCGCGGCCCGCGATCTCGTGCGCGAGCTCGCGGTTGGCGGCCGGATAGACGCGGTCGAGGCCCGTGCCCACGACCGCGATCGTCGACGAGGGCCCGGCGAGCCCGCCGCGATGGGCCGCAGCGTCGATCCCGACCGCGAGGCCGCTTGCGATCACGTAGCCGCGGCGGGAGAGGGCGAGGGCGAACTCATGGGCGTCCAGGACGCCCTGCCGGGTGGCGTTGCGGCTTCCCACGACGGCGATCGCGGGCCGCGCGAGAAGCGCGGGATCGCCGAGGGCGGTGAGGACCGTGGGCGGGTCCGGGATCTCGAGAAGGCTGCGCGGATATTCCTCGTCGCCCAGCGCGAGCAGGTGGTGGCCGGGAGCCTCGAGCCAGGAGAGCGCCGCCTCGAGCTGCCCGGGCGGGGGTCCGCCCGCCAGCGCATCGGCCACCGCCTGTCCGGAGACGGCCGCCACCGCGGCGCGCGAGGCATCGAGGGCGGCGGCGGGGCTTCCGAACGCCCTGAGCAGGGCGCGCTGCGAGGACCCGGAGATGCCGGGTACGAGGCAGAGGCGAAGCCATTCGGCGGCGTCGTGGCGCAAGGGAGTCCGGGAAAGGGATGCGAAGCGGGGGGGTGATCCTACAACGGCCGGGGCCCGGATTGGGCTGACGGGCCCGGAAACGAAAGTGGGGGCCGAAGCCCCCACTCGCGCAATCAACCGAAGGGGAAGGTCAGGGCGTCTGCACCACGTCGCCGACCGAGATCGGGCGCACGCTTTTCAGCACCATGCCGTAGGAGACCTTCTCGAAGGTGCGGAACACGAAGATCAGGCCACTTCGCTCGTCGGGGAGGAGGACGCGCTCGTCGCCGCGCACGGCGATGACCGGCTGCTCCTTCGGGTCGGCGCCGGCGATGACGGTGTCGGGAACGGGCGAGACGGGCTTCACCTCGACGGTCTTGGGCCCGAAGCCGAAGACGTCGCTGAAGAGCGAGGTGCGCGTTTCGCGGACGAGCTGGTCGCCACGGCGCACGGACGCCAGCACGTGGCCGACCTCGATGCCGTCGCGGGAGCCGCGATTGATCGACACGATCGAGTACTGCGAGATGTCGGCGACGCTTCCGCGCACCGACAGGATCTGGCCGCGGATGGGCTTGTCGGGGGCGCGCGGCACGTAGGCGGGGAAGGTTCCCTCGCGGGCCGGCATCAGGCGGTCGCCCTGGTTGATCTCCAGCTTGGCGCGCGTGATCTCGATGGTGCTCGGCGAGCCGAAGCGCTTCACGCGGGCGTCACCCACGTGCACCGCCTCGAGGCCCAGCACTTCGCCGGTCTCGGGATCGGTCAGCGTCTCGCCCGGACGGAAGATCTGCCAGTTGATGCTGTCACCCGACTTCAGGCCGGAGACGTAGGCGATGTTCCCGGCACCCACGATCACGCGCTCTTCCTCGGTGGCCACGATGCGCGGCAGCGAATCCATCGTGCCGGTCTCGACCACGAGAGGCTGGGTGAGGAAGGGCCCGATGGCCGAGCCGGGAATCGTGGGCACGGCGGTGGAATGCGCCTCGGCGCGCGTGCGCGGCTGCAGGCGCACGACGTTGCCCTCGGCCACGGTGGCTCCCCCGCTGCCGCCGACGAGCGAAAGGCTCGGCGACAGGCCGGAGCGGTCGAGCTTGATGATGTCGCCCGGGTAGATGAGGTGCGGGTTCTTGATCTGGTCCCGGTTCATCTGCCAGAGCTGCGGCCATTTCCAGGGCTCCTTGAGGAACTTGCCGGAAATCGCCCAGAGCGTATCGCCCTTCTGGACCGTGTATTCCGAGGGGGCGTCGGCCTGGAGGTCGCTCATCGAGGCCGCCGCGGGGGCGGTGGCCTGTGACGAGGCGAGTCCCGGAACCAAACTGGCCGAAGCGACGACTAACGCTATAATGAGCTTTCGCATCGCGGCTCTCTCTCTTGATATGGGGCGCAGAACCCATATTCTGAAAAAGGGTTGCGTCCCCTTTTTCAAGTAGTGCGGTAAATTCTGCGCTTAATCCGTTCTATTCGCAAGCATTTATGGCCATTCTCGAGATCCTCCAGTACCCCGACCCGAG
>JAHCLE010000148.1 GCA_026125445.1 Burkholderiales bacterium
CCAGCAGCTCGTTCTCCATCAGCTGGCGCGTCTGCACGTCGAGCGCCGAGAAGGGCTCGTCCATGAGCAGGATCTGCGGGTCGAGGATGAGCATCTGCGCGAGCGAGACGCGCTTTCGCATCCCGCCGGAGAGCTGGTGCGGGTAGCGGTCGCCGAAGCCCGCGAGCCCCACGCGCTCGAGCCACGCCTCCCCCTTCTCGCGCGCGGCTTCCTTGCCCTCGCCGCGGAACTGCAGGCCCGCGGTCACGTTCTCCAGGGCGCTTCGCCACGGCATGAGGGACTCGGACTGGAACATGTAGCCCGCGCGGCGGTTGATGCCGGCGAGCGGCTCGCCGTGGATCTTCACCGAGCCGGAGGAGGGCCGCAGGAGCCCCGCGGCCACGTTGAGGAGGGTCGACTTGCCGCAGCCCGTCGGGCCCACGACAGAAACGAACTCGCCGTCCGCGATCGAGAGGTCCACGTCCTTCACGGCCGTGTAGTGGCCTTCGCCGCCCTTGGCGGCGAAGGTGCACGTGACCTTCTCGAGCGAGACGGATGCGGTCATTTGTATTTCGCGGCGGCCTTCTTGGCGAAGCTGTTGTCGAAGGTCTGGTCGAGCTTGATCGAGTCGCCCGCCTTGATCACGGAGGGCTCGAACTGCTTGAGCACCTTGTAGACGTTCTGCGCGGCCTTCATCGACATCTGGCCGTCCTCGGAGTAGCCGATCATGTTCTTGAGCAGGCCCTCCTTGTAGAGCGAGGGGTTGCCGGCCTTGTAGGCGTCCGGCATGAGGTCGACGATCTCCTGCGGCGTGGCCTTCGCGATCCAGCGGTTGGCGCGCACCATCGCGTTCACCACGGCCTGGACGGTGTTGGGGTACTTCTTGATGTAGTCCTCGTTCAGGTAGATCACGCTCGCGTGGTAGTCGCCGCCGTAGATCTCGTTCATGCCCTTCTCGGTGCGGCTGTCGGCCACGGGCACGAACTTGCCGGTGGCCTCGAGCTGGGTGATGACGGGGTCGAGGTTGGACATCGCGTCGATCTCGCCCTTCTCCATCGCCGCGACGGCGCCGGAGCCCGCGCCCACGCCGACCACCGCGATGTCGGTGGGCTTGAGGCCGCCCTTGGCGAGGATGTTGTTCACGAACATGTTGGTCGAGGACCCGGGGGCGGTGACGCCCACCTTGAGGCCCTTCAGGTCCGCCGGTCCCTTGTACTTCGCGGCCTTGTCCTTGGGCAGCAGCAGCACGATGGAGCTGTACCGGGCCTGCAGCACCACCGCCTTGATGGGCTGCTTCTTGGCGGCCATGTTGATCGTGTGCTCGTAGGCGCCGGAGACCATGTCCGCGGAGCCGCCCACGAGGGCCTGCAGCGCCTTGGCGCCGCCGGCGAAGTCGGGGATCTCGACTTCCAGCCCCTCGTCCTTGAAGTAGCCCTTGCGCTCGGCCACCGACAGCGGCAGGTAGTAGAAGAGGTTCTTGCCGCCCACGGCGATGGTGATCTTCTTCTTTTCCGGCGCCTGGGCCCCGGCGCCCAGCGCCACCATCGTTCCCACGGCCAGGGCCGCGAGCATCTTCAGCATGCGATTCATCGTCTCTCTCCTCTTTGTTGTGGTGTCAGAATCGTGAGGTACCAGGTACGCGTACCTGGTACCTTGGTCAGAAGCGCCAGCCGGCCTTGGCTGACAGCGTGGTGTTGTCGCCGAGCTTCTCGGCCTCGAAGGCCAGGTTCACGATGGCGAGGTTCAGGTTCAGGCCACCGAAGACGCGGTTCTTGTTGAAGGACTCGTCGGAAAGGCCCCCGATGCCGGCGTCGGCCTTCGTGTGCACCACGCCCACGCCCAGGTAGGGCGTGGCGATGGTGAGCTTCTTGGAGACCATCAGGTCGGCGGCGTAGGTGGCGACCTTGAGGCTGCCGATGTCCGAGCTCTGCGTGCCCGAGATCCGCAGCGCCACCGCCGGGGTGGCCACGCCGTCGTCGAGGATCGCCCAGCGCGCGTCCAGGCCGTAGACGGTCGCGCCCACCTCGGAGGCGCCGCCCACGAAGGCGCCGATGTCGAAGCCCCAGGGCAGGCCCTTGTAGATGTGCAGCTTGGGCACGACGATGTAGTCGGGCGAGGCATTGCCCGCCAGGCGGAAGAGATCCGAGTTCTGGATGTCCGTCGCCGACACCTCTACGCCCACGTCGAATCCCACGACCCCCAGCGGCGTCGCGGGCGTGACGCCCTTGTACGAGAGCGCGGCGCCGAGGTCCTCCGAGAGCTTGCGGAACTGGTCCTGGGTGAGCGCCCCCAGCGAGGGCAGGTCGCCCGCGGAGGCGGGAAGCGCGCAGGCGGCGAGCAAGGCGGCGAGCAATCGTTTCATGCGGGTCGGCCTTTCAGGGAATCGGGAAGGGGATGTAGCTCGAAGCTCTTGCCGGCCTTGGCCACCTGCCCGGGCGTGTCGTGGCCGACGATGCCCGGCACCCGGCGCGCGCAGGCGATGAGGCGGTCGAGATCCACGCCGGTGTCGAAGCCCATGTCCTGCAGCATGTTCACCATGTCCTCGGTGCAGATGTTGCCCGTGGCGCCCGGCGCGAAGGGGCAGCCGCCCAGCCCCGCGATGGAGCCGTCGAAGGATCGCACGCCCGCCTCGATCCCGGCGAGCACGTTGGCGAGCCCCATGCCGCGCGTGTTGTGGAAGTGCAGCGTGTAGAAGGCGTCGTCCTTCACGGGGAAGCGGTCGAGGACGCGCGCGGTGAGCGTCTCGACCTGGTGCGGATTGGCCATCCCCGTGGTGTCCGCGAGCGAGATCCCGTCCACGCCCGCCTTCAGGAAGGCCTCCACGAAGCCGAGCACCGCGTCCTCGCCCACCCGGCCCTCGAAGGGGCAGCCGAAGGTCGTCGACAGGCTCATCGTGAGCTTCATCCCCGCCTCGTGGGCCACGCGCACCATGGTGGGCAGCTCGGCCAGCGACTGCTCGTGCGTGCGGTTGATGTTGGCGCGGTTGTGGGTCTCCGAGGCCGACATCACCCCGTTCAGCTCGTCGGGCTTGCGCTCGGCCGCGGCCGCGTTCTGCACGCCCCGGATGTTGGGGACGAGCGCCACGTAGACCACGCCGGGGAGGCGCTCGATCGCGGCGAGGACCTCGTTCGCGTCGGCGAGCGCCGGCACCGCCTTGGGGCTCACGAAGGAGGTGACCTCGATCTTGTGCAGGCCCGTGCGCGAGAGCTGGTCGATGAGGGCCACCTTCGTCGCCGTGGGCACGAAGGTCTTCTCCATCTGGAAGCCGTCCCGGACGGCGACGTCGTTGATGTACAGGCGCATGGGGCCCCTCGCGGGAAAGGTGGATTTTACCCCGTGATTCGGCGAAGCTTCGTACCGTGGGTACACACGACAAGGACGCGGCGCTCGTCTCCGACATCCGGCTCCTGGGCCGGATCCTCGGCGACACTCTGCGCATGCACGAGGGCGAGGAGACCTACGAGCTCATCGAGACCATCCGCAAGCTCGCGGTGGCGAGCCGGCGCCTGGAGGACGTCTCCTCCCGGGAGTCCCTCGCGCAGGCCCTCGACGCCCTGGCCGACGACCAGGCCGTGGTGGTCGTGCGCGCCTTCAGCTACTTCTCGCTGCTCGCCAACATCGCCGAGGACCGCCACCACCTTCGCCGCAGCCGCGAGAACCGGCGGCACGGGTCGCGGCCGCTGCCTTCCACCCTGCGCGGCCTCTTCGCCGACGCGGTGCTCACCGGCACGACGCGGCCGCAGGCCATGGCCACGCTCGCGAAGGTGCGCGTCACGCCGGTGCTCACGGCCCACCCCACGGAGGTGCAGCGGCGAAGCACCCTGGACGTGCAGCTCGCCATCGCCGACTGGCTGGGCAGGCTCGACCAGCCCGACCTCCTGGACGACGAGCGCCACGCCATCGAGATCGAGCTGCGCCGGCTGGTGGCCACCCTCTGGCAGACGCGCATGCTGCGCGTGGTGAAGCTGGGCGTGAAGGACGAGATCGAGAACGCGCTCGCCTACTTCGACTACACCTTCATCGACGCGATCCCCCGCATCCACGCGCAGATCGAGGACGGGATCTCGGGCCTGCCGACGGGCGCGCCGGTGCCGGCGCTGCCCACGGTGCTCGCCATAGGGAGCTGGGTCGGCGGCGATCGCGACGGCAACCCCTTCGTCACCGCCGAGATGCTCGAGCACGCCTTCCGGCGCCAGGCCGAGATCGCCTTCGACCACTACTTCGCCGAGGTGCACGCGTTGGGGGCGGAGCTCCCGATCTCGGGGCTTTGGGTGCGCCTTACGCCGGCGATGGCCGCACTGGCCGAGGCCTCCCCCGACCGTTCTCCCTTCCGCCAGGACGAGCCCTACCGCCGCGCGCTCACCGGCGTTTTCGCGAGGCTGGCGGCCACCGCCACCGCGCTGGGACTCAAGCGCGAGCACCGCACGGCCGTCGGCAGGGCCGAGCCCTACGCGAGCCCTTCCGCCTTCGCGGACGACCTCGACGTGATCGACACGAGCCTGCGCGCGGGAAGCTCGGCGCTGCTGGCCGACGGGCGGCTGCGGCACCTGCGCCGCGCCGTGCGCACCTTCGGGTTCCACCTCGCCACCGTGGACCTGCGCCAGAACGCGGAGGTGCACGAGCAGGTGATCGCGGAGCTGCTGCGCGAGGCGCGCGCGACACCGGACTACCTCGCGCTGGACGAGGCGGCGCGCCAGTCGCTGCTCGCCGCCGAGCTCGCCACGCCGCGGCCGCTGCGCTCGCCCTTCGCCGCGTACTCGGAGCTCGCGCGCGGGGAGCTCGCCATCGTCGAGCAGGCCGCGCGGGTGCACGCCACGCTCGGGCCCGATTCCATCCGGCAGTACGTGATCTCCAAGACCGAGAGCGTGTCCGACCTTCTGGAGGTCGCGGTGCTGCTCAAGGAGGCGGGGCTCGTGACGCCGGGCGACGGGCCCGTCTCGCGGGTCCAGGTCGTGCCGCTCTTCGAGACCATCGGCGACCTGCGACGGGCGCCGCAGACCATGCGCGAGTGGTTCGCGCTGCCGGCGGCCCGGTCGCTGGTCGCCTCGCTGGGCGGCGTCCAGGAAGTGATGCTCGGCTACTCCGACAGCAACAAGGACGGCGGCTACGTCACCTCGAACTGGGAGCTCTACAAGGCCGAGACCGAGCTCGTGGAGGTCTTCCGCGAGGCGGGCGTGCGGCTTCGCTTCTTCCACGGCCGCGGCGGCACGGTGGGGCGCGGCGGCGGCCCGTCCTACGACGCGATCCTGGCGCAGCCGCCGGGCAGCGTGCAGGGGGAGCTGCGGCTCACGGAGCAGGGCGAGGTCATCGCGAGCAAGTACGCCAACCGCGACATCGGGCAGCGAAACCTCGAGGCGCTGGTCGCCGCCACGGTGCGCGCCACGCTGGACCAGGCGCCGCGCGACGAGCACGCCGAGTACCACGCGGCGATGGAGGAGATTTCCGCGGCCGCCTTCGCCGCCTACCGCGGCCTCGTCTACGAGACGCCGGGGTTCGTGGACTACTTCCGCGCCTCGACGCCCATCCGCGAGATCGCCGAGCTCAACATCGGCTCGCGGCCCGCCTCGCGCAAGCCCTCCACCCGCATCGAGGACCTGCGCGCGATTCCGTGGGTGTTCTCGTGGGCCCAGTGCCGCGTGATGCTCCCCGGCTGGTACGGGCTGGGAAGCGCGGTGGAGGCATTCCTCGCGAAGCGGGGCGGGAAGGGGCAGGCGCTTCTCGCGGAGATGTGGCTGCAGTGGCCGTTCTTCCGCGCGATGCTCTCCAACCTGGAGATGCTGCTCGCGAAGGCGGACCTCTCCGTGGCCGTGCGCTACAAGGAGCTCGTGCCCGACCAGGGGCTCGCCGACGAGATCTTCGGGCGCATCCGCCGCGAGCTCGACCTCACCGTGAAGGCGTTCTTCACCATCACGACGAACGAGGGCTTTCTCGCCGGCAACCCCGCCCTGGCGCGCTCGATCCGCAACCGCTTCCCGTACCTCGACCCGCTCAACCATCTCCAGGTCGAGCTCCTGAAGCGCTACCGCGCCGGCGACTCCGCCGCCAAGGTCCACCGCGGCATCCACCTCACCATCAACGGCCTGGCCGCGGGCCTCCGCAACTCCGGCTAGCGCGGTACCAGGTACCCGTACCAGGTACGGGTACCTGGTACCTCAGGAGACGACGCCGGAGGCGCGAAGGGCGGCGATGCGCTCGGGCGCCAGGCCGAGCGAGCGCAGGACCTCGTCGGTGTGCTCGCCGAGCTTCGGGCCGATCCAGCGCGTGCCGCCGGGCGTGGCGGAGAGCTTGGGCACGATGCCGGGCAGCAGCAGGTCGCGCTCGCCCAGCTTGTGGCGCTCGATCATCCCGCGCGCCTGGTAATGCAGGTCGGCGGCGATGTCGGCGATCGAATAGATGCGCCCCGAGGGCACCTCGGCCTTCTCCAGCACCTCCAGCGCCTGGTCGAGCGTCACCGTCGCCGTCCACTCGCCGATGGCGCGGTCGAGCTCCTCGGTACGCTTCACCCGGCCGGCGTTGTCGGCGAGCGCGGGGTCGCTGGCGAGGTCGGAGCGGCCGATGGCGTTCATCATCCGCTTGAAGATCGAATCGGCGTTGGCGCCGATCACCACGTACTTCCCGTCGCCGCACAGGTAGGTGTTGGAG
>JAHCLE010000149.1 GCA_026125445.1 Burkholderiales bacterium
CGCGTTGGGGAAGAAGAGCTGCTCGCCGCCGATCTTGTAGGCGGCGATGGCCTTCTGGCCTTCGGGCGAGATCACCCAGTCGACGAACTTCTGGCCGGCCTCCTTCTTCACGTGCGCGTGCTTCGCGGGATTCACGAGCATCACGCCGTATTGGTTGAAGAGGCGCTTGTCGCCCTCGACCACGATCTCGAGCTCGCCGCGGTTCTTGAAGGAGAGCCACGTGCCGCGGTCGGCGAGGGCGTAGGCGTTCATGCCGGCGGCGGTATTGAGCGTGGGACCCATGCCGGAGCCCGTCTCGCGGTACCAGGTGGTCTTGTCGACGGTGGGGTCGATGCCGGCCGCCTTCCAGTAGCGCATCTCGGCGGCGTGCGTGCCGCTCTTGTCGGCGCGCGAGGCGAAGGGCGCCCTGGCCGCGGCGATCTTCTTCAGGCCCTCCAGCACGTCCTTGCCGCGCGCCTTGGCCGGGTCGGACTTCGGGCCCACGATGACGAAGTCGTTGTACATCACCTCGAAGCGCTTCACGCCGAATCCGTCGGCGACGAACTTCTCCTCGGCCACCTTGTCGTGAACGAACACCACGTCCGCGTCGCCGCGCCGTCCCAAGTCGAGCGCCTGTCCGGTGCCCAGCGCCACGACGCGAACCTCGATGCCCGAGGCCTTCGTGAATTCGGGCAGCAGGTGCTTGAAGAGGCCGGATTGCTCCGTGGAAGTGGTGGAGGCCACCGTGATGAAGGTGCCCTGCGCCTGCGCGGGCTGCACGGCGAGGAGCGCGGCCGCGGCGGTGGCGGCGGCGACCCAGGTGACGCCCAGGCGCCAGAAGACGCGGGGGAGGTTCATTTCCATGGCAGTTCTCCTTGAAGGAACAGCAGTGCTTCGCTCGATGCGGGTTGGTCGAAGAAACGGTCGGCCGCGGTGCGCTCCACGGCTCTTCCGGCGTGGATGAAGACGATCTCGTCCGCGAGGCGCCGCGCCTGGCCGAGGTTGTGCGTGGTCATGACGATGCGCGTGCCCTCCGCGGCGATGGAGGCGATGACGCGCTCGATCTCGGCGGTCGCGCCGGGGTCGAGGCTCGCCGTGGGCTCGTCGAGGAAGAGGATCTCGGGCTTGAGCGCCCAGGCGCGGGCGAGCGCGAGGCGCTGCTGCTCGCCTCCGGAGAGCACGCGGGCCGGACGGTAGGCGATCGGGTCGAGGCCGACCCGGGCGAGCGCGGAGGAGGCGACCTGGGTGCGCTGGGGCTCGGCCATGCCGTTCACGGCGAGGGCGTAGCGGATGTTGGCGAGCGCCGATCGCCGGAGCATCACGGGTCGCTGGAAGACCATGGCCTGGCGCGTGGGCCGGTGCCAGCTCACCGTGCCGCTCGTGGGCGCGATGAGCCCGTGCAGCGTGCGCAGGAGCACGCTCTTGCCGGCGCCGTTGGGCCCGAGCACGACCGTGCGGACGCCCGGCTCGAGGGTGAGGCTCAACCCGTCGAGGGCACGCACGCCGCCCAGCACGACGGTGAGGTCGCGGGCCTCGAGCACGAAGGAGCCGCGCTCAGCCATGGTGGCGTGCGCTCCACTCGCGGATGCCGTAGGCGCCAGCGTTGATGGCGAGCACCACCGCGATGAGGACGATGCCCAGCCCGAGCGCGAGCGGCAGGTCGCCCTTGCTCGTCTCGAGCGCGATGGCGGTGGTCATCACGCGCGTGACGCCGTCGATGTTGCCGCCGACCACCATTACCGCGCCCACTTCCGAGGCCGCGCGGCCGAAGCCCGCCATCACGACGGTCAGCAGCGAGAAGCGCGTGTCCCACAGCACCGTGGGGACGGCGCGCAGGCGCGAGACGCCCAGCGAGGTGAGCTGCTCGCGGTACTCCATCCAGGCGTCCTCCGTGGTCTGGCGGGCGAGGGCGGCCACGATGGGCACCACGAGCACGGTCTGCGCGACGACGATGGCCGAGGGGGTGAAGAGGATGCCCCAGTTGCCGAGCGGCCCCGCGCGCGAGAGCAGCAGGTAGACCACCAGGCCCACCACGACGCTGGGAAGCCCCAGGAGCGCGTTGAGGACCACGATGAGTGCCTGCCGGCCGGGGAAGCGCCCGACGGCGATGAGTGCCCCCAGGGGCAAGCCGATCGCCGCGCCGGCCACGGCGGCGGCGAGCGAGAGCTTGAGCGATAGCAGGACGATGGCCCAGAGCTCCGGGTCGGCGCCGCCGATGAGCCCGAGGGCGACCCCAAAGCTTGCAAAAATTTCAAACATTGGGCAATTTTACCAAGCTCTTGGAAACGACTCCTTGACCGGCGCCGCCGGAGGACCCCCGCCATGCCCACCGCCCCCGCCCGCCTCACCGTCGCCGAGATCGCCCGCCACCTGCGCCTGGGCACGCGAAAGGTCTACGACCTGGTGGCGCGCAAGGGGCTTCCGCACGTCCGGCTGGGCGGCAAGCTCCTCTTCGAGCTGGACGAGGTCGAGCGCTGGCTCGCGCAGTCCGCGGGCGGCTCGGCGCCGCGGGCCGGGCTTCCCCCGGCGGTGATCGGCGGCAGCCACGACCCGCTCCTCGACTGGGCGGTACGCGAGTCGCGCTGCGGGCTCGCGATGCTCACGCAGGGAAGCGGCGACGGGCTGCGAAGGCTCGCCCACGGGGAGGTGTCGGCGGCGCTGATGCACCTGCCGTCGGCGGACCTCGCGGACTTCAACCGCGCGGAGGCGGGAGAGCATCTCCGGGGCCGCAACGTGGCGCTCGTGGAGTGGGCGCGGCGCGAGCAGGGACTGCTCGTGCGGCGGGGCAACCCGAAGAAGGTGCGCACCGTGGCCGATCTCGCGAAGAAGGGGGTGGCCGTGGCCGCGCGCCAGGCGGGTGCGGGCAGCGCGGTGCTGCTGGAGCGGCTATTGGCGCGCGAAGGGCTCGATCGCCGGCGATTGCGCGTGAGCGTCACCACCATGGGGGAGAACGACCTCGCGATGGCGGTGAAGTCGGGCGAGGCGGACGCGGGGCTGGGCGCGCGCGCCGCGGCCGCGCCGCTGGGACTGGACTTCGTGCCCCTGGTGGTCGAGCGCCTCGACCTCGGCGTCTCGCGCGCCGCCTGGTTCGAGCCCCCGCTTCGCGCGCTGTTCGCCTTCGCCCGCGGCAAGCACTTCGCCGAGCACGCCCGCGCCCTGGGCGGCTACGACATCTCCGGCCTCGGCGCCATTACCTGGAACGACCCCGCCTGAAGAAAGGGGACGGTTCCTGTACCCGTCCCCTCTCTTTGACACCGAGTCAGGCGAAGCCGAGGGCGTGGCGGTCGAGGGCGACGGCCTTCACGAGGGCGTAGGCGCGCCTGCCCGGCGCGAGGGCGAGGCGATCGCAGGACTGCTGCGAGATGCGCGAGATCACCACCGCCCCGCCCACCGCGAGCGTCACGTCCACGAGCGCGCCCTTGCGCGCCGAGACGGCGGTCACCGTGCCCTCGAGGACGTTGAGGAAGCTGGTGCCGGGCGGCGGGGCGAGGGCGAGGGCCACGTCGCGCGCGCGAAGCCGCACCCGCACGCGCTCGCCCGGCAGCGAGTCGACCACCGGCACGAGCAGCCGCCCGCCGTCGAAGTCGAGCGCGGTGAGCCCGCCGTCGAGGTCGTGCTCGGCCACGCGCGCCTCGATCACCGAGCCGGCCTGGAAGCGACCGGTGATGGGCTCGAGGTCGGCGCGTCCCATGAGCTCGGCGACGGTCCCGGAGGCGACGGTGCGCCCTTCCGAGACGAGCACCAGGTAGTCCGCCAGCCGCGTCACCTCCTCGATGGAGTGGCTCACGTACACGATGGGGATCGCGAGCTCGTCGCGCAGGATCTCGACGTAGGCGAGGATCTCCGCCTTGCGCGGGATGTCGAGCGAGGCGAGCGGCTCGTCCATGAGCAGCAGCCGCGGGCTCGCGAGCAGCGCCCGGCCGATGGCCACCCGCTGGCGCTCGCCGCCCGAAAGGCTCGCCGGGCGCCGGTCGAGGAGGGGGCCGAGCCCGAGCAGGCCCACGATGTGGGCGCGGTCCACGTAACGCTCGGCCGCGGGCACGAGCCGCTCGCCGTACTCGAGGTTTCCGCGCACCGTGAGGTGGGGGAAGAGCAGCGCGTCCTGGAACACGTAGCCGATGCGGCGGCGCTCGGGCGGCAGGTTCACGGCGGCGGCGGCGTCGAAGAGCGTCGCGTCGCCCACGCGGATCCTCCCGGAGACGGGCGTCACGAGGCCGGCGAGCGCCTGCACGATCGTGGTCTTGCCCGAGCCCGATCGCCCGAACAGCGCGACCACGGGCGCCGGCGTGGCGAAGCGCGCCGCGAGCGCGTAGCGGCCGCGGCGGACCTCGATGTCGACGTCGATCACGGCCTGGCTCCCGCGCGGTGCCCGCGCCGGGCCAGCCACTCGGAGGCGGCCAGCGCCACGAGCGAGATGGCAACCGACACGGCCGACAGGCGCAGCGCCTCGGCCTCGCCGCCGGGCACCTGCGTGAATCCGTAGATCGCGAGCGGCAGCGTCTGCGTCTCGCCGGGGATGTTGGAGACGAAGGTGATCGTCGCGCCGAACTCGCCCAGGCTGCGCGCGAAGGAAAGCAGCATCCCGGTGGCGATGCCCGGCAGGATGATGGGCAGCGTCACGGTGAGGAACACGCGCCAGCGTCCCGCGCCGAGCGTGCGCGCCGCGGACTCCAGCCGCACGTCCATCGATTCGAGCGAAAGGCGGACGGCGCGCACGAGCAGCGGAAAGCCCATCACGGCGGCCGCAAGCGCTGCGCCGGTCCACTTGAAGGCGAAGGTGATGCCCAGCGGCGCGAGGAGCGAGCCCACGGGGCCGTTTCGCCCGAAGAGCAGCAGCAGCCCGAAGCCCACCACGACCGGGGGCAGCACCAGGGGCAGGTGGACGACGGCGTCGAGGACGACCTTGCCGGGGAAGCGCGCGCGCGCGAGGACCCAGGCGACCCCCACCGCGGGCGGCAGGCTCGCGGCCACGCTCCAGAAGGCGACCTTGAGGCTCAGCCCGATGATGCCCCAGGTATCGGCGCCGGCCCCGTCCATCGGGTCAGTTCGCGAGCCTGAAGCCCGCGCGTTCCCAGATCGCGCGCGCCGCGGGGGAGCGCAGGTGATCGAGGAAGCGCTTCGCTTCGTCCACCCGGCCGCCCTTCACCGCGGCCGCGGGGTAGGCGATCGGCGGGTGCGTGCCGGGCGGGAAGGCGTCGACCACGCGCACGCCCGGGTCGGCCATCGCGTCCGTGCGGTAGACCACCCCCAGCGGCGCCTCGCCCCGGGAGACGAGCGCGAGCGCGGCGCGCACGTTCTCGGCCCCCGCGACCCGTCCCTCGAGCGAGGGCCACACGCCCAGCGCCGTGAACGCCGCCTTCGCATACTTGCCGGCGGGGACCGACGCGGGATTCGCGAGCGCGATGCGGCCCGCGCCCAGCGCCGCGACGACGGGGAATCCGGGGGCGATGCGCAGCTTCACGGGGTTGTCCCTGGGCGCGATGAGCACGAGCTCGTTGGCGAGCAGGGTGGCACGCGTGCCCGCGGCGATCAAGCCGCGCGAGTCGAGGTAGTCCATCCAGTCGAGGTCCGCGCTCACGAACACGTCGGCCGGGGCTCCCGCCTCGACCTGGCGGGCGAGGGCGGAACTCGCCGCGAAGGAGATCCGCACGGTCGGCCCCCCCGCCTTCGCGAAGTCGGCGGCGACCGCGTCGAGCGGTCCCTTCAAGCTCGCCGCGGCGAGCACGGTGAGGTCGGCCGCGAGCGCGGCGAAGGGCAGGGCGAGGAGAAGGAGAAGCGCGACGAGGCGGCGGGGCGATCGCATGGCCGGCGCGAGCGTATGGCGGCGCGCGGCCGCGGGCCTCAGGCGGGCTTCTTCGCGCCTTCCAGCAGCTTCTGCAGCTCGCCCGACTGGTACATCTCGCGCATGATGTCCGAGCCGCCGACGAACTCGCCGTTCACGTAGAGCTGCGGGATGGTGGGCCAGTTGGCGTATTCCTTGATGCCTTGGCGGATCTCGGGGTCCATCAGCACGTCGATCGCCGTGAAGTTCTCGACCCCGCACAGCTGCAGGATCTGGGTGGCGGTCGCGGAGAAGCCGCACATGGGCATCTGCGGCGAGCCCTTCATGAAGAGGACGACGGGGTTGGAGGTGACGGTGCTGCGGATCTTGTCCTGGACGCTCATGGGGGGATCTTTCGTTATCGTGTGAATCGGAACCGGGACCGCCATTTTACGACGCCAGGATGGGTCCCGGCATCGAAAGACCCAATGGCGGAAGGGTCAATTCGCCCGACCGCCGGCCACCCGCGGGATCCCCGCCAGGTCCGGGATCGAAACGAGCTCGCGAAGCCCGGCCGCCTCCAGCAGGTCTCGGCACGCGGGAGCCTGGTCGTACCCATGTTCAATGAGGAGCCAGCCGCCGCTTTTCAAGTGGCCGGGGGCGCCGGAGACGATGGCGCGGATCGAGTCGAGCCCATCGGAGCTTCCGTCGGTGAGCGCCTGCCGCGGCTCGAAGCGCAGGTCGCCCTC
>JAHCLE010000015.1 GCA_026125445.1 Burkholderiales bacterium
TTGGGGCTGGGCATGATCGTGTGGGTGCCGCTGATGATCGCGTCCACCTACACCTCCTACCGCTCGATTTTCACCGAGGAGGACGGCGAGGCGGCCTAGAGAATCCGCCCCAGCGCCGTGAGCGCCGCCGAGATGAGGATCGTGGTGGTGATGGGCAGGTAGACGAGCCGCCCGCGGAACTTCACCGTGATGTCGCCGGGCAGCTTTCCGAGCCCCATCTTCGAGAACTGCGGCGCGAAGAGCGAGAGCACGACCACCGCCACGGCGATCACGAGCATCCACTTCAGCACGACCGCATCACCCCTTGCCGGGCCGCGAGCGCTCGATGGTCACGCCCACCTTGCGCACGTTGCGGATATGGCCGAGCTTTGCCACCGAAAGGCGCACCCAGGGCGCGCCGAATTCGCCCACCACGATGCCCGCGAGGTGCTCGGCCAGCGCCTCCAGCAGCCCGAAGTGGCGATCCTTGAGCTCCGCCGCGAAGCGCTCGACCACCTGGCCGTAGTGCACCGTGTCGTGGATGTCGTCGCTCTTTCCGGCGCCCTTGTCCGGGATGCCGATCTCCACCTCGAGCTCCAGCGTCTGCGGGCGGAGCTTCTCCCACTCGTAGATGCCGACCCACGCGTCGACTCGGAATTCGCGGATGAAGATGGTATCCATCGGGGGGAGGGCCGCGCCGGGGCGGGGCGGGGAATTTTCGAGGCCGTATTGTAGAGTATCGGCATGACCGCGCTCCTGGCCGCCGCCCTCGCGTACCTCGTCGGGTCGATCCCGTTCGCGGTGGTCGTGAGCCGCGCCATGGGGCTCCCGGATCCGCGCTCGTTCGGTTCCGGCAACCCGGGCGCCACCAATGTCCTGCGCTCCGGGAGCAAGCTCGCCGCGATCCTCACGCTGGCGGGCGACGCCCTCAAGGGATGGCTCCCCGTGTGGGTGGCGATCCGCCTCGACCTGGGCGAGCTGGTGGTGGCGGTCGTGGTCGTGGCCGCCTTCCTGGGCCACGTGTTCTCCGTCTGGCTGCGGTTCAAGGGCGGCAAGGGCGTGGCCACGGCCGCGGGCGCCATCCTCGCCGCGGACTGGCGGGTGGGCGCGGCCGCGCTGGTCGCCTGGCTGGGCGTGGCGGTGGCCACGCGCTACTCCTCGCTCGCCTCGATCGTGGGCGCGATCGTCGCGCCGGCCGCCGTCTGGGGCTGGCGGGGCTTCGGGCCGCTGTTCCTCGCGACGTGCGTCCTGTGCGCCGTGCTCGTCTGGCGCCACGAAGGCAACATCCGCAAGCTCCTTCGCGGCGAGGAGAGCAGAATAGGGGAAAAGAAGGCCGCGACATGACCCCGAATCCCTCCCCGTCCGCGGGCGACGACTTCGACCTCGACTTCACCAGGCCGGCGGCGGTCGCCCCCCCGCCCCCCACGGCGCAGCAGCTCGAGTCGGCCCAGAAGGAGGCAGCTTCCGGCGGCCGCGAGCTGGAGAAATCCGGCTACTACGTGGCCATCGCGCGGCGCGCGACCGCGAAGATCCCGCCGCGAAACGGCGTGCGCCACAGCCTGCTCGTGGTCGAGGACGACCCGGACCTCTCCAACCTGCTGGCGGAAATCTTCAGCGTGGCCGGTTTCGAGGTGCACCGCGCCGCCAACCGGGCGCAGATCAACGCCGAGGTGAACAAGCCCATCCTGCCGGACCTGATCCTGCTCGACATCGTGCTGCCGGACGCCGACGGGATGCAGATCCTCGCGCGCCTGCGGGCGCACCCGAAGTTCGCGCGCATGCCGGTGATCATGATGACGGGCAAGGCCGATCCCGCCGACGTGAAGGCGGGGCTCGCGGCCGGCGCCGACGGCTACGTGGGCAAGCCCTTCAAGATGAGCGCCCTCATGGCGGCGGTGAACCTCGTCCTGGGCAGGGCCTAGCGCCGCCGCGGCGGGACGAGCCACCAGGTGGCGGCCACAAGGGCGCCGAAGGCCGCGTAGAGTGCCGTGAACACCCACGCCGGCGCGCTCCAGTAAAGAGCGGCGCGCACCCAGCGCTGGATGAATCCCTCGTCGGTCGCCGTGCCCCGCAGCGCGTCCTCCCAGATCGTGAGCGGGCAGGTGTAGCCCAGCACCGACTGCACGACCACGAAGGCGATGGCCGCCAGATGCAGCCCGCGGAACCACGGGTTCCTCGCCCACCCCTTGCCGAGCGCCGCGCCGGCCCAGGTCGCCGCCAGCCCGCCCACCACGAAGAGGACGAAGGCCGCGTGGACGAGCAGGACGATGTCGGCGAGCATCAGGGGTTCAGGGTGCGGCGGATGAACTCGACGGTGGCGTGGAACTGGAAGTCCGCGTTCGACTTGCGGCGGAAGCCGTGCCCCTCGTCGTTGGCCAGGAGGTACCAGACGGGCGTTCCCTTCTCCTTGAGCGTCGCCACGATCTGCTGCGATTCCGTCCACGGCACCCGCGGGTCGTTCCTGCCGTGGATCACGAAGAGGGGCTTGGAGATCTTCGCCGCGTGGGTGAGCGGCGAGATGGATTCCAGGAACTCGCGCATCGCCGGGTCGCGTTCGTCGCCGTACTCGGTGCGCCGCAGGTCGCGCCGGTAGGTCTCGGTGCGCTCGAGGAAGGTGACGAAGTTCGAGATCCCGACGGTGGAGATCGCGCCGGCGATCCGTTCGGCGTAGCGCACGGCCGCGGCGAGCGTCATGTAGCCTCCGTAGCTTCCGCCCATGACGAGCACACGGCTGGCGTCCAGGCCCGGCTGCGCGCCGATCCAGTCGAGGAGCGCGCCCAGGTCCTTCACCGAATCCTCGCGCAGGCGCCCGTTGTCGAGGCCGAGGAAGGACTTGCCGAAGCCCGAAGAGCCGCGCACGTTCGGGTAGACGAGCGCGATGCCCAGCTCGTTCACCAGGTAGTTGTTGCGGCCGATGTAGCCCGCGCGCGCCTGCGACGCCGGCCCGCCGTGCACGCTCACCACCACGGGACGCACGCCCTCGAACTTCGACGGCGGGTGGTAGTAGAGGCCCGTGATCTCACGCCCGTCGAAGCTCTTCCAGCGAATGAGGCGCGGCTCGGGCAGCGAGGCGGCATTGAGCGAGGGACTGTTGCCGTTGGTCCAGCGGGTGACGCGGTGCGCGCCGAGGTCGTAGGAGAAGACGTCGCCGGGGGACCGGGAGGAGGCGTGCGTGAAGGCGATCTCGCTTCCGTCGGCGCGCCAGCGCAGGTCCGAGATGACGCCCTGCACGAGGGCAGGGCGCGGCGTCTCCTTGCGGGTGGCGAGATCGAGGAAGCGAAGCACGTGCGCGCCGGCCTCGTTGGTGACGAAGGCGAGCCGCTTCGCCCTGGCGGAGATCGCGATGTCCTCGACGTCGAACTTGAGGTTCGTGGCGAGCGCCTTCTCGCGGCCCGAGGCCACGTCGATCGTGGCGACGTGCCGGTACTCGGATCCGCGGTCGCTCACGACGTAGAGCGCGCGGCCGTCCGGCGCCCACTGCGGATCGGCGTAGTGGACGGGCGCGCCCTTCGTGGGCGGCGTGAGGCGCCTGCGCTTGCCCGTGGCCACCTCCATCAGCCACAGGTGCGATTCCTCGGCCGAGATGGCCTCGATGAAGGCCAGGCGCCTGTCGTCGGGCGAGAAGGTGAAGCCGTACCAGCCGCCCCCGGGAAGTTCCGCGAGGACGCGCGCCTTCCCGGGCGTGGTTGCCTCCGCGAGGTGGACGAACGTCTTGAGCTCCCGCGAGGCGTTGGCCCGGTCCAGCGGCACCGTGGTGTGGACGAAGCGATCGCCGCGGTGACTCCATCTCGGCATGCCGGCGCGCCGGCCCTCCGCGCTCACCGGTTCCGACCGTCCCGTTGCGGGGTCGAGACGGTGGATGCGGAAGGCCTCGTCGCCTCCCGTGCCGCGCGCGAAGTAGATGGCGCTCCCGGTCCCGGGCTGGTAGCGTGCGTCGGAAACGGGCTCGGCCTCGCCCGTGAGGGCTTCGGGTGCTGCGCCCGGCTCGGCCACGCGGTGCACCTGGTCGGCGTCGCCCTTGCGGATGCGGACCAGGACCTCGCGCCTTGTCGGGTGCCAGTCGAGCAGGCGCCCCGGCCTGAAGGCCGTGTAGGCCTCGGTCTTCGCGGCGATCTCCGCGGGAATCGGCGGGATGCCGTCCAGCACGAGGGCGGGCGGCGGCGTGAGGAACTCGCCCTGCGCGTGGGCGGCGAGGACGAGCGCCGCGGCGAGCGCGGCCGCTGCGCGGCGGAACGGGCGCGCGGCCACGGCTACTTCGGCCCGGTGGCCACGGGCCGCGACGGGTCCGCGCACCACTCGCTCCACGAGCCCGGGTACAGGCGCGAGCCCGGAAGCCCCGCGAGCTCCATCGCGAAGAGGTTGTGGCAGGCGGTGACGCCCGAGCCGCAGCTGTGCACCACGCGCTTCGGGTCCACTTCGCCCAGCTCCTCGAGGAACTCCGCGCGCAGCTCCTCGGGCGAGAGGAAGCGCCCGTCGTAGCCGAGGTTGTGCTGCCAGAAGCGGTTGAAGGAGCCGGGGATGTGGCCGGCCACGGGATCGAGCGTCTCGTTCTCGCCCATGTAGCGCGTGGCGGCGCGCGCGTCGACGACGACCAGGTCGCCCTTGTCGAGGGAGGCGGCCACGGTGTTGGCATCGACCGTCATGGCCTCGCGCGGCCGCGGCTCGAAGCGGCCCTCGCGCGCGACGGGCACCAGGGAGTCCATGGGGCGGTTCTCGCGCTTCCACGCGGCGATGCCGCCGTCGAGCAGCGCCACCTTGTCGTGCCCCAGCCACCACAGCATCCACCACAGGCGCACGGCGAAGCTGCCGCCGCCGTCGTCGTACACGACCACCTGCCGGCCGGGCGCCACGCCGCATCGATTCATGCGCGCGGCGAAATCCGCCAGCGGCGGCAGCGGGTGGCGGCCGTTCTTCCCCGTCTTCGCCCCCGAGAGGTCGTGGTCCAGGTGCATGAAGTACGCGCCGGGAACGTGCGCCGCTTCCCACGCCTGGCGGCCCTTGTCGGGGTACGCGAGGTCGTGGCGCGTGTCGAAGACGATCCAGTCGGGGTCGCCCAGGTGCGCGGCGAGCGTTTCCGTCGAGACGAGCATCTGTTCAGCTTTCAAATCCGGCCTCCTCCACTTGATCCTTCTTCTCCACGCGCAGGGCGATGAGCCCGCTCGCGACGATGACGACGATCCCCGCCCAGCCCAGCACGGGGATCCGGTCGCCGAAGATCGTCACCATGAACAGGGTGGAGAACACGATGGTCGAGTAGGAGAGCGACCCCACCACCAGCGTGTTCCCCGTCTTGTAGGCCCGGTTCATGGCGAGCTGCGCCAGCGTGCCCAGCACCCCGATGCCCACCAGGATCCCCGCATTGTCCCAGCGGACGGGGTGGAAGGTCGAGAAGGCGAGCTGCCACGCGGCGCAGCCCACGGTGCCCACGAGGCCGAACCAGAAGAGGATCCGCCATTCCGGCTCCCCCTTGCGGGAGAGCGCCCGGACACCCAGGTAGGCCCAGGAGGCCACGAGGCCCGAGGCAAGGCCCAGCAGCGCCGCGGTCGCCTGGCCTGCCGCGAAGGTGGGCTGCAGCAGCATCGCCACCCCCGTGAAGCCGAGCACGATGGCCACGACGAGCCAGCGCGAGAACTTCTCCCGCAGCACCAGCGTCGTGGCCACCGCGAGGAAGAGGGGAGAGGTGTAGTTGAGGGTGGTGGCCGTGGCGAGCGGCAGGTTCGCGATGGCGTAGAAGTAGGTGATGATCCCGAAGGTCCCCGCGAGGCTTCGCAGCAGGTGCGTGCCCATGTGCGGGTTCCACACGCGCTCGCGCCGGGCCGCCACGAAGCCCGCGATGAAGAGGAAGGCGCCCAGCGAGCGGTAGAAGCCCAGCTCGATCGCCTCGAAGTGCGCGCCGCCGATCTTCACCAGCAGGGCCATGGCGGCGAACATGAAGCCCGCCACGAGCATCCAGGAGGAGGTCATTTCGCAGGCGCGGGGACGCGATGCCGCAGGGAGATGTCGACGCGCGATTATACGAGGCCCGGTGCACGATCGCCGGTGCGTCCGTAGAATGGGATGGAACCGCAAACGGGAGGCGAGGCAGGTGGCCGGGCCGCTTATCGACAGGATGAGGAGCGCTGTGGCGGCGAACCCGGCCGCGCCGGCCTTCATCTTCCAGGACAAGGTCGTCACCCACGGGCAGTTCCTCGCCCTGGTTCGCGAGACGGCGAGGCTCTTCCACGAACGCGGCATCCGGCCGGGCGACGCGGTGGCGCTGTCGATGGGACGCTGGCCGATGCATTGCGTCGCGATGCTGGCGCTGGCCCGGCTCGGCGCCCTGTCCGTACCGCTGGGGCCGAACCTCGCCGCCGACGCGAAGGCGGCGATCCTCGCGCGCTTCGGCGCGCGGGCCCTGGTCACCAACTGGGACCCCGGAGGGGTGAAGCTGCCGATCGTCGTCACCCTCCAGACGATTTCGGCGAACGAGGACGCGCCCGAGCCGGACCTCGGCGGCTTCGTCCCGGATGAGGACACGCCGCTTCGCGTGGCGCTCACCTCGGGAACGACGGGCGTGCCCAGGGGCGTGCTCCACACCCACGGGTCGTTCGCGGACCGGATCGACAAGACGCTGCACGAGTGCGACGCCAGCACGCGGCTGCTGCCTCCGGACCTGCACATCACGGTCGGCATGGTCTTTGCGATCGGCGTGCTCTTGCGCGGCGGTACCGTTGTCTTCGACAGGACGTTCATCCCGAGGGACATGGCGGACGCGATCCGGCTCTACGGCGTGACGCACTTCCTGCTCTCGCCGGCCGCGGTGCCCTCCATGGCCGCGGCCCTGCCCGCCGAGGGACTCGCGTTCCCCTCGCTTCGTCACCTGCGAATCGTCGGCGCGACGCCCGCGTCCGCGATGCTGGAGCTGCTGCGCACGCGCTTCTCGCCCAACGTCTACCTGCCGTACGGGCTCACGGAGATCGGCGTGGTGTCGCTCGCGACGCCGGAGACGCTGGCCGACCATCCGGGCAGCGCCGGCCGGATCTCGCCCTGGGCCCGCGTGGAGATCGTCGATGCCGATGGTCGCGTGCTGCCCCCCGGCGCGACAGGCGAGATCCGCGTGGCCGTGGACGGCATGCCGGCCGGGTACTACCGGGAGGACGCGCGCGAGGCGAAGTCCTCCAAGTTCCGGGGCGGATGGTTCCACCCCGGCGACCTGGGACGAATCTCGCCGGAAGGACTGCTCTTCATCGAGGGGCGCACGGACGACGTCGTCAACGTCGGTGGCCACAAGGTCTCGCTCGCCTTCCTCGATGCCGTCATCGGGGAGAGCGCGGGCGTGCGTTCCGCGGTCACGTTCGCGATCGACGCGGACGGCGGAACGGCGCTGGGTGCGGCGGTCGTGCTCGACGCAGGGCAGGAGCGCGGCGACCTGGCGGCCTGGGTTCAGGAGCGGGTCGCGCTCCCCACGCCGATCCGGATCTTCGAAGTGGACGCGATCGCGCGCGACGACATGGGCAAGGTGAACCGCGCCGCGGTCCGCGCCAAGGCGATGGGCGGTCTTCCATGAGGGGGCGCCTCGTCGACGCCCTCCCCGGATGGACCCGGGAAGGCGCGGTGCAGCGGCCGCCCGTGATCGGCGTGCTCGCGGGAGAGGGAATCGGACCGGAGGTCGTGCGCGTGGCGCTCGAGGTCCTCGAAGCCCTCGCCGGGGCCGCGGGCGTACGCCTCGACGTCCGTCATGGGGGGGCCATCGGCGCCGAGGCACGGCGCCTGACCGGCAGGAGCCTCACGCAGGACACGGCGCGATTCTGCGAGGAGGTGTTCGCGGCCGGCGGCGCGCTTTTCTGCGGCCCCGGGGGCGCGAGGTTCGTCTACGAGCTGAGGAAGCGCTTCGACCTCTTCTGCAAGTTCACGCCGCTCGCGCCGATGCCGGGGCTGGAAGACGCCGGGGCCCTGCGACCGGAGCGGCTCGCCGGGGTGGACATCGTCGCGGTGCGCGAGAACGTCGGCGGCCTCTACTTCGGCGAGGGCGGACGGGAGGCCGACGCCTCGGGGCGCGCCACGGCCTTCCAGCGCTTCGCCTACCGCGAGGACCAGGTGGACCGCATCCTCGGCGTGGCCGCGCGGCTCGCGGCGCGGCGCCGCGGGGAACTCGCGGTGGTGATCAAGCGCGAGGGCGTTCCCGCGATCAGCGAGCTCTGGCTCGAAGGGATCGAGCGCCTGGATGGTCGCGGCATCCGGATCGAGGTGCTGGACATCGACAACGCCGTGTACCAGCTCGTCGCCCGGGCGCAGCGCTTCGACGTGATCGTTTCGTCCAACATGTTCGGCGACGTGCTGGCGGACTGCGGGGCGCTGCTGCTGGGCTCGCGGGGCCTGTCCTATTCGGGGAACTTCGGCCCGCCGGGGCGCGCGGTTTTCCAGACGGGGCACGGCGCCGCGCACGACATCGAGGGCACCGGCACGGCCAACCCTTCGGGCCAGATCCTCTCGGCGGCGATGATGCTCGAGGAGAGCTTCGGCTGGGTCGAGGGCGCCCGGCGCGTGCGCGCGAGCCTTGCCGCCGTCCTGGGTCGCGGGCTGCGGACGGCGGATGTCGCCGGGCACGGCCATCGCGTCGTCGGCACGCGCGAGTTCGGCGCCGCCGTCCGCGACGCCCTGCGCGAGGCGGCCGGGTAGGCGATGCGCGCGGCGCTCGTCCTCATCGACCTGCAGCGCGACTACCTGGACCGCCCGGGCCTCGTGCCTGCGGAAGGCGAGCTGCTGAGCCGTGTCGCCGCGCTGCTCGAAGGGTGCCGGCGCGCGGGTGTTCCGGTGTTCCACGCGATGACGCTCCTGCGAACCGACGGCGCCAACCGCATGCCGCACTGGCAGGCCGCGGGCACCTGGGCGTGCGTCGAGGGGACCGCGGGTGCCCGGCCACCGGAACCGGTTGCGCCCGCGCCCGGCGAGCCCGTCTTCGCGAAGGATTTCTACAGCGCGCTCGACGCGCCGGGCCTGGAGGCAGGGCTCGCCGCGCGCGGCGTCGACACGGTGGTCCTCGCGGGCATCTACACCCACGCCTGCATCCGCGAGACGGCGGTCGATGCCTATGCGCGCGGCTTCCGTGTCGTGATCGCGACCGAGGCCATCGGCTCGACGGATCCGCAGCACGCGCGCCTGTCGCTCGAGTGGCTGCAGGGCCGGGGCGCGCGCGGGCTTTCCACGGGAGAGATCCTCTCCGAAGTGTCCGGCAGCGCGGAAGGCGGGCCGCAGCGCGAGCCCTGGCGGCACCACGATCCCACCCGATGGAGCGAGGTGCTCTGGGAGGTGCGGCCGGCCTCGAGGCGCGAGGTCGCCGAGGCGACGGAGCGCGCGCGCCGCGTGGCCCGAGGAGAACCGGCGCCTCCCGCGACGCGCGCGCGGCAGCTCGGGCTCTGGCTCGACGAGATGGTGGCGGCGCGCGAGGCGCTCGTGGCGATGCTCGTGCGCGACGTGGCCAAGCCCGTCGTGGAGGCGCGCGGAGAATTCGACTACGCCGTCGCCCTCCTTCGCCACGCGATCGCGGCGATCGCGCAGGGGGAGTATCCCCATGCCGGTACGCGGGTGCGCGTGCGCCATCGCCCGCGTGGCGTGATCGCCATCGTGACACCCTGGAACAACCCGCTCGCCATCGCGGTGGGCAAGCTCGCCCCGGCGCTGGCCTACGGCAATGCCGTGGTCTGGAAGCCGGCGCTCCAGGGCACGAGGATCGCCGAGCGTGTCCTCGAGACGTTGCGCGCGGCGGGCCTCGACGCAGGGGTCGCGCTGCTGCGGGGCGATGGCGAGACGGGACGGTGGCTCACGGGGCAGGCGGGCATCGACGCGGTTTCGTTCACCGGGTCTGTCGCCTCCGGCCGCCAGGTGCAGGCGGCGTGCGCGGCCTCCGGCGCGCTCCTGCAGGCGGAACTGGGCGGCAACAACGCGGTGATCGTGCTGGCGGATGCCGACATCCACCCGGTGGCCACCGAGGTCGCGGGGGCCGCCTTCAGCTTCTCGGGACAGCGCTGCACGGCGCCCCGGCGGATCATCGTGGATCGCGCCATCCTTGCCGCGTTCGAGACGGCGCTCGTACGCGCCACGCAAGGGCTTCGCGTCGGGGATCCCGCCGACGAGGCCACCCGCATCGGGCCGCTCATCTCGCGGCAGGCCCGGGCGCGCCTCTCGGAGCGGCTCTCGAATCCCGCGGGAGGACGCATCGCCTGCGGAGGGGCGGTGCCGGAAGGCTTCGCGCACGGCTGCTGGTTCGAGCCCACGATCGTGTCCCGCCCCGATCCGTCTTCCGCCCTCGTGAGAGAGGAGAGTTTCGGCCCGGTGGCCGTGCTGCTTCCCGCGGACGGCATCGATCACGCGCTGGCGCTGTGCAACGGCGTGGATCATGGCCTGGTGGCGTCCCTCTTCACGGGCGATGGGAGCGCGAAGGAGCGCTTCCTCGAAGAGGCGCAGGCCGGGATGCTGGCCATCAACCGCGCGCGGCCGGCGTTCGACGCGGCCGCGCCGTTTTCCGGATGGAAGCGCTCCGGGCACGGGCCGCCGGAGCACGGGCGCTGGGACCGCGAGTTCTACGCGCGACCGCAGGCGATCTACGAGTAGCGGTCAGGATTCAGGCGGAGCCGGTGCTCGACGACGGCGTGGCACGAAAGGCGTCGACCGCTCGACGCAGGTCCTGCGCCACCTTTCCCTGCTGCAGCACGATCACCCGCCCCGCCGAGGCGATCGTCTCCGGGCGGTGGGCGATGAGGATGCGCGTGAGGTTGAGTCCCCGGATCGCCTCGTTCACCTGGCGCTCGCGCTGCACGTCCAGCGCGCTCGTGGCCTCGTCGAGGAAGAGGATCCTCGGCTGCTTGTAGAGGGCGCGCGCGAGCAGGATGCGCTGGCGCTGCCCGCCGGAAAGCGCCGCTCCCATGTCGCCGATGAGCGTGTGGTAGCCCATGGGCATGGCGGCGATGTCGTCGTGCACGGCCGCGAGCCGCGTGCAGCGCTCGATGTCCTCCTGGCAGGGACTGGCGTCGAAGAAGCTCACGTTGTCCCCGATCGAGCCGGCGAAGAGGGGATCGTCCTGCATCACGGTTCCCACGAGACGGCGATGCGCGTCGACGCCCAGCTTCTGCAGGTCGATGCCTCCCACGAGCACCTGCCCGTCGGTGGGCGCGAGAAGCCCCAGCATGATCTTCACGAGCGTGGTCTTGCCGCCGCCGGAGGGACCGACGATGGCGACGGACTCCCCGGGCGCGATGCGAAACGAGCAGTTCTGCAGGACGAAGGGTTCGGTGTCGGAGTAGCGGAAGGAGAGGTCTCGCACCTCGATGGAGGCCTCGTCGACGGCCGGCGCGGGCGACGGCGCCTCCTCCTCGGGCTGCGTTAGCACGATATCGGCCAGGCGCTCGCCCTGGAGCTGCAGCATCTTGAGCTCGATCAGCTTGTCGATGAGCCCGGCCACCCGCGCGGAGAACTGCTCCTTGTAGGCCATGAAGGCGAAGAGCATGCCGACGGAGAACGCGGAGTCGAGCACCAGCAGGGCGCCCACCCACACGACGGCGATGCGCTCGATGCCGAACACGAGCCCGTTGGCGCTGCGAAAGCCCAGCGAGAGCTTCTGCACCACGAGGTCGCGGTTCACGGCGTCGACGACGAGGTTCAGCCATCGGGAGCGCCGCTCCTCCTGGCGACCGAAGAGCTTGATGGACTGCACGCCGCGCACGGTCTCCAGGAAGTGGCTCTGCTGCCGCGCGGCGTGGACGATGTGCTCCTCGGTGGCGCGCCGAAGCGGCGCGTAGAAGGCGGCGCGCGACGCGGCATACGCGGCGACGGCGGCGACGGCCAGTCCCGTGAGCGCACCGCTGTACACCAGCATCATCGCGAGGGTGGCGAGCGCCATGATCCCGTCGATCAGCGCCTCGACGAAGCTCGAGGTGATCGTGCGCTGGATCGTCGTCACCGCCCCGAAGCGGGACACGACGTCGCCCAGGTGGCGGCGCTCGAACCAGGCCACGGGCAGGCGCAGCAAGTGCGAGAAGACGTTGGCCAGCCACTGCAGGTTGAGCGTCGTTCCCAGGTAGAGCACCACCCAGGAGCGTAGGGCCCCCACGGCGACCTGCACGATGGCGAGCAGCAGGAATCCCAGCCCCAGCACCGAGAGCAGGTCGCGATCGGAGGCGACCACGGCGCCGTCCACCACCCATTGCATGTAGAAGGGCGCCAGGAGCGCGAAGGCCTGCAACACGAGCGCGAGAAGCAGCACCTGCGCGAGGCAAGCCGCGAGGCCGGAGACTGGGCCCGTGAGGTCGCGAAGGCGCACGCGGCGCCGCTCGTCGGCCGGACGGAATTCCGCCGTGGGCGAGAGCTCGAGGGCGATGCCGGTGAAGTGCTTCGAGACTTCCGCGAGCGGCATTCGGCGCACGCCGAAGGCCGGGTCGTGGATCGTGGCCTCGCGCGGCCCGGCGCTGGCGAGCACGACGAAGTGGTTGAGGTCCCAGTGCAGGATGCACGGCGTCCTGAGCCTGGGAAGCTCGTCGAGCTCGAGCCGCAGCGCGCGGGGCGCGAGGCGCAGCCGGGAGGCGGCCTGCATCAGGTAGGCGAGCGTGGCGCCCTTGAGCGACAGGGTGAACCGGCGCCGCAGGCCCGCGAGGTCGGTGCGGTGCCCGTGGTAGCTCGCGACCATGCCGAGGCTCGCGAGCCCGCACTCGGCGGCCTCCGTCTGCAGGAACACGGGAAGCTTCCGGCGCCCGCCGAAGTCGAGCCCGTCGATCGCGGCCACGTCACGCCCTTCCGGCGAGGCTCAGGACCGGCTCGAAGACCCACTCGATGAGCCGGCGGCGGTCGAGGAGGATGTCGGCCTCCACCTGCATCCCGGCCTGCAGCGGCTCGGCGCGGCCGTAGGCGGCCACCGTCTGCGAGTCGAGCGCGACCTTGATGCGGTAGAGGGACTCGCGCGAGCCGTCGGGAGGAGAGAAGCCCAGCTCGGCCGGCGCGATGGCGGCCCGGGAGACGGAAATCACGCGCGCCCGGTGGCTGCCGAACTTCTGGAACGGAAACGCGGGATAGCGCAGCAGCACCTCCTGGCCGGCGCGCACGAAGCCGACCGACCGCGAGGGGGCGAAAAGATGCGCCTGGAGAGGCGAGCCTTCGGGCAGCAGCGTGAGGAGGGTCGTTCCGGGTGCGACCACCTGTCCCGGCTCGACGAGCACGGCGGCCACGGTGCCGGAGGCGGGCGCGCTCACGATCGCGTCGGCCTGGGTCAGCCGCTCGATTCGCTCCTGCTCGAGCGCCGCCACTTGCGCGTCCAGGGCGGAGAGTTGCGCCCGGGCGCGCGAGTTCGACTCGTCCGACGCGGCCCGCAGCCCGCCGATCTCGCGCTCGAGCGCGAGCCTCGCCCTCGCGGTCGCGTGGGCGCGCGACCGGAGGTCGAGGATCTCTTCCTCCTTCTGCTGGCGCTGGGCCGCGGAAGCGAAGCCGCGTCGTTCCAGCTCCTCGATCCGCGCCAGCGACCGGCGGGCCAGGGCCTCCCGCGACGCGATGGCCCCGATCTCGCCCTCGACCTGGGCCAGTTCCGCCTCGAAACCCGCAAGGCGCGCCCGCATCGAGGCCTGCTCCGAGTCGGCGGCCGCGCGGATCTCGTCACGCTGGCGGCGAACGCCGGCCACGCGCCTTTCGGCGAGCGTCACGGTCGCGCGCCCGACCGGGCCGTCGCCGGCAGTCGCGCGGGAGTCGACGAGCCTGAGCAGGGGCTCGCCCGCGGCTACCTTCTCGCCCTCGCGCGCATGCCGCTCGCGGACGAGCCCGGATTGCGGCGCCGCCACCCGGATCGCGCCGGAAGCGGGGACGAGCATGCCCGCGAGGGTCGCCTTCTTCGCGTAATCGGCGAGCACGAGATAGGCGAGGACGATCGCGGCGATCGACAGGGACGCCGCGGTGAGCAGCGTGAAGGAGAGGGGATGGATCATGACGATGGATCCCATCGCGGATCGGGCCAGCTCCTTCCGGACCTCGTCCCGGAACGCGGGTCGTCCCATCGGATCGCGGCCGCTGCCTTCCTAGCGGATTGCCGCCTCCCGCACGTCGGTGCGGGACATGGCGAGGTAGGCGGGAAGCGCCACGGCGATGAAGACGAGGCTCGCCAACTCCAGGCTCCACGTGGACATGCGGTTGATGTCGCGGCCCTCGAGAGTCAGCAGCACATGGCCGAGCAGCGGCCACGAAACCGCGAGATTGAACGCCATGTGGGCCAGGATCGTGGTCCTCAGCGTGCCCGTGCGACGGAGAAGGCAGACGAGGGCGACGGAAAGGAGGAAGGTGGCGATGAAGTTGTGGACATGGAACAGCCCGAAGCAGAAGGAGGTCAGGAAGAGCGAGGGTACCCATCCCCACTGCCGCTCCCACGCGCGGTACAGGAACCCGCGAAACACGAGCTCCTCGACGATCGGGGCGACGAGGCACGAGATGACCAGGAGCTTCATCGCTCCCATGAATGAAAGAATCCGCTCCCACGACTGCATCGGATCGGCGCTGAGCAGCCTGGAGGCAAGCAGCGCGGGCTCGCCGGCCGCAAAGGCGCCCAGGATGGTGGCTCCGGCCACGGCGAACGGGATTGCGAGCATGCCCACGGTGACGAGAGCGGCTTCGCGGCGACCGCCCGCTGGAATGGGACGTTGCAGCTCCTGCCGGCAATACCGGCGGGCCGGCGCGATGGCGGACAGTGCCGCGATCGCCAGTCCGAAAACCGCGAAGGAGTACAGGTCCTGTTGCGGGTTGTTCAGCCAGGACAGCCTGTCGCCCGCGATCCGGATGGAGAAGAGCACGAGGAAGTGAAGTGCAAAGACCAGTATGGCGATCTGGAACCCGCTCACGAGTGGCATGGTCTGCTCCGGAAAGGAGGGGCTGCGACGGCGCAGCCCCTGGGCTCGGTCGTTCGGCGGCGCTACTTGATCGAGACGCGCTCGATCACGTGGGACGTGAAGTCCACGAGGTTCTCGTACGCCTGGGTGAGGGAGCTGGTGATTCCGAGGATGGACTCGGGCGAGCAGGAGTCGCCGCCACCGCCCACGCCTTCCGCTTGCTTCCCGTCCAGCGCGTTGCCTGCCTCGTTCGTCGAAATGGTCTTGTCGGTCATGATCTTCTCCTGGGTTGAAGTCGGTTTACATCAGGTCGTCGGACTTGTTCGGCAGCGGGTCCGGGAACGGCACGATCGGGCCCGGGGGGAAGCCCACGGGCGTCGGAAAGCAGCCGCCGTCCGACGTGTGGCCGCCCGAGACCTCGGGCTCGTCCTTCTTCTCGATTTCCTTCATCGTCATCTCCTTGGTTGCGGTCGCGGCGTGGACTCGGCGCGGCGCGCGGCGACCGGGCAGGCGCTGCGCCGCGGAAATCAGCCCGCGCTGGCGGGGGGATGCTCCTCGGCGGCGAGGTCGGCGAAGGCGATCGGGTCGCGAAGCGCCTCGGCGGGCGCGCGGTAGAAGACCTCGTCGAGGACGGCGCCGGGCGGAAGCCCGCCCGCGATGGCGAGCACTTCGTCGTCGGTCAGCACATTCATGGGCGTCTCCCGGGATTCCGGCGCCGGGAAGCGGCGGTCGGATGGAGCCCATGCTAGGAAGGCGGGCGCGCGATGGCCCGCGAAAATCGGGGAAAGTTGCGGCGCGATTTCGCGCCCCGCCGCACGGACCTCAGGAGGCCGGTGCCCGCCCGTGCAGTTCGAAGAACCGGCGCGCCGAGCGCACGAAGAGCGCGATGTGCCGCAGTCCCTTCGAGGCCGCCTTGCCGCCGTGGTGCACGATCCTCACCTGCGGGCAGTACGCGACCGTCGTCACCTTCGAAAGCCGCAGCGTGAGGTCGAAGTCCTCGAAGTAGAGGAAGTAGGCCGGATCGAAGCCCTTCACCCGCTCGAGCAACACGCGCCGGCACAAGAGGAAGCAGCCGCTCGCGATCCGAACCGGCGCCTGCTCCTTTTCCCAGTCCAGCTCCCGCAGCTCGTAGGCGTCGAGCGCCTTGCGGAACGGCCCGTGCAGGAACCGCGGCACGAAGCCCCGCACGAAGAGCACGCCCGGCGTCGGCCAGCCCTTCACCAGGTACTCGCGCTCGCCGTCGGCGCCGCGCACGGAGGGCGTGAGCGCCCCGACCTGCGGGTGCGATTCCAGGTAGCGCAGTGCCGCGTCCAGTGCCTCGCGCGCCATCTCGACGTCGGGGTTGAGCACGAGGTGGAGGTCGCAGCCGGACTGCGCGATGGCGAGGTTGTGCCCCTGCCCGAAGCCCACGTTGCCGTGGCCCGTGATCACGTCGAGCTCGACTTCCTGCGCGCGGGAAAGCGCCGCCTCCGCCAGTTGCCGCAGCATCGCCGCCTTGCCGTCGGGGCCGTTGTCCACGACGAGGAGCCGGGCCGCGGCGAGCGTCCCCTGGGCGCGGGCGAAGGCGATGGCGTCGGCCGCGCTCGCGAGCGTGCGGGCGAGCAGGCGCTCGTCCGGCGCGTAGGTGACGATGGAGATCGAGAGGGAGGCGCCCGCCATGGCTCGAATCATGCGCGGGCCCTGCCCGTGGGCCCGCTCACGGGGGAGATCCCGGGAGGTAGGGGGCGGCGGCCGTGAGCACCGCCTCCACGCCGATCTCGTGCATGCAACGCGGCGCCGGACACTCGGAAGGCCCGCGCGAGCAACGGCGCACCCACGTCACGTGGCGCTTGAAGAGGACGTCCTGGTCGCGGCACGGGAAGGGATCGATGGCGACGCCCGCTCCCGGGCAATGGGCCCAGAAGCGCCCGGCGCCGCCGAGCACGGGTCCGCTCGGCCCGTAGATCACGACGGTGGGCGCGAACGCCGCGCGGCTGATGTGGGCCACGCTCGTGTCGCCGGTGACCACGAGCTTCGCGCGGCCGACGAGGTCCCACAGCTGCGGGAGGTCCAGCCGCCCGGCGAAGCTCGCCTGCCGGCCGCTGCCGGGGATCGCCGCGACGAGCGCCTCCTCGCCGGGGCCCGCGCTCCAGCACACGCGCAGGCCGCGCGCCTCGAGGGCGGCGGCGAGAGCGGCCCAGCGATCGGCGAGCCAGGTCTTGTGCGGCGTGCTGGCACCCACGTGCAGGACGGCGTAGTCCCCCTCGGGCCGGTCGTAGGGGCGGAAGGGCGGGGCCGGCCATTGCCCGCGCGAATAGGGCTCGGCCGGGTCGCCGGGGACCAGCGTGGAGACGAGGTCGGACCACGCCATCGGCGTGTCCGGCATCGCGACGAAATCGGTGACGGGCCAGTTCTTGTACGCCGAGGGGTCGCCGGAGAACGCCACCACGCGCCGCGCGCCGATGGCGCGGGCGAGCCAGCTGAAGCGGTTGTCGCCGTTGACGATCGCGAGGTCGAACGGGCCCAGGTCCCACAGGGCCGCGAGGCTCTCCGGGTCGCGCGCGCTCCAGCCCACCGGCACCGCGCCCCAGGGCCGTCCCGAGAAGAGCGGCACGAACGCGCGCGGCATGACGTGGACGATCTCGGCCTGCGGATGACGCGCGCGCAGCTTCGCCACGCAGGCCGCGAGCAGGATCGTGTCGCCGAGCAGCGAGTGGTGAGGCAGGAGGATTCGCCCGGGCGGATCGGCCGCCGGTCCCTCGCCGCGGGCCATGCGTCCCAGCGCGCGTGCGTAGATCGCGAGCCAGGTGCGCGTGCGCGACGACATCGCCGGGCCTACTTCACCACCCGCAGGCGGAAGTAGAGGCTGTTGGCCGGGAAGACGAACGCGAAGTGCTTCTCGTAGCGGCGCGGCGACAGGGCGAAGAGCGCCCTCGCGATCGTGGAGAACGGGAAGGACTTCCCGAAGTCGACCGCGCGCTCGACCATCTCGAAGCGCCGGTCGGTGTAGAAGTTGGAGTGCCGCGTGTCGGTGGTGAAGTAGTCGAGAGACTCGTACGACAGGTGCCGCACGTGCGTGGGGTCCTGGTAGGAGTAGACGCTCGAGAAGTGCGGCGTGGTGATGAAGACCTCGGCGCCGGGCCTGCCCGCGCGGTGGATCTCCTCCATGAGCTTCACCACGTCGGGCACGTGCTCGATCACGTTGCGGCAGAAGATGGCGTCGTAGGCGTCGCTCTCGACCGGGTACGGGAAGACCCCGAGGTCGTGGCGGATGTCGGCCTCGCTCGCCACCGCGATGTCGATTCCCGTGGAGCCCGGGATCTTGTCCCGCCCGCACCCCACGTCCAGGCACTTGCGGCCCTTGGCGTACTGCGTCATCTGCGCGGTGTCCATTCCCGCCCTCTCCGGTTCAATCCCCGTTGCCGTGCCGCGCCGAGCGCGCCACGGCCGTGAAGACGTCGATCATGCGTTCCACCATGCGGTCCTCGCCGAAACGCTGCAGCGCGGCCGATCTCGCGTTCGTGGCGAGGCGGGAGCGCAGAGGCCCGTCGGCCAGCAGCGACTCGATCGCGGCCCGGAGTGCCGCCGCATCCTCCGGCTGCACGAGCCTGCCCGTGTCGCCGTCCTGGACGATCTCGGCGATGCTGCCCACGGGCGTGGAGATCACCGGCAGCCCGCAGGCCATCGCCTGCATGAGCGCCTGCGGCACGCCCTCGTTGGCGTAGGACGGCAGGCAGAAGAGGTCGAGGGACTGCAGCCACGGCGCCACGTCGGACTGGTTCCCCGCGAAGCGCACGCGATCGGCGATGCCCAGCTCGCGGGCCAGCGCCTCCAGGGCCTCGCGCTGGGGGCCGTCGCCCACCACGACGAGGCGGGCGCCGCGGCCGGCCAGTCCCGCGAACGCCTCGAGGAGGTAGCGGTGTCCCTTCCAGCTTCGCAGCGTGGCGACGATGCCGATCAGGGGCCCCTGCGGGTCGAGGCCGAGGGCCGCTCGCGCCTTCGCCGGCTCGCCGGGACGGAAGCGCTCGAGGTCGATGCCCGTCGGGATGGAGATGACGTGGTTCGCCTCCGCCCCCGCCTCCTCCATCACCTGCAGGCGAAGCCGCTCGCCGGTGGTCACGACCCGCCGGCAGGCGTCGCGGTAGAGCCAGCGCGTGAAGAGGTTGCGCGGCACGGGCGCGGAGATGTGCCTCGTGCGCACGACGGGCAGGTTGCGGTGCAGGCAGCACAGGGCCGCGGCCGTGAGCCAGCTGTCCGTCGAGCTGTGGGTGTTCACCACGTCCAGGCGGCGGGCCTTCAGGAGCTTCACCATCGCGTGCAGCCCGGCGAACGACTTTCGCGCGATGGGCACCGCGACCGCCTCCAGCCCGTAGCCGGGCGCGGCCTGGAAGATGCGCGACTCCTCCGGGGCGGCGAGCGTCACCTCGTGGCCGCGCCGGGCCACGCCGCGCGCTTCGGTGAGGATGCGGATCTCCTGGCCGCCCCAGCCGAGCGAGGACTCCGTGTGCAGGATGCGAAGCCGCTCGTCGGCCACCGCGCTAGGCCCCCGCGAACTGCAGGCGATGCAGCCCCGCGTACACCCCGTCGGCGGCCAGGAGCGCCGCGTGAGCGCCCTCCTCCACGATTCGGCCGTGGGAGAGCACGACGATGCGGTCGGCGTTCTCGACGGTGGAGAGGCGGTGCGCGATCACGATCGTGGTGCGCCCCCGCATGAGGGACTCGAGCGCGGCCTGCACGGCCCTCTCGCTCTCGGTGTCCAGGGCGGAGGTCGCCTCGTCGAGGAGCAGGATGGGGGCGTCCTTGAGGATCGCGCGGGCGATCGCGATGCGCTGGCGCTGGCCGCCGGAGAGCTTGGCGCCGTTCTCGCCGATCTCCGTGGCGAAGCCCTGCGGCAGCTCGCGGATGAAGCCCATGGCGTGCGCGGCCTCGGCGGCCCGCTCGATGTCGGCCTGCGCGGCCTTCTCGCCGCGGCCGTAGGCGATGTTGGCCGCGACCGTGTCGTTGAAGAGAACCACGTTCTGCGACACGAGCGCGATCTGCCGGCGCAGGCTCTCGAGGGTGAGGTCCTCGAGCGCGTGCCCGTCGAGCGTGATGCGCCCCGCGGTGGGGTGGTAGAAGCGCGGCAGCAGGTGGATGAGGCTGGACTTCCCGCTCCCCGAGGCGCCCACGAGCGCCACCGTCTCGCCGGGGCGGATGGCGAGCGAGACGCCGTCGAGCGCCGGCTGGGCGCCGCTGCGATAGGTGAGCGAGACGCCCTCGAGGCGGATCTCGCCGCGCGCGCGCTCCAGCGTCACGGTGCCGCGGTCGTCCTCGGGCTTCTCGTCGACGAGCCCGAAGACGCTCTCGCAGGCCGCGAGCCCGCGCTGCAGGTGCTCGTTCACGCCCGTCAGGCGCTTGAGCGGCTGCAGCAGCATGCCGGTGGCGGCGATGAACTCCACGAACCGGCCCACGTCCGTCTGCCCGGTGAAGGCGAGCTCGGCGGCGAAGTAGATGATCGCGGCCACCGCGCAGGCGACCAGGAACTGGGTCACCGGCACCGTCGAGGCGGCCGCCGCGGCCTGCTTCATGTTGTGGCGCCGGATGAGCTGTGCGGCCTTCGCGAAGCGCCCGGCCTCGTAGTCCTGGCCGCCGAAGACGCGCACGACGCGCTGGTTGGTGATCGACTCGTCGAGCACCTCCGCGATGCCGCCCATGGCCTTCTGGCTTGCGCGGCTCGTCTCGCGCAGCCGCCGGCTGAAGTAGCGCACGGCGAGCGCGATGGGCGGGATGACCACGAAGGTGATGAGGGTGAGCTTCCAGTTCGACCACAGCAGGATCGCCAGCAGCGCCGCGATCGTCACCGTGTCGCGCACCAGCGTGGCGAGCACGCTCGTGGAGGCCGAGGCGATCTGCGCCACGTCGTGCGTGAAGCGCGCCACCAGCCGCGCGGTGGGCACCTCGTCGAAGAAGGCCGGGGGCAGGCGCAGCACGTTGGCGAACATCGTGGCGCGCAGGTCGAGGATGACCTTGTTGTTCACCCACTGGTTGAGGTAGCCGGAGGTGAAGCTCGCCAGCCCGCTCACCAGGAACACGGCCACCACGCCGAGCGGGATGAGCAGCGCCAGCTCCCGGTTGCGGTTCACGAAGAGCTCGTTCACCAGCGGCCCGGTGAGCTTCACGAGCGCGGCGTCCGCGAGCCCGCCCACGATCATCGCGGCGATGGCCCCGGCGAGCGCGGCCCGGTAGGGCCACACGTGCTTGAGGAGCCGCGCGTACAGGGCGCGGCCGTCGGGCTGCGGGTCGGTCATCCCGGCATTATCCCAGTTTGCCGGCCAGCAGCCTCTCGTACAGGGCGAGGTACTCGCGGCCCATGGCCTCCGGGGTGAGCGGCGCCACCGCCTCGCGCGCGGCCTCGCCCATGCGCCGGGCGGTATCGGGGTCGAGGCGGTCGAGGCATCCGGCGAGCCCCTCGACGTCGAGCGCGTCGCGGACGAACCCGCTCTCGCCCTCGCGCACGACCTCCGCCGCGCCGCACTTGGTGCTGGTCACGACGGGCAGCCCCGCGGCCATGGCCTCGAGCGCGGCGTTGGGGAACGGGTCGTAGAGCGTGGGCAGCACGAAGGCGTCGGCAGCCGCCAGGAATGGACGCACGTCGGAGACGCCGCCCACGAAGCGCACGCGCCCCGCCACGCCCAGCTTCACCGAGAGCCGCCCGTAGGCGTGGGCGCGCTTGTCCTTGCCGCAGACGATCGCCCACGCGGGCTCGCGGCGCCGCGCGAGAGCCTGCAGGAAGGGCGCCACGCCCTTCCTCTCGAATCCTGAGCCCACGTAGGCGAATACCGTCGCGTCGCGGGGGATGCCCACCTGCTGGCGCACCGCGGCGCCGAACTCCTCTCGAAGCCCCGGATGGAAGGAGCGGGAGTCGACGGCGTTGCGGATGAGCACCAGCTTGTCCGCGGGCGTGGCGAAGCGCTGCGCGATCTCCCCGCGCACCATCTCCGAATTGCAGATGACCGCCCTGAGCCGCGGCGAGGTGAAGAGCTCGCGCTCGGCGGCGAGCAGGTACTTGTGGTGCGGCGAGGCCGAGGTGGCCCAGCGCGCGAACGCCGGCTGCACGCGGCTTCGCTGCGCCAGCCACTCGGCGTGCACGCCGTCGCCGGCGCGGTAGACGTCGCAGCAGGCGATGCGCTCGTGGGACTGCACGAGGTCGAAGCGGCGGCGCGCGAGCTCCGCGCAGACGGCGCGCGCGAAGCCGCGGTCGCGCCAGAGGCTGCCCAGGTAGAACGGGTCGAGGATGATCGCCGTGCCGTCGTTGTCCGGCCAGCGGCGCGTGACGAGGGTGAGGGTGGCGCCTTGCGCGGAAAGCGCGGCGATGGCCGACTGCACGAAGCGCTCTGCGCCGCCGAAGGCGTCGAAGCGGCTTCGCACCAGGGCCACGCGGGGGCCTCCTGCTCCGCGCCCGCGCACGGTCGGGCTCACGGCTGCGCGAGGAGCTCGTTGATGGCCGAGTGCACCCGGTCCACGGGCAGCTCCGTCAGGCACTCGCTCACCTTGCTGCCGCCGCAGCCGTCGTTGCCGCACGGCCGGCAGGGGTGCCCGCTTTCCACGACGCGGTGCGCCACGCGCCACGGGCCCCACTGCCGCTCGCCGCTGGGCCCGAAGAGGACCACCACGGGCGTGCCCATGGCGGCGGCGATGTGCATGGGCGCGGAATCGACGCCGAAGAAAAGGCGGGCGCGGGCGGCCAGCGCCGCCATCTCGCGCAGCGTGAGCTGCCCGGAGAGGTCGATCACCGGGGCCTGCGCGCGCTCGAGGATCCGCTTCACGATGGACTGCTCGCGAGCGTTGGGCGCGCCGGTGAGGACGAGGCGGTGGCCGTCCTTCGCCAGGCGCTGCAGGAGCTCGGCGTTTCTCTCGTCCGTCCACGCCTTGAAGAGCCAGCGCGAGGTGGGGTGCACGTGCAGGAACCCCTTGGCCGCGACACCGTGCTGCGCGAGGAGGGCGTCCACCTTCGCCTCGGCCTCGGGGCCGGGCACCATGACCAGGCGCTTCTCGTCCTCCGAGGGGTAGATCCCCACGCGCCGCAGCGCGTCGAGGTTCGATTCCACCGTGTGCCGTGGCGTCGCGCGCGGCGACGCGTAGCAATGGGAGAAGGCGGCCTTCCAGAAGCCGTTGTCGCGCGCCGGGGCCACGGACCAGCGCGGCCGGAGCAGCTGCGCGAGCCAGGCGCCGCGCCAGTGCTCGGTGAGGTGCACGATGAGCTGGTAGCGCCGCTCGCGAAGGTCCGAAAGGAGCGCCGACTCGCGCCGCAGCTGCGTGAGCAGGCCCTGGCGCTTCCACTCGCGGTCGATCGCGTGGATGCGCGCGATCGAGGGGTGGCCGGCGAGCATGTCGCGCGTGTCCGCGTAGACCAGCGCGTCGATCTCCGCCTGCGGCGCGCGCGCCGCCAGCACGCGGAAGACGGGCGAGGAGAGCAGGACGTCGCCGTGGTGGCGCAGCTTCACCACCAGCACCCGCCGCAGGGAGTCGACGCCGATCGGGTCGGGAACCATGCCCGCCAGATTAGCAAACGGCCGCGGGGAGGGGGAGGGCGGCCTGCTTCAGGTGGCCTCGAAGCGCAGGCTGAGCAGGATGGCGCGCCGCGGGGCGTCGTAGCCCACGGCGTGCTCGTAGCGCTTGTCGAAGAGGTTCGAGCCCGTGAGCTCCAGGCTCCAGCGCCTGCTCACGGCGTAGCGCACCGTGGCGTCCGCGATCGCGTAGCCCGGCAGGCGCGAGGCCGGCGACTCGTCGGCGGAGTCGAAGCGCTCGCTCGAGGCGGTGACGCCGCCGGAGACGGACCAGTCGCCCGATCCCCAGGACGCCTCCAGGCGGCCGAAGCGCTTCGCGCGCCCCTGGAGCTGGAAACCCGTCTCCTCGTCCTTCGGGTCCTGCGAGGCGTAGGAGCCGCGCCAGCCCAGGCCCCAGGCCCGGCCCTCGACGGAGGCCTCGACGCCGCGGATGCGCGCGCGCCGCACGTTCTCCATCGTGGGATAGACGTAGGTGATGAGGTCCTCGATGCGGTTGTCGAAGGCGGTGAGGCGAAGCTGCCAGCCGCGAAGCGATTCGCTGCGCCATCCGATCTCGCGCCCCAGGCTCTCCTCGGGGCGAAGCAGCGGATTGGGCACGTAGAAGTCGGAGGGCGGCGCGTAGAGGTCGAAGAAGGTCGGCGCGCGGAAACCACGACCGAAAGTGAACGTGAGGAGACCCGCCCCCGGCCAGGCGATGCCCGCGCTCGCCGCACCCGTGTCGTGGGCGCCGAACTGGTCGTCGTCGTCGCGGCGGATGGAGCCTTCGAACCGGTAGGAGCCCCAGGACTCGGAAAGCGCCGCCCAGGCCGAGTTCGTGTCGCGCCTGGTCTCGGAGAACGAGGTGTCGGAGACGACCTTCTGGCGCAGCATCTCGAAGCCGGCGAGCGCCTTGCCCGCGGGCAGCGTGAACTCGTGCACCCAGGAGGCCTGGTCCTGGCGCGTGTCGAAGCGCGCCGTCGTGCCGCCCTCGATCTGGAGCTCGTCGCGGCCCTGGCCGAGGGTGAGGCGGCTCTTCCACCAGGTCTCGTAGTTCATCTCCGAGACGATGTTGGCGGCCGCGAGCGTCTGCACGTTGCGGTCGTTGGCGTAGTTTCCCTGGGCGTCGGGGCAGCCGTCGAATCGGGCGCGCCCGCGGCTCACGAAGCCGGTGAACGCGAGCGTCTCCTGGGGCGCGAGGCGGCCCACGACCTTCAGGTTCGCGAAGGCGTTGTCGTAGGGGTCGCGGTCGGGGTCGTGGCAGAAGGCGCGCTCGTTGGTGGCGCTCGGCGCGTCCACGGTCCGCCCGCCGGCGGAGAACGAGACGGTGGTCTTGCCCTCGATCGCGGTGAAGCCCGTGGCGAGGCGGCCGTCGGAATCGCTGCCGTAGGCGGCGCTCGCGAAGAGGCGCGGCGTGGCGGAAGCGCGGGTGAAGATCTGCACCACGCCGCCGATCGCGTCCGGGCCGTAGAGGCTGGAGAGCGGCCCCTTCACCACCTCGATGCGCTCGACGAGGTCGAGGGGGATGTTCTCGATGGAGGTCGTGCCCACGGTGGCCGAGCTCACGCGCAGCCCGTCGACGAGCACGAGCGTCTGGCCGGCGTTGGCGCCGCGCAGGAAGAGGCCGGCGGGCTGTCCCGGCCCTCCGGTGCCGCGGAATTCCACCAGGGCCTGGCGCTGCAGCAGCTCGGCGAGCGAAACGGGCGCGGCGCGGTCGATGTCCTCGCGCGTGATCACCTCGACGTCGCGCAGGGCGTCGCCGGCGCGCTGCGGCGTGCGCGTGGCCGTGACCACCATGGCGTCGAGTGACTGGAATGCGAGCGTGGGGGCGGCGGAAACGGGGGCGGGCGCTTGCTGGGCGTGGGCGCCCAATGCCATCGCCGCGGCGAGGCCGGCGAGGGGCGTGGTCTTCATGGAGGTTCCTTGGTCCGGTCAGGCCAGCGTCCCCGCAGGCCCTGGGGTCAATAACCCGCCCCGTTGTGCCGAAGCGGTTCCGTTGCCGACGGGCCGGTCTCCGGGCTCGCCAGACTTGACCTCCGCCTTCCCACGGCGCGAGGGCCGCAGTGGCTGGTGGGAGGTCCGCACTGGCTTACCGTTGCGGGGGCAGCGCCGGCCTTTCACCGGCTTCCCGGACACCCGAAAGCTGCCGCCATGATACTCCCGCGCTTTCGGCAGGCCCCAAGTTACATTCGAAATCACTTTCAAAATAAGCGCTTACACATTGACGCGGATATGCTTTTCCAATAGTCTTCGCGGATGGATCCCGAGCTTTCCGCACTCGAGGCGAAGGTCGAGCAGGCGATCGCGCAACTCAAGCAGCTGCGCGAGGAAGGACGCGAGTTGCGCCAGCAGCTCGCCGCGCGCACCGACGAGAACGCGCGCCTCGCGGAGAAGCTCGCCGCCGCCAAGGCGCGCATCGAGGCGCTGCTCAAGCAGATTCCCGAGACCGAAGCGTGAGCGAAGACGCGAAGGCCCGCGACAAGGGGCTCTCCATCCAGATCCTGGGCCGCGAGTACCGCGTGGCCTGCCCCGAGGGCGAGGAGAAGCAGCTCCAGGCTTCCGTCGACTACCTCAACCGCCGCATGAAGGAACTGCGCGACACCGGTAAGGTGACGGGCAACGAGCGCATCGCGATCATGGCCGCGCTCAACATCGCGCACGAGTTCCTCGCGCACAAGCCCGGCAAGGCCGCGGCCTCCGTTGACGCCCCCGACTATCGGCGTAGAATCGCCGCGATGCAGGAGACGCTGGAATCGGCGCTCGCCGCCGACCAGGACAAGCTCTTCTAGCGGCGCGCGAGGCGCCGTTCGAACGGCGTGCCGGTTTCCTGCGGTGTTCGTCCGGGCTTACATCTTCGAGCCGATAATCTTGTAAGCCTGGATGCCCGCCAAAGCGGTGCTATTGTGCGCGTCCCATGTCGGATGTACCTACGGCACCCGGTGGGCAACCGCCTTGAACCTGTGGGTTCGAGCGTGCGGCCCGGACGAACACCGCAGGAAATCTTGAAATGGGGTCAGGTTACTTTTCGGATCGCCCCGCGGCAGCGGGGCTCACCGGCTGAAAAGTAACCTGACCCCATTTCATGATTTCCTACTGGCTCATGAAGTCGGAGCCCGACGAGTTCTCCATCGACGACCTCGTCCGCGCGCCGAGGAAGACCACGCCCTGGTTCGGCGTGAGGAACTACCAGGCCCGCAACTACATGCGCGACGCCATGCGCGTGGGCGACGGCGTGCTCTTCTACCACTCGAGCTGCGAGGTGCCCGGCATCGCGGGCCTCGCCGAGGTCGCATCCGCCCCCCATCCCGACGAGACGCAGTTCGACCCGAAGAGCCCGTACTTCGACCCCAAGGCCACGCGCGCCAGCCCGCGCTGGATGCTGGTCGACGTGAAGCTCGTGAGGAAGACGCGCCTGCTGCCCCTCGACGAGCTGCGGCTGCGGCCCGAGCTCGCCGACATGGTGATCCTGCGCCGCGGCAACCGCCTCTCGGTCACGCCGGTCACGCCGGCGGAGTGGAAGGCCATCGGCAAGCTGCTCGCGCGCGATGCCGGGTGACGCGCTCACCTGGCTCACCTACGCGGGCCTGGGCGCCGTCGTCGGCTTCCTCTCGGGGCTGCTGGGCATCGGCGGCGGCGCCGTGATCGTGCCCACGCTTGGGCTCGTCTTCGTGGCGTTCGGCTTCGCTCCCGCCCACGTGATGCACCTCGCGCTGGGCACCTCGCTCGCCGCCATCGTCGTCGCCACGGCCTCGGGAGCGCGAGAGCACCACGCCCACGGAGCGGTCCGGCTCGACATCGTTCGCGGCGTGGCGCCGGGGGTGGTCGCGGCGGGGCTCGCCGCCGGCGCCGTCGCGCGCGTGGCGCCCGTGGCGTTCCTCAAGTACTTCTTCCTGGCCTTCATGCTCTACGTGACCGCGCACATCCTCTTCGGCCGCCCGCCCGCGACGAGCCGCCCCATGCCGGGCCGCCCGGGGCTCTTCGGCGTGGGGGCGCTGATCGGCGGCTTCTCCGGCCTCGCGGGCGTGGGCGGGGCGATGATCTCGGTGCCGTTCATGACGATGTGGGGCGTGCCCTTCAGGTCGGCCATCGGCACGTCGGCGGCGATCGGCTCCGTCGTGGCCGTTTCGGGGACGGCGGGCTATGTCGCGGCGGGCCTCACCGAGCCGTCGCTCCCGGATTGGACCCTGGGCTACGTCTACCTGCCCGCGCTCCTGGGGATCTCGCTCACGAGCGCGCTCACGGCCCCCGTGGGCGCGCGCCTCGCCCATCGCCTGCCGGTGGGGCACCTCAAGAAGGCCTTCGCCATCTTCCTGCTGGCGCTCGCGGTGAAGCTCATCGCCTCCCTCTAGCCGCGGGGCAGCAGGAAGCCCCGTCCCGGCGTAAAATTCACGGCGTCAGCCCGACGACCCCCTCTCCCCCTTGAAGATCCTCATCCTCGGCGCCGGCCAGGTCGGCGCCAGCGTGGCCGAAAGCCTCGTTTCGGAGAAGAACGACGTCACCGTCGTCGACACGAACACCGAGCGCCTGAAGGACCTGCAGAACCAGTTCGACCTGCGCACGGTCACGGGAAACGCGGCACACCCCGAGGTGCTGGCCGAGGCGGGCGCGGCCGACACCGACATGCTCTTCGCGGTGACCGCGAGCGACGAGACGAACCTCGTGGCCACCAAGGTCGCGCACGCGGTCTTCAACATCCCCACTCGCATCGCGCGCATCCGCTCCACGTGGTTCGAGCGCCACCCGGACCTGCTGCACGGCGAGGGCTTCTCCGTGGACCACGCCATCTGCCCCGAGCAGATCGTCACGGAGTACATCCTGCGCCTGGTGGAGTTCCCCGAGGCGCTGCAGGTGGCGGAGTTCGCCGGCGGCCGGATCGACCTCGTGGCCGTGCGCGCGATCGAGGGCGGCACGCTCGTGCGCCACCCGCTGCGCGACCTCGAGAAGATGCTGCCGGACATCGAGGTGAAGGTCGCGGCGATCTACCGCCAGGACCGGCCGCTTCCCCTCGCGCCGGAAACGGTGGTCCACGCCGGCGACGAGGTGTTCTTCGTGGCCGCCTCGGAGCACATCCGCCACGTGATGGCGCACATGCGCCAGATCGACCGGCCCGTGACCCGCGTAATCATCGCCGGCGGCGGCAACATCGGCCTGCGCCTGGCCACGGCACTCGAGGGTCGCATGAACGTGAAGGTGATCGAGGCCTCCAAGCGGCGATGCGAGTTCCTCGCCGGCCAGCTCGAGAGCGCGCTGGTGCTCAACGGGGACGTGAGCAACGAGGACCTGCTGGGCGACGAGAGCGTGGACGAGACCGACCTCTTCGTCTCGGTCACCAACGACGACGAGGCGAACATCATGTCGGCGCTGCTCGCCAAGCGCATGGGCGCGCGACGCGTGATCGCCCTCATCAACCGGCGCGCCTACGGCGACCTCATGCAGGGCGGGCAGATCGACATCGCCATTTCCCCCGCCCAGGCCACCCTCGGAAGCCTCCTGGAGCACGTGCGCCGCGGCGACGTGGTGGCCGTGCACAGCGTGCGGCGCGGGCGCGCCGAGGCGATCGAGCTCATCGCCCACGGCGACCGCAAGACCTCGCGCGTGGTGGGGCGGCGCATCCGCGAGATCGACATGCCGCCGGGCTCGGTCATCGTGGGCATCATCCGCGGCGAGAAGGTGATCGTGGCCGAGGAGGACTCGCACGTGATCGAGCCCGACGACCACGTCATCGTCTTCCTCACGCAGAAGCGCATGATCCCGAAGATCGAGAAGCTCTTCGAGGTCTCGGTGGGGTTCTTCTAGGCGATGGCGATTCCGCTGCCGCCGCTTCGCCAGCCGCCGAGGCCCGCCCCGCGGCCCGTCGACGCGGTGCTGCGCCTGTTCCCCATCCTGCACGTGCTGTCCGGCGCGGTGCTGCTCTTCTCCCCGGCCTTCTTCGTGCCACTCGCCTTCTCGCTCGCGCTCGCCGACGGGGAGCACCGTTCCTTCGAGACCGGGTTCCTGGCGACCTTCCTCTCCGGCCTCTTCATGTTCTTCGTCACGCGAGGCCGGCACCGCCGCGAGCTGCAGCCGCGCGACGGCTTCCTCCTGGTGACCCTCGTCTGGACGGTGGTGCCGGCCTTCGCGACCGTCCCGCTCATCCTCGGCATCCCGGGCCTGTCCTTCACCGACGCCTACTTCGAGACCGTCTCCGGGATGACGACCTCCGGGGCCACGGTGATCTCCGGGCTGGACAATCTGGAGCCCTCGCTCAACATCTGGCGCACGCTCCTCGTGTGGATCGGGGGCATGGGCATCATCGTGCTGGCGGTCGCGATCCTGCCGCTTCTGGGCGTGGGCGGCAGCCAGCTCTTCAAGGCCGAGAGCCCGGGCTGCATGAAGGACACCAAGCTCACCCCGCGCATCGGCGACACCGCCAAGGGACTCTGGGGCGTGTACACGGCGGTGACGGTCGCCTGCATCCTGTCCTTCCACTTCGCGGGGATGACGTGGGTGGACGCGGTGATCCACGCCTTCTCCACCATGGGGCTGGGCGGGTTCTCCTCGCACGACGCGAGCTTCGCCTGGTTCGACTCGCCGCTCATCGAGGCCGTGACCACCGCCTTCATGCTGGCCGCGAGCCTGAACTTCGCCACCCACTTCCTCGTCATCCGCCGCCGCTCGCTCGCGCCCTACCTCGCCGACGTGGAGGCGCGCCGGGTGATGATCTGGATGGTGGGCTCCTCGCTCGCGATCGCGGCCTTCCTGACGGCCGAGGCGGTCTATCCCGATTTCGCCACGGCGCTGCGGCATGCCTCCTTCAACGTGGTGTCCATCGCCTCCACCACGGGATTCGCCTCCGTGGACTATGCGCAGTGGCCCTGGTTCGCGCCCATCTGGATGATCTTCCTGTCGTGCTTCGCGACGAGCTCGGGATCGACGGGCGGCGGGATCAAGATGGTGCGCGCCGTGGTGCTCTTCAAGCAGGCCATCCGCGAGATGACCCGCATCATCCACCCGCGCGCGGTGGTGCCCGTGAAGTACGGCGAACAGGTGATCGAGAACAACGTGATCTTCGCGGTGCTGGCGTTCATGCTGATGTACGGCACGACGATCATCACGATGACGATGCTGCTGCTCGCCACGGGCGTGGACCCGATCACCGCGATCACGGCGGTCATGGCCTGCATCAACAACATGGGCCCGGGCCTGGGCCTCGTGGGGCCGGCCGGCAACTACGCCGTGCTGTCGGACTTCCAGACCTGGGTCTGCACGCTCACGATGCTGCTGGGGCGCCTCGAGCTCTTCACGATGCTCGTGCTCCTCACTCCGGCGTACTGGCGGAAGTAGGCCGCAGCGCCCCCAGCACCGCGCCGGCCAGCGCCCACGCGAGCATCGAGCTGTGGCGCACGAGGAAGTCGTCCGTCATGTTGCGGATGGCGAATCCCGCCAGGAGAGCCAGCCCCAGGGTCGCCACGAAGCGCCGGGGAATTCCGGCGGAGAGCCCCGCGGCCATCTCGCGCGCGACGGCGAAGACCATCCACGAGAAGAGAACGAGACCCACCACGCCGCCCTGGATCAGCACGTTGAGCGCCGTGTTGTGGGCGTGCGTGTGCTTCGGGTTGTCCACCCCGGGTGTCACGCCCATGCGGAACTGCAGGTCCAGGATGCCGCGCCCGTAGCCGAAGCCGATCCAGGGCGCCTCGCCGTGGCGGCGGGCGGCGTAGTCCCAGAGGGCCGGCCGCGGATCGTGCGAAAGGCGTGCCTCCTCGGCGTAGGGCGTTCCCTCCAGGCGCTCGGCGCGCTGCTGCATCGACCACGCGAAGAGCGCTGCGAAGAGGGCGAGCGCGGCGGCCGCGAAGGCGAGCGCCGCGTAGCGCCGGGGGCCCGAGAGCAGGTCGCCCGAGATGGCAAAGGCGAGGATCATCATGGCCGCGAGCGCGACCCAGGCGATGCGGTTGTCGTTCCACGCGGTCACCACGAGCGTGAGGAGCGCCGTCCCCGCGAGCGCGACCTGCAGTACCCGCCTGCCCGCTCCGGCGCGCAGGAACGCCCACGCGAGCATCGGCAGCGCGAGCACGACGTGCGTGGCGTAGAACCCCGTGTCGCCGTGCCAGCGCTCCGGATCCCACCACCCCGACACGACGACCTGCCCCACGGCCGCGAGTCCCAGGGCGGCAAGACCCGCCGAAAGGCTCCACGCCCAGTTGTCGACGGACTTCGCGTCGGCGGTCGCGGCGAAGAAGACGAGGAAGGCGATGAACGGATAGACGAGCCCCGGCCGCAGCTCCGAGGCCGAGTAGGCCGGGTTCACGCTCCATGCGACGGAGGCGGCGCACCACGCGCCGTAGGCCAGCAACGGCACGAGCAGGCGCCAGGGAGGAAGCCGCGGCCTCGCGAGCTGTCCCCGCGCCGCCGCGTACAGGAGGCAGGCGGCGGCCAGCCCGAGCAGCGAGTTGCGCAGCGTGAGGCTGGACGAGAAGGGAAGGACGAAAAGGAACCCGGCAAGGAGCGCCGCCGCGGCCCGGAGGGATGCGGGCTGCGTGGCGGCGCCGGGCGATTCCATGGACGGTATTCTAGACCCCGCACCAGCGGCGCATGAGGGTGGCGAAGACGTCCACCGACTGCTCGATGCGCGAGAGCGAGCACCACTCGTCCGTCTGGTGCGCAAGCCTGGGCTCGCCGGGCCCCAGGATCACCGCCGGCGGGCCGCCGTAGCCCGGCTTGAGCCACGCGCCGTCCGTGGAGAAGGTGATCGTCTTCGGCGTCGGGCGACCCTCGAGGAACGGCGTGGTCACCTCGAAGACCTCCTGCACCCACCCGGCCTCGGGCTCGGTGTAGAGCGCGGGCGTGTCCACGATGGGCTTCACCTTCGCCCCGCGCGGCCCGAGGAGGGTTTCGAGCGAGTGGCACAGGTGCCCGTGGTCGATGCCCGGCACCGTGCGCACGTCCACCGTGATCTTCGCGGAGTCGGGCACGGAGTTGGTGTTGAGGCCGCCGCGGATCGTGCCCACGTTGAGCGTGGGGCTTCCCATCACGGGATGCGACTGCACGGGGAAGCGGAAGCCCTCGAGGTCGCCGATCACGCGCGCCATCCTGTTGATGGCGTTGTCGCCGACTTCCGGCATGGAGCCGTGCGCGGTCACGCCCGTGGTCTCGATCTCGAACCACACCAGGCCCTTGTGGCCCACGTAGGGATAGTTGGCGGTGGGCTCGGCCACGACGATGGCGCCGGCCCGGTCCAGAAGCTTCGCGTCGGCGAGGAACCGGGACCCCTCGCAGCCGATCTCCTCGCTCGCGGTGATGACGAGCACCACGCCGGGGCTCCTCGCGAGCCGAGGCGCCAGCTCGACGGCGGCCGCCACGAAGGCCGCGATGCCGCTCTTCATGTCGGTGGAGCCGCGCCCGTAGAGCCGGTCGCCGTCCGTCTCCCCGGCGAAGGCATCCTTCGTCCAGGGCTTCGCGCCCAGCGGCACCGTGTCGATGTGGCCGGTGAAGCAGATGGGCGGGCGCTGCGGGTCGCCGCCGATCTCGGCCACGAGGCTCGTGCGGGCTTCCGCGAACTCGTGGTAGGCCGTGCGGAAGCCCGCGGCCTCGAGGATCGCGCCCAGGTGGCGGGCGCAGGCGCGCTCCATGCCCGGCGGGTTGATGGTGTTGAAGGCGAGGAGCTCGCGGGTGAGCGCCCGCGGATCGATGCGGGTCTTCATCGCATTCCTCCTCAGGCGCCGCGAAGGCGCCGGCGCCTGCGCCGGACCCAGTGGTTGAGGGTCTCCACGGCCACCGAGAAGGCGAGCGCGAAGTAGATGTAGCCCTTGGGCACGTGGTAGCCCAGGCCGTCGGCGATGAGCACCACGCCGATGAGGAGCAGGAACGCGAGCGCCAGCATCTTCACCGTCGGGTGCGCCGCGACGAAGTTCGCGAGCGGGTTGGAGGCCACGATCATGAGGATCATCGCGATCACCACGGCCGCCACCATCACCCAGAGCTTGTCGGCCATGCCCACGGCGGTGATGACGGAATCGAGCGAGAAGATGATGTCGATGATGGCGATCTGGAGCACCACGCCGCGGAAGGTGACGCCCGCGGCCCCGTGCGGGCTGTCGGGCTCGTCCTCGTCCTTCTCGACCATCTCGTGGATCTCGACCGTGGCCTTGTAGAGGAGGAAGAGGCCCCCCGCGATGAGGATGATGTCGCGCCAGGAGAAGTCGTTGCCCGCGAGCGTGAACACCGGGTAGGTGAGCCCCACGATCCAGGCCAGCGTGGCGAGCAGGATGAGGCGCGTGATGAGCGCGAGCGAAAGCCCCACCTTGCGGCCCAGCGCGCGCTGGTGCGCGGGGAGCCGCCCGGTGAGGATGGCGATGAAGACGAGGTTGTCGATCCCGAGCACGATCTCCAGGGCGGAGAGGGTGAGGAGGGAGAGCCAGATCTGGGGGTCGGTGATCCAGGCGAAGGTGAAGAATTCCATGGTGGGCGTCCTGGCGGATCAGCGTGTATTCTCTCACGCATGCTCGCGAGGCTCGCATTGCTAGTCTTGATGGCCGCCCTTCCCGTGGCCGCCCAGGACTACGCGCGCGAGAAGCGCTGGGCCGACGAGGTGGTGCCCGGCCTCGTGGTGGGCGACGCCGTCTGGCTGGAAACCTCGACGGGCCGCAAGTTCCTCGCGATCCACGCGCCGGCCGCGAAGCCGAAGGGTGCGGTGGTGATCGTGCACGGCATCGGCGTGCACCCCGACCACGGCATCATCGGCGTGCTGCGCACGAAGCTCACGGACCTGGGGTGGACCACGCTCTCCATCCAGATGCCGGTGCAGGCGGCGGACGCGCGCTCCGAGGCCTACTACCCCGCGCTCTTTCCCGAGGCCCTCGACCGCATCGCGCGGGCCGGCGCGTGGCTCGCCGCGAAGGGCGACGCGCGCATGGCGCTGGTGTCGCACAGCATGGGGTCGTGGATGGCCAACGAGTACTTCGACGCCAATCGCGAGTCGCCGTTCCGCGCGTGGGCCTGCCTCGGGCTCACGGGCGGCTACAGCCTGGCCACCTGGTTCAGCCCGCGCCCCATCCTCGACGTCCACGGCGAGAACGACCTGGAGCCCTCGCGCGACGCCGCGTGGCGACGCCGGCTCACCCTTGCTTCGGCCCCGGAAGGATCGCGCCAGGCGATGATCGCAGGAACGGACCACTTCTACGCCGGCAAGGAGGACGAGCTCGCGCGCACGATCGACGCGTGGCTCGCCGGAGTGCTGCGCTAGGGCGGGCCGCCGGGCAGCAGGTCGATCTCGCGAAGGCGGCTGCGCGTCTCGGCGACGCCGCGAACCACGTGGGCCTCGATGCCGCAGGCCCGCGCGCCCTCGACGTTCACCACGTTGTCGTCGAAGAAGACGGCCTCGGCGGGCGAGGCGCCCAGCTCCGCGAGCGCCATCTCGAAGTAGTCGCGGTCCGGCTTGATGGCGCCCATGCGGTAGGAGGCGAAGACGCGCTCCACCCGGTCGAAGAGCCCGTAGGACTCCGCGATGGGCCAGTGCACGGCGCTGATGTTGGTGAGGATGGCGGTGCGGTGGCGCGCGGCCAGCTCGTCGAGGAGCTCGTGGGCGCCGGCGAAGGGGCCGGCGAGCCAGCTGCGGAAATGCTCGAGGAACTCGTCGGGCCCCACGGGCAGCCCGAACTCGCGCACCGCCTCCTCGGCGAACTCCGCGGTGTCCATGCGCCCGGTCTCGTGCGCCCGAACCGAGGGCGAGTGCAGCCAGCGGCGCCACATCTCGTCGGCGCCCACGCCGCCGCCCATCATCTCCAGGAAGGGGCGCTCGCCGACCAGCTCGACGAGGACGCCCCCCATGTCGAGGAGCACCAGTCGCATCAGGCCGCGAGGCGCCTGAGCGCCTCCTGGTACTTCTCCGATGTCCTGAGCGCCACTTCGCGCGGCACCTGGGGCGCCGGGGGCTTGCGCGCGAAGCCGATGGAGTCGAGCCAGTTGCGCACGTACTGCTTGTCGAAGCTCTCCGGGCTCTCGCCGACCTTGTAGGTGTCGAGCGGCCAGAAGCGCGAGGAGTCCGGCGTGAGGATCTCGTCGATCAGGTGGAGCTTACCGGCCGAGTCCACGCCGAACTCGAACTTCGTGTCGGCGATGATGATGCCCTTGGTGAGCGCGAACTCCGCGGCCGTCGTGTAGAGCCGGATCGCGACGGAGCGCACCTCCTCCGCCCGCTCGCGGCCCAGGATCTCCGCCATGCGCTCGAAGGTGATGTTGATGTCGTGCGAGCCCGCCTGCTCCTTCGTGGCGGGGGTGAAGATGGGCTGCGGGAGCCTGGAGGCGCGCTGCAGCCCCGGCGGCAGCCGGATGCCGCACACGCTCTGCGACTCCTGGTACTCCTTCCAGCCCGATCCCTCGAGGTAGCCTCGCACGACCGCTTCCACCGGCAGGGCCTTGAGCCTCTTCACCACGATGGAGCGCCCGCGAACCTGCTCGCGCTCCTCCGGGGCCACCACGCTCTCCGGGTCGATGCCCGTGAGGTGGTTGGGCACGATGTCCGCGAGCTTCGCGAACCAGAAGTTGGCCACCTCCGTGAGGACGCGGCCCTTCTCCGGGATGGGCGTGGGCATGATGACGTCGTAGGCCGAGAGCCGGTCGCTCGCCAGCAGCAGCATCTTGTCCTCGCCCACCGCGTAGATGTCGCGCACCTTGCCGCGCGCGATGAGGGGCAGGGACTTCAGGCTCGATTCGTACAGGTCCATGGCGCCGCCTTTCTGGCTTCTCCCCCGGGGTGTCAGACGACCACGGCCTTGAGCTCGCCCCTGGCGTAGCGCGCGGCCATCTTGTCGAGCGCGATGGGCTGGAGCTTCGAGCCCATGCCGGCGCAGCCGAACTGCTGGTAGCGCTGCTTGCAGATCTCCTTGGCGGCGGCGCGCGCGGGCTTGAGGAAGTCGCGCGGGTCGAAGGCGCTGCGGTTGGTGGCCAGGAACTTGCGCGTGGCCGCGGTCATGGCGAGGCGGATGTCGGTGTCGATGTTCACCTTGCGCACGCCGTTCTTGATGCCCTCCTGGATCTCCTCGACCGGCACGCCGTAGGTCTCCTTCATCTCGCCGCCGTACTCGCGGATGATCGCGAGCAGGTCCTGCGGGACGGAGGACGAGCCGTGCATCACGAGGTGCGTGTTCGGGATGCGCGCGTGGATCGCCTTGATGCGGTCGATGGCGAGGATGTCGCC
>JAHCLE010000150.1 GCA_026125445.1 Burkholderiales bacterium
CCGATGCGGCAGTTGTGGGCCACCTGGACGAGGTTGTCGATCTTCACGCCCTCCTCCACCACGGTGTCGCCCAGCGCGCCGCGGTCGATGCAGGTGTTGGCGCCCACCTCGACGTCGTCGCCGAGCACCGCGCGGCCCACCTGCGGGATCTTCACGTAGCGGCCGGCGTCGGGCGCCATGCCGAAGCCGTCGGCGCCGATGACCGCGCCGGAGTGCAGGATGCAGCGCGCGCCCACCACGCAGCCGGGGTAGACCGTGACGCGAGGATGCAGCAGGCAGTCGTCGCCCACCGTGGCGCCCTCGCCCACCACCGTGCCCGCGCCGACCACCGTGCGCTCGCCCACGCGCGCGCCGGCCGCGATCACCGCCCCGGGGCCGATCTCCGCGCTCGCGGCGATGCTCGCCGACGGGTCGACGACGGCCGCCGCGTGCACGCCGGGCCTCGCCGCGCGCGGCGGGTGGAAGAGCGCCACGGTGCGCGCGTAGTAGGCGTAGGGGTTGTCGGAGACGATGCGCGGGAGGTCCGTGGCGTCGCGGTCGCGCGGCCCGACGATCACGGCGCCGGCTCGCGTCGCCGCGAGCCTCGGGCGGTAGCGAGGGTTGGCGAGGAAGGCGATCTCGCCCGGCCCCGCTTCGTCGAGGGTCGCCACGCCGGTCACGGCGCGCATTCCGTCGCCCGCGACCTCGCCGCCGAGGCGCTCGACGATCTCGTCCAGGGTGAGGCTGCGGGGGGCCAAGGGCGTGCGCGCGCCGCTACTTGTCGGCCAGGGCCTTGATGACCTTGTCGGTGATGTCGATGCGGGAGCTCGCGAACACGGCCTCCTGCACCACCAGGTCGAACTTCTCGGCCTCCGCGATCTGGTTGATGGCGCGCGTGGCGCGCTCCTGCACCTGCGCGAGCTCCTCGTTGCGGCGCAGGTTCAGGTCCTCGCGGATCTCGCGCTGCAGGCGCTGGAAGTTGCGGCTCACGTCGGCGAGGTTGCGCTCCTTCTCGCGTCGGGCCGCCTCGGGCAGCGTCACGCTGTCCTTCTCGAGATCGGCCTGCAGGTCGCGGCCCTGCTTCTCGAGCTTGGCGAGCTCGGCGTTCCTCGCCGAGAACTCGCGCTCGAGCTTCTGCTGGGCTCGCCTGGCGGGCGCGGCCTCCCGGAACACGCGCTCGGTGTTCACGAAGCCGATCCTCACCTCGGCGCCCGCCGCCGTGCCCGCGAACGCCATCGCCAGTGCCGCCGCCACCATCGCCTTGCGCCAGTCCATTGCCGTCACTCCCGAAATTCGCGCGCCGTCCATCCCGCCTCGCCTCCCGACCCGCCTTCCCGCGCTAGAAGATGCGGCCGAGCTGGAACTGGAAGCGCTCGATCTTGTCGCCCTCCTGCGACTTGATGGCCTGCGAGAGGGAGAACTTGAGGGGTCCCACGGGCGAGTCCCAGCTCATGGCGATGCCGGCCGCGGCGCGGATGTCGCTGCCGGCGACCTTCTCGTCGGCGCCCCAGACGTTGCCGGCGTCGACGAAGGCCGACAGCCGCACGCTCTTGTCCTTCATGCCGGGCATGGGGAAGAGCATCTCGAGGTTGCCGATCAGGCGCCGGTTGCCGCCGAGCACGTCGCCGTTGAGGTCGCGCGGGCCCAGCGAGGCGGCCTCGAAGCCGCGCACCGAGCCCACGCCGCCGGCGTAGAAGTTCTTGAAGAACGGCAGCGGCTTGCCGCCGTAGCCGTCGGCGTAGCCGAACTCCGCGTTCATGAGGAAGGTGAGCCAGCCGATGCGCGCGGGCGTCCACAGGTACTGCTGCTGCAGCGAGGCGCGGTAGTACTTGAGGTCGCCCGGCGGCATGCCCACCTCCAGCGTGACCTCGGTGAGCCAGCCGCGCGTGGGGTAGGTGAGGCTGTCGCGCGAGTCGCGCGCGTAGGCGAGGTTGGTGCGGAAGGTGGTCGTCTCCTCGCCGAAGAGGTTCACGAAGTCCAGGTAGCGCGGGGGCGCGAGGACGGGATCGAGCGTGAGCTTCGTGTTCTCGGCGGTGAACCCGAGGCGCACGGTGTCGTACTCCGTGAGCGGGATGCCGAAGTTCACGCCCGCGCCCGTGCTCTTGGTCTGGTAGGCCGAAACCGACAGCGAGCTCGTGTCCACGTTGCGCCGGAAGACGTCGATGCCGGCCGCGATGCCGTCCACCGTCCAGTACGGGTTCACGTAGGTGACCGCGTAGACCTGGTTCACGGAGCCGCTGTTCACCTGGAAGGCGAGCTGGTTGCCGGAGCCGAAGATGTTGGCCTGCGAGACCGAGGCCGACACGGTGAGCTTGTCGGCCTGGGAGTAGCCGACGCCGAAGTTGAGGCTGCCGGTGTTCTTCTCCGTCACCGAGACCACGACGTCGACCTGGTCGGTCGTGCCCGCCACCGGCGGGGTCTCGACGTTCACCTCCGCGAAGTAGCCGAGGCGCTGCAGGCGCTCCTTGGAGCGGGCGATCTTCTCGAGCGAGTACCAGGAGCCCTCGAGCTGGCGCAGCTCGCGGCGGATCACCGCGTCCTGGGTGCGGGAGTTGCCGACGATGTTCACGCGCCGCACGTAGACGCGCCGGCCGGGATCGACGAAGAAGGTGAACCCGGCCACGCGCTTCTCGCGGTCGACGTCGGGCACGGGGTTCACGTTGGCGAAGGAGTAGCCGTCGTTCGACAGGCGGTCGGTGATGCGCTTGACGCTGTCGATCACCCGCTCGCGCGAGAAGGTGTCGCCCGGGTTCATGGCGACCAGCTCGCGCAGCTCGCGCTCCGGGACGATGAGGTCGCCGCTGAACTTGATCTCCCCGAGGCGGTAGACCGGGCCCTCGGTGAGCGCGATGGTGATGTAGATCTTCTCGCGGTCCGGCGTGATGGAGACCTGGGTGGAGTCGATGTTCGACTCGAGGTAGCCCCGGTTGAGGTAGAAGGAGCGCAGCGACTCCAGGTCCCCGGTGAGCTTCTGCTTGGAGTACTGGTCGTCCTTGGTGATCCAGGTGAGCCAGCCCGGCGTGGTGAGCTGCATCTCGCGCAGGAGCTGCCTCTCGGAGAAGTCCTTCGCCCCGATGATGTTGATGTCGGCGATTCGGGTGATATCGCCCTCCTCGATGTCGAACCGCAGGGCCACGCGGTTCCTCTCGAGGGGGGTCACGGTGGTCCTCACCTTCGAGGAGTAGAAGCCGCGCGAGGTGTACTGGCGCTTGAGCTCCTTCTCGGCGCGGTCGAGCAGCGACTTGTCGTAGATCTTGGCCTCCGCGATGCCCGCCTGCTTGAGGCCGTCCTTGAGGTTGTCCTTGGTGAACTCCTTGGCGCCCTCGACGTCGATCGAGGCGATGGCCGGGCGCTCCTGCACCGAGACCACCAGCACGTCGCCGTCGGCCTCGATGCGCACGTCGGCGTAGAAGCCGGTCGCGTAGAGGGCCTTCACGGCCTGGGCGGCCTTGTCGTCGTCGATCCGCTCGCCCACCTTCACGGGCAGGTAGGTGAAGACGGTGCCCGCTTCGGTGCGCTGCACGCCCTCGACGCGGATGTCCTTCACCACGAAGGGCTGGATGGCGAACGCGGGGAGCGCCGCGGCGAGCGCGCAGGCCACGGCGAGGCGCAGGCGGCGGATTCGGGGAGTATTCAAGGCGTCAGCCCGTGAGGAGCCGGTTGATGTCGTTGTAGAAGGCGAAGAACGTGAGCCCCGCGAGGATCGCGAGCCCTACGCGCTGGCCGATTTCCATGGCGCGCTCGGACACGGGCGAGCCCTTCACGATCTCGGCCGAATAGTACACCAGGTGCCCCCCATCCAGCAGCGGGATGGGCAGCAGGTTGAGCACCCCGAGGCTCACGCTCACGAGGGCGAGGAAGCCCGCGAAGGACACCCAGCCCATCTGCGCCGACTGCCCCGCGTAGTCGGCGATCGTGATCGGCCCCGAGAGGTTCTTCCAGGAGACTTCCCCCAGGAGCATCTTGCCGAGCATCTTCAGGCTGAACACCGCGAGGTCCCAGACGCGGTGCGCGGCCCTGGGCACCGCCTCCAGCGGGCCGTGGCGCACCGTCGTGGTCATGCGCTCCCACTCGCGGCGGATCTCGGCCCCCGGCTCGACCCTGAGCAGGCCGATGCGCGCCTCGCCCTCGCCCGTGGCCTCGGGCACCGCCTGGATCGCGATGCGCGCGCCGTCGCGCTCGACCTGCAGCTCGAGCAGGCGCCCGGCCGAGGCGCGCACGCGCGCCGTGAACTGCGCCCAGGTCGCCACCGGTTCGCCGCCGATCGCCACGATGCGGTCGCCCTCGCGCAGCCCCGCGCGCTCCCCGGCCCCGCCGGGGACGACGCGGCCGAGCGTGGCCGGCACGCGCGGGGTGTAGGCCTTGAGCCCCAGCTTCTGCAGGAAGTCGCGGTCCAGGTCCTCCTTGGTGAGGACGGAGAGGTCCAGCGAGCGCGTGGCGCGGCCGCCGCCGGCACCCTCGAGCTCGATGGCCACCTCGCCGCCGCGCACCGCCTCCTTGAGCAGGAGCCAGCGCACGTCGGTCCAGGTGGCCGTGGGCTCGCCGCCGATGGCGCGGATGGTGTCGCCGTTGGAAAGCCCCGCGGCGGCGGCCGCGGTGGCCCTCGGCGGATCGCCCACCACCGGCTTCACCCCCGGCAGGCCGGTCACGTAGAGTCCCCAGTAGAGCAGGAAGGCGGCCAGGAAGTTGGCCGCGGGCCCCGCGAGCACGATCGCGATGCGCTTGCCCACGCCCTGGCGGTCGAAGGCGCGCGGCAGCTCCGCCACCGGGACCTCGCCTTCGCGCGAGTCGAGCATCTTCACGTAGCCGCCGAGGGGGAAGGCGGCGATCACCCACTCGGTGCGGTCGCGGCCGGTCCGCCGCATCCAGACCGGCCGGCCGAAGCCCACCGAGAAGCGCAGGATCTTCACGCCCGCCAGGCGCGCGACGGCGTAGTGCCCCCACTCGTGGACGATCACCAGCACGCCGACGGTGACGAGGAAGGAGGCGATGGTGAGGAGCGCGCCGGACATGGTGGGGATTCTCGCCGATTTCAGCCGCGGCGGCGCCCGAGGCGGGAGACTTCGCGGCGCGCGGCCTCGCGCGCCTCGCGGTCGGCCTCCCAGGCGACGTCCAGGCTCACGAGCGATTCGACCGCGGTGCCGGCCAGGACGTTCTCGATGACCGCCGGGATCGCCGTGAAGGCGAGGTCGCCTTCGAGGAAGCTCGCCACGGCCACCTCGTTGGCGGCGTTCAGCACGGCCGGTGCCGTGCCCCCGCGGTCCAGCGCCGAATACGCGAGCCGCACGCAAGGGAAGCGCGCGTCGTCCACGCGCCCGAACTCGAGGTGCCCCAGGGCGGTGAAGTCCACGGGGGCCACGCCCGCCTCGATGCGCTCGGGCCAGGCGAGCGCGCAGGCGATGGGCGTGCGCATGTCCGGGGCGCCGAGCTGCGCGATGACGGAGCCGTCGTGGTACTCGACCATCGAGTGGATGACGCTTTGCGGGTGCACGACGACCTCGATCGCCTCCCGCGGCGCGCCGAAGAGCCAGTGCGCCTCGATCACCTCGAGCCCCTTGTTCATCATGGTGGCCGAGTCCACCGAGATCTTGCGGCCCATGACCCAGTTGGGGTGCGCGCAGGCCTCGTCGGGCGTCACGCCCTCGAGCTCGGCGAGCGGCCGGGCGCGGAAGGGCCCGCCCGAGGCCGTGAGCAGGATCCGGCGCACGCCGGCGCGGGCCGCCTCGCCCTCCCGTCCGCAGGTGAAGCCGCGGGGCAGCGACTGGAAGACGGCGGAGTGCTCGCTGTCGATGGGCAGGAGCGTCGCGCCGCCCTCGGCCACGGCCGCCAGGAAGAGCGGGCCGGAGACCACGAGGGCCTCCTTGTTGGCGAGCAGCACGGCCTTGCCCGCGCGCGCGGCCGCGAGCGTGCCGGGCAGGCCCGCCGCGCCCACGATGGCCGCCATCACCGCGTCGGTCCCGGGCAGCGACGCCACGCGCTCGAGCGCCCCGGGTCCGCCGAGGACCTCGGTCGCGACCCCGCGCGCGCGCAGCGCCTCGCGCAGGCGCCCGGCCGCGTCCGCGTCCGCCATCGCCGCGTAGCGGGGCGCGAAGCGCTCGCACTGCGCCGCGAGCTTCTCGTGGCTCGCGTTGGCCGCGAGCGCCACGACCTCGAAGCGGCCGGGATGGCGCGCGACGACGTCAAGCGTGCTCTCCCCGATGGATCCGGTGGATCCCAGAATCGTCAGTCGCTTGACCATGTCAGTAGCCCCACCAGGGCGGGGACCCCCGAAGCGTGCTCTCGCCGATGGAGCCCGTGGAGCCGAGGACGGTGAGCCTCTTCATGCGAGGGAGAGTAGCAGCGCGGCCGCCGGAAGGGTGGAGGTGAGCGCGTCGATGCGGTCGAGGACGCCGCC
>JAHCLE010000151.1 GCA_026125445.1 Burkholderiales bacterium
TAGAAGAAGCCGGGCACGGCCTGCTGGTAATAGGAGAAGTCCTCGGCGCCGCAGACCTTGTCCACCACCTTCACCTTGCCCGCGCCCGCCACGCGCTCGAGCGTGGGCACGGTCCACTCGGTGAGCTCCGGGTGGTTCACGGTCACGGGGTAGCCCCGGTCGATGTGAACGTGCGCCCTGGCCCCGCCCGCGGCCGAGATCATCTCGGTGATTCGCTTCACGTGCTCGTGGATGGCGTCGCGCTGGCCCTCGTCGAAGGTGCGGATCGTGCCCTCGAGCTTCACCTCGTCGGGGATGATGTTGTTGCGCACCCCGCCCTGGAACACGCCCACGGTGACCACCGAGGGCTCCTTGGTGAGGTTCATGCTGCGCGAGACGATGGTCTGCAGCCCCACCACCACCTGCGAGCCCACCACGATGGGATCCACGCCGCGCCAGGGCATGGCGCCGTGCGTCTGCGAGCCCCGGATGAACACCCGGAACTGGTCCGCGGAGGCCATCAGCGGTCCCGACCGGTAGCCGATCGTGCCGGTGTTGTGGATGGAGGTGACGTGCAGGCCGAAGACCGCGTTCACCTTCGGGTTCTCGAGGCACCCCTCCTTCACCATGATGCGGGCACCGCCTTCCTCGCCGATGGGGGGCATTTCCTCGGCCGGCTGGAAGAGGAAGACCACGGTGCCCGGGATCTCCGCGCGCATGCCGGCCAGCACTTCCGCCACGCCCATGAGGATCGCGGTGTGCGCGTCGTGGCCGCAGGCGTGCATCACGCCGCACTGCTGGCCGTTCCACTCGGTGACCGCCTTGCTCGCGAAGGAGACATCGACCTCCTCCTTCACCGGCAGCGCGTCCATGTCGGCGCGAAGGGCCACGACGGGGCCGGGCTTGCCGCCCTTGAGGACGCCCACCACGCCCGTGACCGCCACCTTCTCGCGCACCTCGTCGAAGCCCAGGGCGCGCAGGTGCTTCGCCACGATGCCCGACGTGCGCACCTCGCGGTTGCCCAGCTCCGGGTGCTCGTGCAGGTCGCGGCGCCAGGCGACGACCTTGGCCTCCATGCGGTCGGCGGCGGCGGCGAGGGCGGCATCGAAACGGAAGGGGGTGACGACAGCGTCCATGGGCGGCTCGGGTGCGGGAGAAGTGAAAGGGCATTGTAGCCCGGTGCGGGTACGCCCCCGACTATAATGGCCCGACCCCTCCTCACCAGCGCGCCCACCCCGCGCCCGCCGGCCATGGACCACCTCGAACCGAAGGATGCGCACGCGTTCCTCGAGAAGAATCCCGACGCGGTCTTCGTCGATTGCCGCAGCGAGATGGAATTCATGTTCGTGGGCCATCCCGTGGGCGCGATCCTGGTGCCGTGGTACGACGGCGCCGAGTGGGACCTGAACCCCCATTTCGTCGGCCAGGTGAAGAAGCTCGCGGGAGCCAATTTCCGCAACCGCCCCATCGTGCTCATCTGTCGCAGCGGCAACCGCTCCGTGGAGGCCGGCCAGGCGCTCGAGGCGGCCGGGTTCCAGCGCGTGACCAACGTGCTCGCGGGCTTCGAGGGCGACCTCGACGACAGGCACCACCGCAACTCGAAGAACGGCTGGCGCGTGGCGGGCCTTCCCTGGCAACAGTATTGAGGGACCCCGGACGATCGTGACCTCGGGCCGCGGGCACCCGCCCGCCTCGCTTGCATGGCTGGTGTGGGCGCTGGGAGCAGCCCTCTACCTCATCGCGTTCTACCAGCGCGTGGCCCCCGCGGTGCTGGTGCAGGAGCTCACGCGCGAGTTCGCGCTCACGGGCGCGGCGCTGGGCAACCTCTCCGCGTTCTACTTCTACAGCTACGTCGCGATGCAGATCCCGACGGGGCTCATCGCGGACCGCTGGGGTCCGAGGAAGCTCCTGACGGCGGGCGCGGCGCTCACCGCGGCCGGCACGCTCGTCTTCGCGCTGGCTCCCACGGCTTACGTGGCCAATGCGGGAAGGCTCGCGATCGGCGCGGCGGCGGGGGTGGCGTTCGTCGCGATGCTCAAGCTCGCCAGCCACTGGATGCCGGCACGCCAGTTCGCGCTCGCAAGCGGTGTGGCGCTCTTCGTGGGCGTGGTGGGGGCCACGCTCGCCGGCGCGCCTCTTCGCCTGCTGGTGGACGCGATGGGGTGGCGAAACGTCATGGTCGCGAGCGCGGTAGTCACGGCGGCCGTTGCCGTGGCCATCTGGCTCGTCGCGCGCGACGATCCTTCGGAACGCGGCTACGAATCCTACTTCCCGCACGGCGAGGGCGGCGCCAAGGGCGGCTCGGTGTGGGCGGACCTGAAGATCGTCTTCGGCTACCGCAACATCTGGCTCCTGTACTTCGTCCCCGGCGCCTTCTCCGGCATCGTGCTCATGTTCGCGGGCCTGTGGGGCGTGCCCTTCCTCACCACGCACTACGGCTACTCGACGGCGGAGGCGGCCTCGCTCTGCTCGCTGATGCTCGTCTCCTGGAGCGTCGCGAGCATCGCCTACGGACCGGTCTCGCAGAAGCTGCGAAGCCGCAAGACCCCCTTCGTCGCGGGGCTCCTCGCCACCATGGCGCTATGGGCCGCGCTCGTGTGGGTGCCGGGATGGAGCCGCCCGGTGCTGGTGGCGATCATCGTGGCGCTCGGCCTCGCGGCCGGCGCCTTCATCCTGATCTTCCCGTTCGGCAAGGAATCGGTCCCGGCGCGGCTTGCGGGCACCGTCTCGGGGATCACCAACATGGGCGTGATGACCGGGGGCCTCGTGATGCAGCCGCTGGTGGGCTGGGTGCTGGACCGGCACTGGACCGGCGCGCTCACGCCGGGCGGCGCGCGGCTCTACGACCTTTCCGCCTACCAGAGCGCATTCTCGATGCTCTTCGCCTGGGGCACCGTCGCCCTCGTGGCCCTCGCCTTCACGCGCGAGACGCACTGCAGGCAGGCGGCCTGATTCCGCTTACTTGCGGGCGCCGGCGTAGTAAAGGCGCCAGCAGGTGAAGCCGGCGAGCATCATTGCCATCATCGCCACCGCCATCCAGCGCGTGTCGTGGAACACGGCCGGGGCTATGACGCCCGCGGTGATCGTGTTGATCATTCCCGAGACGAAGCCCTGCAGCGATGCGGCCATGCCCCGCCGCGTGGGAAAGAGGTCCAGCGTGGTGAGCGAGATCGTGGGCATGGCCATCGCCGAGCCGATGGCGTAGAAGAAGACGGGCAGCACTGACCACGGAATCGACGGCGGAAACGCGAACGAGTAGACGAGGTTCGCGGCCGCCGAGACGCCCATGAACGTGTAGGCGCGGCGCATCACCTGCGAGCGCGAAAGCCGACCCGCGGCGCGCCCCGAGAGCTGCGAGCCCACGAGGATGCCCGTGATGGAGGGGATGAAGAGCCACGAGTACTCGGTGGGCGCGAGTCCCAGGTGGACCCCGAGGAACACGGGCGCCGACAGGATGTAGAGGAAGAAGGCGTTGAAGTTGAAGCCCACCGCGAGCGAGAGCAGCAGGAACGGCCGGCTCGCGCCCACCTCGCGGTAGCCGTGCATCAGCGCCCGGGGATGGAAGGAATGCCGCCTTTCCGCCGGCAGCGTCTCGATCAGGAACTTCGCGCCCGTGGCGACAAGGACGAGCCCCACGGCCGCGAGGAACCAGAAGTTCGAGCGCCAGCCGAACGCCTCGAAGAGCAACCCCCCGAGGATGGGCGCGACCGCGGGCGCGAGCGCGAAGAAGAGCGTCACCATCGACATCAGGCGCTGCGCGTCCTCCTCCTGGTAGAGGTCGCGGATCATGGCGCGGCCCACGACCACGCCCGCGCCCGTCGAGACGCCCTGCAGCATCCGCCAGCCGATGAGCGCGTGGACGGAGGTGGAGAGCGCGGCGCCGACCGAGGCCACGGTGAACACCGCGAGGCACACGACGATCACCGGCTTGCGGCCGAAGCTGTCGGAGAGCGCGCCGTGGAAGAGGAACATGAAGCCGAAGGAGAGCAGGTACGCCGAAAGCGTCTGCTGCATCTCGATGGGAGTTGCGCCCAGCGCCTTCTGCATGCCGCCGAAGGCCGGAAGGTAGGTGTCGACCGCGAACGGCCCCAGCGTGGCGAGCGCGCCCAGCAGCGCCGCGAAGGCGATGCGGAAGGAACGCGAATGGCGGTCGGGGTGCGTCACGGCCAGGCGGGGAGCGCGCAGCGCTTGCTGCGGTTCGCGACCGTGGTCTCGAAGTCCTGCAACGCGCGCCTCATCACCGGCGAAGCGCCCTCGTGGCAGGAGAGGCACGCGCCCACCGTGAGAATCCTCTTCTGCTCGGCCACCGAGAAGGGCCGCGCGCCCTCCTTCGTGGAGACCATGCCTTCGCGCGCCTTGATGAACCCGGTCCAGGCGTCCTCGGGCAGGCCGTCGTGCGGCGAGGCCTTCTTCTCCGGTGCGAACTGCCAGCGGCCCGTCGTGCCGGAGACGGCGTAGCGCAGCTTCCCCTTGCCGAAGCCGAGCGCCAGGGAATCGGCGTGGCAGGACTCGCAGGAGCGCACTTCGCGCCGGATCGTGTGCGAGAAGAGCTTGGCGTAGAGGCGCCGGTGAAGGATGTCGGGCGAGCCGCCGGCTTCCACGTTGCGGTCGAATGTCATGACCATCCCGGGCACGAAGGTGTCGATCGCGCCGCGGGCGTTTCCTTCGGCCAGCACGCCCAGAGAGGGAAGCGTCGCCTCGAAGGGGCCGGCGGTTTCGTTCCAGGTGCCCTTCACCCACTTCTGCGCGACGTGGTCGAAGCCCTCGTCCTTCGGGTCGAACTTCGTGTGGCAGGTGTTGCAGCGCGGCGCCCAGGCGGTGTGGCAGCTCGCGCAGGAAAGCCTCGCGTGGCCCTTGTCCTGCGTGCAGGCCGGAGCGGGGGGCTTCAGCGCGAGCGCGTCGCCCGTTCGCTTGCGCAGGAGCTTCGCGCCCTTGCCCTCCTCCACCACCACGTTCACCAGCGGCTCGCCATCGCGCGTGGTGCCCATCTTCTGCCCGGGCGAGAGCTTCCATCCGCGCAGCCTGTGCAGCGCCGTCGACTCGACGTCCATGAACTCCGGCGCGACGGAGACGAGCTTCGCCGCGTGGCAATCCTCGCAGCCCACGCGCTGCTGCTGGCTCTTGCGCAAGACCTCGGCGCCCGCGCCCATGAGCTCGTTGGCGGTGTGGCAGTCGATGCACTCTAGGCCGCGCTCGTGGTGCACGTCGGCGGCGAACTTCTCCACGAAGCGCCCGTCGTCGAGCTTGCGGATCTCCTCGCTCCCCGCCTTCGTCCCGGCAGTGGGCGCCGCGTTGTCGCCGGTCGTCTCCCGCATCTCGTTCCAGCCCTCGTAGGAGAGCGCGATGCGTCCCGACCGGCTGTGGCAGCCGAAGCAGTGGGCGTTGCGCGGGTTCACGGTGAGCGTGGGGTGGAGGTTCGGAACCTCCTTGCGCTGCTCCGGTTTGAGCCTGGCGTACGCGGCCACGGCCTTCGCAGCCTCGGGTGCGTACTCGAGATGGCAAGCGTTGCAGCCGCCGCCCTGCGACTCCTGGCCGATGGGCCCCCACTCGGACTTCGCCTGGCCGAGGTGGCAGCCCATGCACAGCTCGCGCAGGTGGCTGTCGGCGACGCCGTGCCCCAGGCGGTTGGCGTGCGGGATGCGGCCGTCGGGCATCGCGGGCTCTCCCAGCGCCGCGCGGTTCACCGCGATCACGCCCGCCATCGTGGCCATGATGGAGCACTCGACGCGGGGGACGATCGCGTCGTGGCAGCCGGCCTGGCCGCAGGTCTTTCCCGCGTCGGCGAGGTTGCCGGGGACGAGCACCATGCCGGCGTGGGCCACGGCCTTGTCGGTCGAGCGCGGATCGCCTGCGTGGCACGAGGCGCATCCGATCGTCTTCGGCGCGTGGGCACCCTCGAGCCCCGTCACCGCCGCGTGGCAGGTGAGGCAGCCTTCCGTGATCCCGAAGGCCACCGCGAGGCGGGAGTTGCCGCCCCCGAGGATTGCGGCGATCGCCGTGACGAGGACGGCCGCGGTGAGGAGGAGGAGCAGTTTCGGGAGGCGCACGCCGCTAGTTTAGCGGGGTGGGCCGGGACGGCCGCCCTGCCACGCAGGGCTATGCGGCGCGCAGCAGGAACTCGACCTTCACGGCATCGTAGGGGAACTCGACGGCGCCCTCCGCCGTCCGCGTGAGCACGCCGGCATCCAGCAGCGCCGTCACGTCTCCATGGACCGCCTTCACGTCGCGCTCAACGCGCCGCGCTGCCTCGCGGATCGACATCGGGCCGGCTCCCGTCATGGCCTTGAGCAGTTCCCAGCGCTTGGCGGTGAGAACCTTCCAGAGGAGCTCCGGCGTGGCGAAGCCGATGTG
>JAHCLE010000152.1 GCA_026125445.1 Burkholderiales bacterium
ACTCGCCAAGGTGCAGGTGCGCTAACGGGAGCCGGACATGTCGACCTGGATCGAGCAGGAAGGCCGGGACCTCAAGTTCCCCGCCTACGTGTGGCAGGCCCCGGTGCGCGTCTGGCACTGGGTCATGGCCCTTGCGATGATCGTCCTTTGGGTGACGGGGTACTTCATCGGCAGCCCGCTGCCCTCCGTCCCCGGGGAGGCCATCGAGAACTACCTCATGGGCTACATCCGGTTCGCGCACTTCGCGGCCGGCTACATCTTCGCGATCGCGTTCCTGGGCCGCGTCTACTGGGCCATCGTGGGCAACAAGCACGCCCGCGAGATCTTCCTCGTGCCGCTGTCGATGCTCAACCCGTCGTGGTGGCGCGCGTTCTTCCGGGTGGTCGGGCACTACGTCTTCATCCGCCCGAAGAACGACTGGCACTACGGCCACAACCAGCTCGCGATGGCGGCGATGTTCTTCATGTACGTGCTGGGCTCGCTCTTCATGATCCTGACCGGCTTCGCGCTCTACGGCGAGGGCCTCGGGATGGAGAGCTGGGCCTTCCGCTGGTTCTCGAGCTGGGTGTTGCCGATGTTCGGCTACAGCCAGGCGGTCCACACCTGGCACCACCTGTGCGCCTGGTACCTCTTCTGGTTCACGCTCGTGCACCTGTACTTCGTGATCCGGGAGGACATCGTCTCCGGGCTCACCGTGGTCTCGAGCATGATCAGCGGCTGGCGGGACCGGAAGAACTAGGGAATCGGGCAGGTACGCGCAGTCCATGCACGCCGCGACGCCGACGGGAGGTCCAATGACCGCGGAAAGGCAGGGGCGCCCCCGCACCAGGGAGGCGGGGCGCCCCCGTTCCCGGCGTGAGCCGGTCCATCCGGGCTACTTCCTCGACACGCGCTACCTCAAGCCCCTCAAGCTCACCCAGCTGGGGCTCGCCGACGCGCTGGGGATCTCGCGCCGGCGGGTGAACGAGCTCATCCGCGGAAAGCGCGGCATCACCCCCGACACCGCCGTGCGCCTCGCGGCCTATTTCCGCACCGAGCCGGAATTCTGGATGCAGCTTCAGATCGCCTGGGATGTGCACCAGGCGATGAAGTCCCTTCAGCGGTAGGGGGACCGGTCCCGATTTCCGTGCCCGGAAATCCGGACCTGTCCCCCGACGCTGCCACCCCCACCGTTACTTGACACCCGTCAATCGGGAGGCGCGTGGCTGCGCGATGATGGCCCCGTTGTAACCGCGAAAGTTACAGACGGGGGCTTCGGAGCGGATGGACACGCTGGTGCTGGGAATCGGCAACCTCCTGTGGGCCGACGAGGGTTTCGGGGTGCGCGCGGTGGCCGCCCTGAACGAGGGCTGGAAGTTCCCCGAGGCCGTCACGCTCATGGACGGCGGCACCCAGGGCCTGTACCTGCTGCCCTACGTCCAGACCGCGCGCCGCATCCTCGTCTTCGACGCCATCGACTACGGCCTGGAGCCGGGCACGCTGCAGGTCGTGCGCGACGGCGACATCCCGGCCTACCTCGGCGTGGGCAAGATGAGCCTGCACCAGTCCTCCTTCCAGGAGGTCCTCTCCCTCGCGCAGCTCTCGGGCCAGTCGCCCGAGCGCGCCGTCCTCGTGGGCGTGCAGCCCAGGGCCCTCAAGGACTTCGGCGGGGGACTCACGGAAATCGTCCGCTCCCGCATCCCGGACGCCCTCGAGATCGGCCTGCAGGTGCTGGCCGGCTGGGGCGTGGCGGGCAAGCCGCGGGCCCCGGGGGAGGCCGAGCCCATCGTCGACCCCAGCCTCGCCGTCGAGCGCTACGAGGGCGAGCGCCCCAGCGAGGGCGACGCCTGCCGCGTGGGCGACGCCCGCTTCCTCGCCATCCGCGCCGCGATCGAGAACTGAGCATGTGCCTCGGCGTTCCCATGCAGGTGCTCGAGGCCGAGGGGCCGGCCGCCGCCTGGTGCCTGGGCCGCGAGGGCAGGGCGCTCGTCGACCTCACGCTCGTGGGACCGCAGCCGCCGGGCACCTGGCTCCTCACCTTCGTCGGCGCCGCCCGCGAGGTGATGAGCGAGGAGGCCGCGCAGCGCACCCGCGCCGCCCTGGACGCGCTGGCCGCGGTGATGGCCGGCGACACCTCCACGCTCGACGAGGCCTTCGCCGACATCGTCTCGCGCGAGCCGCAGCTGCCCGAGCACCTTCGCCGCAAGGAGACCAAGCCATGACCGCTCCCGAACCCCCGCTCGTCACCCGACTGGTCGAGAAGCACGGCGCCGCGCGCCTGGACGAGGCGGGCTTCGAGGCCTTCGCCGCCGCGCCCGGCGAGGCCGCGCTATTCTTCACCGAGGATCCCGTGCGCTTCCGCGAGGTGCTCGACGTGGCGGTGATCCTGCCCGAGCTCGCCGCGGCCGCCACGCGCCGCTTCCGCATGGGCGTGCTGCCGCCGCCGCTCGCCAACGCCAAGGCCGCCACCTACGGCGTGCGCCGCTGGCCGGCGCTCGTCTTCCTGCGCGACGGACTCTGGCTGGGCAACGTCGAGGGCCTGCGCGACTGGGCGGAGTACCTCGCCACCGTGAACGCGCTCCTCGAAGGCGAGGCGCGCGCCGCCGCGCCCCGCGTCATCCCCGTGGCCGCCGCCGGCAGCCCGTCCTGCGCCTGAACCCCAAGGAGAGGCCATGAGAGACTTTCCCATCCCCGTCGTCGCTTCCGGCGCCGCCCCCGCGCCCGCCGAGGACCTCGAGCTCGACTACATGGCGATGCCCGGCGCCGAGCCGCTGCGCACGCCCATCCCGCCCGAGGGTGCCGCTCCCTCGGACCTCGCCGCGGCCGCCGCCGTCGTGGAGCAGCTCCTCGAGTCCATGGGCCGCCACCGGCCCGGCGGGCCGAACGCGCCGCGCTTCTCGCTGCGGGCCATGGCCCCCGGCGCGCTCGCCGCCCTCAACGATTCGCTGGGGCAGGGCGAGGTGAGCGCGATCGTGGCGGGCGGCAGCGGCGGCTCGCTCTGGCGCGTGCAGGAGACGGCCTTCGCCGGCGTCTGGCGCGCTCGCCGCGAGGACGCCAACGGCTCGCCCCTGGAGGACGTGCTGGAAGCCGGCGACGTGCCCGCCGTCGTGAAGGAAGCCGCCAACCGCCTGCCGGCCGCCCGCCTCGACGCGCAGCGCCTGCCGCCGGGCGTGATGAACGCGCCGGCCATCGTCGAGGAGCTTCGCCATCACGTGCAGCGCCAGAAGCCGGGCCAGGCCGCGCACGTGGTGAACCTCTCCCTCCTGCCGCTCGTGCAGGCGGACCACGCCGGGCTGGAGGCGCTGCTGGGCGAGGGGCCGCTCGCGATCCTCTCGCGCGGCTTCGGCAACTGCCGCATCTCGTCGACCCAGGCGCGCGGCATCTGGCGCGTGCGCTACTTCAATTCCATGAACACGCTCATCCTCGACACCATCGAGATCGTCGACTTCCCCGAGTCCGCCCGCGCCGGCGCCGAGGACTACGACGACAGCATCGAGCGCCTGCGCGAGCTGCTGCGCTGGCTGCGGGAGGGCTAGGCGATGGACGCCCCGGCTGCCGCGCGGCCGGCCCGGCGCGAGTGCCGGATCTGCTGGTATGTCTACGACCCGGCGCTGGGGGACCCCGTGTGGCAGGTCGAGCCCGGCACGCCCTTCGAGGCGCTGCCCGCGCACTGGAGCTGCCCCAATTGCGCGGCCGAGCAGGCGCAGTTCCTGGTGGTCGACGATGACTGAGGCTCGCCATCCCGATCCCTCGCCGCGGCTCGAGGCGGCCTTCGAGCGCATCCGGAAGACGCGCATGGAGGGGCTGCCGTTCCTCAACCCGAAGCTGCGCGTGGAGGCGGTGGGATTCCGCCCGTGGCAAGGCCAGTGGCTGGGGGCGCTCGTGACGCCGTGGTTCGTGAACCTGGTCCTCATGCCGGGCGACGGGCCCTGGACGGCGCTTCCCGAGGGCGACGAGCGCTTCGTCACGCTGCCCGCCGGGCGCTTCCGCTTCATCTGCGGCCGCGACGGGGAGCTGGGGGAATACCACGCGTGCTCGCTCTTCTCGCCGGCGCAGCCGTTCGAGGACCACGCCACCGCGCGCGCCGTGGCGGCGGCCTCGCTCGAGGCGCTCTTCGACGCCGGCAACGACGAGAAGGAACGCGCGGCCGGCGCCGCGCCGCCGTCGGCTGTCTCCAAGCGCGATTTCCTGCGTGGCCGCTTCTCGGGCTCCGGCGATGTCCCTCGAGGGTGAGCTCGTGGTGCGAATCGAGACCCGCCTCGGCAAGGTGACGCGCGCGCTGGCGCGTCCCGAGCGCCCGCGCGTGGCGAACCGCCTCTTCGCCGGACGCGGCGCCGACGAGGCACCGGTGCTCGCGGGCACGCTCTTCGCGATCTGCGGCTGCTCGCAGGCCGTGGCGTCGGAGGCGGCCATCGAGGCCGCGCGAGGCTTGCGGGCGCCGGAATCGCTGCAGGCGGCGCGCGACGCGCGCATCGCCGCGGAGACGATCCAGGAGCACGCCTGGCGCCTGCTCGTGGACTGGCCGCGGCTCGCGGGACGCGCTCCCGAGGTCGAGGCGCTCTCGCGCGGGCGCAAGGCGTTGGCGCCGCTGCTCGACGCAACCGGAGAAAAGGAACCCGTTCAGGCCCGCGACGAGATCGTCGCCTGGGCGAGCGAAGCGGTCTTCGGCCGCTCGCCCGGCGAGTTCGTCGCCATCGACTCGCTCGACGGGCTGGGGAAATGGATGGCGACGACGGCCACGCCGGTCGCCTCGCTCGTCTCCACGCTCCTCGCGCGCAAGCCCGGGCTGGGCGCGAGCGATGTCGAGCTGCTGCCCTACGGCGACGACCGCTGGGTCGCCATGGCGCTGGCGCCCGCCATCGACGCCGACCCCGATTTCGACGACGCGCCGAGCTGGAAGGGCGCGCCGAGGGAGACCGGCGCGCTCGCGCGCGTGGCCGGGCACCCCCTGGTGGCCGAGGCGGTCGACAAGTGGGGCCGGGGCGTGGGGGCGAGAGTGGTCGCGAGGCTCGTGGACATGGCCGCGGCGGTCCTTGCCTTCGGCGGTCGGCACGGAGCGGTCGCGCTCTCCGGCCAGGCGGCCATCGCCTGGGTGGAGACGGCCCGCGGCCTGCTGGTGCACCGCGTGGCTCTCGAGGGCGATCGCGTCGCGGCCTACCGGATCGTGGCGCCCACGGAATGGAATTTCCACCCCGAGGGGGCCTTCGCGCGCGGGGCGCTCTCGCTCGACGCGGCCGACGCGGCCCGGCTCGAAGGCGAGGTGCGCTGGCTGGTGGCCTCGCTCGACCCGTGCGTGGCCGTGCGCTACGAGGCCGGCCATGCATGAGATGTCGATCGCCGAGAGCGTGCTCGGCATCGTCGAGGACACGGCGCGCCGCGAGGGCTTCTCGCGCGTGAAGGAAGTGCGGCTGGAGATCGGGCGGCTGGCGGCCGTGGAAGTCGAGGCGCTGCGATTCTGCTTCGACGTCGTGATGCGGGGCAGCGTCGCGGAAGGAGCCGCGCTCGACATCGACGAGACGCCGGGAACGGCCTGGTGCTTCGGCTGCGGCACCACGGTGCCGGTGCAGGCGAGGGGCGACCTCTGCCCGCGCTGCGGCAGCGCGCAACTCCAGGTCAACGGCGGCACCGAAATGCGGGTGAAGGACCTTCTCGGTACCTGACACCGAAAAGCAACCCGACACCGAAACGAGACACCGAAACGAGGGAGAAGGCGATGTGCACGACATGCGGATGCGGGACGGACCAGGTGACGATCGACGGCAAGGCGCACGCCCACGGGCACGACCACGATCACGCCCATGGCCATGACCACGACCACGACCACGCTCACCATCACCACCACGGCGCGGAGCACTCGCACGCGGCCGGCGTGGGGGCGGACCGGGCCGCGGCGGTGGAGACGGCGATCCTCGCCAAGAACGACGCCGAGGCCAACGCCAACCGCCGCGAGTTCACCGCGCGCGGCATCCTCGCGCTCAACCTCGTCTCCAGCCCCGGGTCGGGCAAGACGACGCTCCTCGTGGAGACGATCAAGCGCCTGGGCGGCGACCTGCCCATCGCGGTGATCGAGGGCGACCAGCAGACCTCCAACGACGCCGAGCGCATCCGCGCGACGGGGTCGAAGGCGGTCCAGGTGAACACCGGCAAGGGCTGCCACCTCGACGCGCACATGGTCGGCCACGCCTTCGAGGCGCTGGCACCCGCGCCGGACTCCGTGCTCATGATCGAGAACGTCGGCAACCTCGTGTGCCCGGCGGCCTTCGACCTGGGAGAGGCGCACAAGGT
>JAHCLE010000153.1 GCA_026125445.1 Burkholderiales bacterium
ACCCAGAACTCCTGCCCGCCCTGGTCCACCTCGTAGGTGACGCGGACGAAGACCGGGTTCAGGTCGCGGTCCACGCTCGACACCGGGCTGCGGAAGAGGATGCGGCCGGTGAGCGGTTCGATCTCGTAGTCCGTGAAGCGCGACTGCGGCAGGCTCGCGATCACGATCGAGGGCTGGTTGCGGTCGCGGGTGAGGATCTCGACCTTCTCGCTGTTGACGAGCGCGCCGTTCGTCGAGAGCTGGTACGGGCCCGAGGTGCCGTTGGCGCGCAGCTCCTCGATCACCTGGCGCGTGGTGTCGCGCGTGGCGAAGGCGTTGGCCCGCACCCGTTCCGTCTCGTAGTGGTACTTGGCCCCCGTGAGCGAGCGGCTGTAGTTCGACAGGCGGCGCTGGTCGCCCTCGGCCTGGGTCGTGAAGTCGCCCCACAGCAGGTAGGAGCGGTTCGAGTCCACGCGCACGTAGAGCTTGCTCGTGGACTGCGCGTCGTAGCCGCGGACGGCCGAGTCGCCGTAGACGGGATAGAACTCGTCGGGCTGGATGTCGCGGAAGAGGCGCTCGCGCGTGTCCTTGTCGGAATCGTAGGCCGCGGTGAGCAGGTAGTCGCCCTTGATCTTGCCCTTGAGGTAGAACGCGGCGCGCGCGCCCGCCGTGCCCTTGCCGTCGTTCCACTCGCGCGAGAGGTGGCGAAGCTCCTGCTCGAAGCCGTCGGCCTCGCGGGTGGGCACGAGGGCGCGGGAGTTGATGCTGCGCATGTTCACGACACCCTCGACGACGCCGGTGGCGATGAGCGGGCGCAGCTCGGGAAGGAAGTCCAGGCGCGCCTCGGCCTTGAGCGCCCCGCTCGTCACCACGATGTTCGTGGAGGTCGGTTCCAGCGGCGGCGCGAGGGGGAACTCGGCGCGGCCGCCGTCGACGAAGGCCTGCACGCCGGGCTCGGCGGGATCGGGATCCTCGACCTTCCACAGGCCCACGCTGGAAGCGAGCGTCACGGGCGTGCGCCAGGTGACCGGCACGCCGTTCTCGTCCAGGACCTTCACCCCGATGCGCGCGAGCGTGCGCCCGTCGGCCACCGCGCCGCCGGGCGGCAGCTCGATCACGAGCTTCGCCGCCTTGCCCGGCGCCTGGACGCGGATCGTCACGGCACCTCGCGGGTTGCCGAAGGCGTCGAGCTGCGCGAGGGCGAGCTCGTTGGCGCCGGGCTTCAGCTCGACGCCGACGAATTCCAGGGCCTGGACCTGCTTCTCGGCCAGCACCGAGCGCTTGCCGATGCGCGCCTCGGGGACTTCCTCGCCGTTCACCGAGAGCCTGATCGTGGCGCCAGCGGTGCCCTTCACGCGCAGGGTCGCCTGCGCGGCGGGCAGCGTGTCGCCGTCCTTCAGGCCGACGAACCCCAGCTCCTTGTCCAGGGCCGGCACGAGGGACTCGAGCGCCTGCGCCGACGCGGCCGGGGAGCGCGACGGCGGCATCGCGGGCGCCGGCGTCGGGCGCAGCGCGCCCGGCACCTCCACGATCGCGCCGTAGGCGTTCGTGCGCGAGGACCCGGCGGGCGCATCCAGGGCCGGGGCGACGCCACCGGGTTGCCCCGTCGGGCTCACCACGCCGCTCGCCGGAAGCGACTTCGGGTCCTGGATGACGCGCGCCTCGGTGGCGAGCTGCGTGCCGGCCAGCGCCGCCAGCGGATCGCCGCCCTCGCCCAGCGCCTTGGCGCGCGCCTTCACGTCCTCCACCAGCGCCGCGTCGCATCCGGAGACCGCAAAGTCGCCGCGATGCATCTCGCCGCCCTTGAGGTCCACGATGCGGCTTCCCGCGTCGCCCAGGTGCCGCGCGCTGCTCGCCGCGAGCCTCGCGCCCGCGGGCAGCGTCGTGGGGTCGACCTTGAGCGTGTGCGTCCGGTTCGCGATCCCGTAGAAGCTGTAGCGGCCCTGGCCGTCGGTCACCACGTAGGTGCCGTCCTCGATGAACAGCCGCACCCCCGGCACGCCCGCCTCGCCCGCGTCCTGCTCGCCGTTGGCGTTGCAGTCGAGGAACACCTTGCCGAGGATGAAGCCGCGGTCGCTGAAGACGCCGCCCAGGACCTGCACCTTCGCCGTGGCCACGTTGGAGGCGGTGGTCACGCCGTTGGCCGTGTAGGTCGCCTGCACGCGGTTCGTCCCGTCGCCCTGCATCGCCCCCGGACCCACCCGCACACGGTAGGTGATCGCCGCCTCCTGGTCGCGGGCAAGGTGACCGAGGTCGAAGACGAGCCGCGGACCGCCGTTGGCGGGCTCGGCGAGCGTTCGCCCCGCGCTGCGGGCGCTGCCGGCCACGTAGGCGAATCCGGCCGGCAGGTCGTCGACCAGCCGCACGCCCGCGCGGTCGAGGGCGTTGCCCGTGCCGTTGCGCACGCGCACGGCGTAGTCCACGAAGCCGCCCAGGTCCACCACCTGCCGGGAGGCCGCCTTCTGCACGAACAGGCCCGACTGCGCCGCCGGGTCGACGGGAATGTCCACCACGATCCCGTTGCCATCCGAGCGGAAGGGCTGGCCATAGGAGCCGCCCGAGGTGGGCCCGCTCACGACGAGGTTGCGGCCGGGAACGAGCTGGGCATAAGGCACCTTCGACGGCGCCGTGTAGCCGTTGGGCGGGGCGACGCGCAGGCAATAGTCGGAAGCGGGCGCGGCGGCGAAGGCGAACCGGCCGGCGGCATCGGTCGTGGCCGGGTTGCCGTCGAGCGCCACCGGGGAAGCGGTGCACTGGCCGCCGCTGGCCGCGACCAGCGTCACCACCGCGCCCGCGACCGGCTCGTTGGAGGCGCTGTCGAAGACCACGCCCACGGGCTCGGTGAGGGTGATCGTGGTCGCCATGCGGCGGCCGCAGCCCAGGATCTCGGCGTCGAGCACGTCGTACGGTCGGCCCTGCAGGATGCGGTCGCCGGCCACGACCGGCGGCGCCCGGATCGGCAGCGAGGGCGCGAGGAAGATTCCCGTGTCGGGGCCCGTCTCCGTGGCCACGACCTCCTCGCGCTCGCCGCCGGGCCCGGTGATCACGATCGCGCGCGTCTCCGCCACCGTCGGGTCGGCGTTGCACGCGCCCGCATCCGCGCGCAGCCAGGCGGTGCCACCGAGGACGCCCCACGCGGTGGCCACGCGGTAGGTCGCGTCGGTGAAGTTGCGCAGCACGCCTTCCGGCACGATCGAGGAATCCTGGTCGTCGATGGTGGTGCGGTCGACGACCTTGAGCGAGCCGCCCGAGTCGCTGTCGATGGTGAGCGTGGTGAGGTTGGCCTCGACCAGCGCCTTCGCGGCGGACTGAGCGGCCGCCGTGGGACCGGGTGGCGCGAAGACGTCGACGAGGACGCGAATGCCCTGCCCCGGGCCCAGGAGCGCGGTCCAGCCCTCCCTCACGGGCGTGTCCGTGCCATCGAGAACGCCGGGAATGGAGGCGCCGCCGGCCACGGGGTTGTCGACGTAGGCCGCCGAGACCCAGCCCGGCAGGCTGTCGGCGATGAAGCCCACGAGGACGCGCACCGGTTCCTCGCAGTTGCCCTTGTTCTCGAGGTAGTGCGTGTAGGTCACGTGCCGCCCGTAGCCGCTCCGGGACTGGTTGTCGGGCGTGAGCTCGACCTTGCACTTTCGGCTCAGCGTCTGCAGGACGTCGTCCGCCGAGGCCGAACTCAGCGGCACGCGCGCGGAACGGGCCGTCTTGGTCACCCTGTACTCGCCGGGAACCGCAGTCGCCGGCAGGACCGCGCGGACCACGATCCAGTACTCGCCGCCCGCCGCCACCTCCCCCGTGTCCGGAAGCCCGTTGCCGTCGGTGTCGGCGAGCGGCGTGACGCCGTCGGACTTGAAGAGCGAAAGCACGGTGCCGGGCGGGAAGGTCGAGCCGGAGAGGCTCACGTCGAAGCGGTCGGGCGAGTCGCCGAGGTTGGTGAGACGGTTGCGGAAGGCGACGGTCTCGCCGGGGTTCGCGAGGGGGATCCGGTCGCCCTCGAGCTTCAGGCCGACGCGGTCGACGACGTGGTAGCTCGCCGTGTTGGTGGGACTCGCGCCACCGTAGTTGCCCTGCGCGTCGTAGAACACGTAGCTCGCCTCGTTGTCGACGCGCGTGCCCTTGGCGAGCCCCGCGACGATCTCGACCTGGAAGCTCACCCATCCGCTGGTCTCGGCCGGGATGTCCCGGATCGTGGCTGTCACGGTGCCGGCGGTGGTGACGCCGAAGTCGTAGGCGACCGTGCGCATGCCGCTGCCCTGCCAGTCGTCGCCCAGGATGGCGTCGGTCAGGGGCACCCCGGGCGCGCCGCTCCAGCGGCCGCTGCCGGCGACGTAGCGCATGCCCGCCGGCAGCGCATCCTTGAGCACCAGCTTCGACCGGGCCTTGTCGCAGGACGTGTAGCTCAGGGTGACCGTGAGGGGACCCGCCGGCGAGGGCCCGCGCTCCGCCGACAGTTGCTTGGAGGCGCCGGCGCAGTCGCGCACGACCGTCGGATCGGTGAGCCTCACGGTGTCCAGGGCCGAGGCGCTGCGGGCGCCGCCGGCGCTCGTGGCGAGGACGCTCACCGAATTCTGGGTGTAGGTCGCGGGCGAGGTCGGGACCGTGACACGAACCACGAACCGGAACGTCTGCCCCGGCGCGAGCGCGATGGGAAGCGCCACGGGGACGGCGCCGTCGGCGATTGCGTCGCCGTTGGCGTCCGGGTACAGCGCGATCGAGGCGAAGGCGAACCCCTCGCCGAGGTCGGTCGCGGCGAGCGTGTAGGTGTCCGCGACCGTGCCCGTGTTCTTGAGGGCGTGCGGAAGGTCGACGACGGCGCCGGGCGTGGAGACGATATGGGTGGAACCGGAGAGCACGAAGGCGAAGCCGCCCACCAACGGCGCGCTGGTCGTGAGGTTCACGGTGTTCGAGGTCGGCGCGAACGTCGTCACCCCCTGGGTCGCCGTCGCCGTGGCCGTGTTCGCGATGACCGTGCCCGCCGGCGGGGCCGCCTGCGCCGACGTCGCGAGCGCGAGCGCGGCCGCGCCCAGCGCGCGGGCGAGGCGCGCGGCGATGCGGGCGGCGACGGTGGCGAAGGTGTCTGGCATTGGCTCGTCTTGCTTTCCGGCTCCTTCCTTTTCGATGGCCCCTTCGCGAGGGGGCATCGAAAAGGAGGCGGGTGCGGTCGCCCGCACCCCGCCGCCAGTCACCCGTTCGCCATCGATGGGGCCTGGCTCGCCGGGTGGAGTGACATCGTCGGCCTCATGGGTCGATCCGCACGCAGAAGGTCACGACGATCGACTGCGCGGGAGTGAGCGTTCCCGGGCTGTGGGTGGCGACGATCGTCCCGGCATTGCCCGTGCCCGGCGAGGCGATCGATCCCAGCGTCGTCGCGGGGGCGCCGCAGAGGTTCTCCTGCTTCGTGTTGGCGGGGATGACGTCGCTGATCACGACGTTCGTGATGTTGGCCGCCGTGGTGTTCGTGCCGGTGATGCGGTACTGCAGGCACATGCTGGGCGCCGTGGCCGGGCCCGCGGGGATGGGCGCCGTGGTGTAGGTGCCCGGCGCGGTGCCGTCGCAGTTCACCGTGCGCTGCTCCTTCAGCAGCACCAGCCCGTCGGAGACGGAGGTCGAGTCGGTCGCCGCGACCGAGGCCGTGCCCGCGTTGTAGCGCGCGGTGAGCGTGGTCACGTTGGCCGGGTCGGCGCCCACGGCGCTGCCGGGGGCGAAGACGCGCACGAAGATCGTGCGCGAGGCGTTTACCGCGAGCGGGATGGTGGTCGCGGTGGTGATCTGGTTGCCCGGCACGTCGTCCACGCCCGGGTCGAACACGCCGTTCGAGTTTCCGTCGAGGTAGGCCACCGAGGTCCAGCCCTGCGCCGAGCGCGAGTCGGAGAGGAATCCGGCCGCGAAGGTGATGCTCTCCGCGGCGTTGCCGAGGTTGGTCACCACGTGGGTGTAGGTGACCGAACCGCCCGCGAACGTCTGCTGCGTGTTGTTGGGCGTGAGCGTGACGCTCGCCACGGCGGCCACCACGACGCGGTCGCGCTTCACGTCCGATACCGACGCGTTGAGCGCGGAGGTCGCCGTGAAGTCGATGTCGTAGTTGCCGGGCGCCGACTGTGCCGAGGCCGTGGCGGGAATCGTGACCTCGGCGCAGACGAGTCGCGCGGCGCCGGCGTTGATCGTGCCCGTGTTGGTGAGCGTCGCGCCCACCGTGGAGCAGTCGCCGACGCCACCGTCCGCGCGGAACACCACCGCCCAGCCGGC
>JAHCLE010000154.1 GCA_026125445.1 Burkholderiales bacterium
GTCTTCGGCGGCAAGAAGACCGTCTCGATGTTCGAGATGACCAAGCTGGTCTCCAAGCACCTGAAGTAAGGCTGTCCGTGCCGGCGCCAGCCGGCCGGGGCATGAAACGCGGGCCGGCTTTCGCCGGCCCGTTTCATTTCGGGGCCGCCATCAGCCCAGGAAGCCGAGGTTGGGAGTCGCGAACCTTGGGAGGTTCGGGAAGATCGTGACGAGCTCTGCGGGACCGACACCGAACCAGGCCGCGAGGGTGGCGGAGTACTGGTCGACCGAGGTCGTGGGTATCCAGAGCCCGCCGCTGCCGGTGTCGTCCGGCCCGCCGCGCACCAGCGTCGGAAAGGTGCCGTAGATCCCGCCGCCGCGCACGGCGCCGCCCGCCACGAGATGGTGGTTCCCCCAGGCGTGATCCGAGCCGCGCCCGTTGGAGGGGAAGGTGCGGTTGAAGTCCGAGGCGGTGAAGCTCGTCACGAGGTCCGCGCAATCGAGTTCCACCGTCGCATCGTAGAGGGCCGCCATGGCGTCGCTCACCTCGGCCAGCAGCTCCGCCTGGCGCCCGCGCTGCTCGTCGCCGTGGGTGTCGAATCCTCCCAGGGAGGCGAAGAAGACCTGGCGCTTGAGGCCCAGGGCCTGCCGCACGGCGAGCAGCCGGGCGATCATCTCCATCTGGTTGCCCAGCCCGGTATCGGGGAAAGCCGTCGCGAACGGCGGCACCGCCGCGAGGGCGGTGGCCAGGACTTCCTGGTTCTGGATCGCGCGCTCGATCACGTCGTTCCACGCGCCTTCGAAGAGGTTCACGGAAGGCAGCGCCAGCATCTCGGAGATGCCCCTCGAGACCGGGTCGGTCGCGGACGCCCCCTTGTAGAAGTCGAAGCCCAGCAGGTTTCCGGGGGAGACCTTGAAGGACGAGAGGGTCGTGCCGACCTCGAAAAGGTTGTTCCCCGACACGGAGATGAGCGTGGCGCTGGTGTTGGTCCCGTTGGCGCTCTTCACCAGGTCTCCCAGGCGCCCGCCCCAGCCCGTGCGCGGAGCGCCGTCGGAGATCGAGCTCTGCCACTGCGCCTGCTGGTCGCTGTGGGAGTAGAGATCGGGGGGAATGGGCACCGAGCGGGCCTGGAACTGCTGGCGGGTCGTCGGCGCCCGCAGGGGTCCCGCGTTGGCCACGATCGCCGCCTTTCCCTCGTTGAACAGGTCCCGGAAGCCCGCCATCGACGGATGCACGGCGAAGCTGCGCCCCGGGGTGTTCGAGACGTTTAGGGGAAGCAGGCTCGCCTGGGCCAGGGCGAGCGCCGGCGTGCGCCCGGTGGAATACTGCAGGTACTCCGTCGGGCTCGTCGGAATCACCATGTTGTTGCCGTCGTTCCCGCCGAAAAGGAAGATGCACACGAGTGCCCGATAGTCCTCGCCCAGCGCCTTCGGCACCGGCGGGGAAAGGGTCGCGGCGGCCGCGATTCGCTGCAGGTCGCCCCAGGCGCCGGCGCCGGCCGTGGCCGCGCAGGCCGCCGCGAGCTGCTTCAGGAATTGGCGTCGAGTCTTCATGTCCTGTCTCCGTGTCACTTCTGGATGGCGAACTCGGGGGAGAGGGCCACCATGGTCAGGGCCGCCTTCACCCGATGGGTGATGGCCGAGGTGTCCCCCGTCTTGGGCACGGGCAGGCGCCAGACGGCGGCGACGATGGCGTTTCGCGTCGCCGGGGTCATGGCGCCGTTCATGAACAGGATGTTCAGCCGGTCCACGAGGGCTGCGGGGTCGGAGGCCAGGGCATCGAGCCCGGTCAGGTCCATCGTGAGCCGCGTATCGCCGCTGCCGTAGTAGCCGTTCTTCGCCAGGTGCGCGAAGAAATTGAGCCCGCCCACCATGCTGGTCTCCGTGGTGATCTGGAACTCCGGCGCGACCAGGCCCGCGGCGGCGAGCGCCCCGGGATGGCGGTAGTTGGGAGAGAAGAAATTGAACACGCTGGGCGCGAGGAGCGGGCTCTGGTTCAGTCCCGCGTCGGCGTCGTCCAGGGCATGGATGCGATTGCGCCCGCTCGGGCTCGTCGCCTTGAAGGCGCGCAGGAAATTCGCGAAGCGGATGACGGGTTCGCGCTGCTTGCCCCAGCCGGGCTGGGCGGCGCGGTTGAGATCGCGCGCTTCCGGGTCGAGCAGCACGGCCCGGATCACCGCGAGCAGGTCGCCGCGGACGCCCTGGCCGTTGTTGGCGAACGCCGCGGCCACGCGGGCGATGTAGGCCGGGCTCGGATTGGAGGTCACGAAGCGCTGGATGAGCTGGCGGCCGACGAACGGTCCCACGTTCGGGTGGCGGAAGATCGCATCGAGCGCGTCCTGCAGGTCCTTGCGCGCCCCCTGGCCGGCAGGCAGCGTGATGCCGTCGAAGAGGGTCTTCGGTCCCGTGTCGTGCCACGATTCCCACGGGACCATGGGGTCCAGCCAGTTCTCCTTCGGCGGATTGAAGGTCGACGGCTGGCTCGTGTCGTTGCCGGCGAAGTTCCAGCCGGTGAAGGCCGCCGCGAGCGCCTTCACGACGGATTCGTCGTAGGTGGGCACGGGCTGCCCGGCCGCGTCGAGGACGCGGCTGCCATCCTGGTTGAGCTTGTACAGCCCGATGGAGAAGAGCTGCATCACCTCGCGGGCGTAGTTCTCGTTGGGATGCGTGCCCTTCGCCGGGTCGGCCTTGCGGCTGCCGATCATGTTCAGGTAGTAGCCCATGGCCGGGTGCAGGGTGGCGTCCTCGAGCAGCTTGCGATAGTTGCCGAAGGCGTTTCGATTGAGCATGTCCATGTAGGACGCCATCGCGTAGGTGTCGAGGTCGGGCGCGACGTTGGAGATCACGAAGATCTCCGAGAGCGCGAAGGACATCCGGGCGCGAAGCTGTCCCGGCTCGGTCAGCCACTGCTGCCAGATGGCCTCGTAGGCGCGCTTCTCGCTCGCCGATTCGCCGGCGGCCTTGCGGTCGTTCACGTACTGCACGTGGGATCGGGCCTGGAACCCCCGCCCCTGGACCTGGTTCTGGATCCAGTTTTCGTAGCCCACGGCCTTCAGTGCATCGATCTCTTCCGTTCCCCACATGCCGAAGGTGGCCTGCGTGAGGAAGCGCGCGGCGTCGCGGGTCCTCGTGTCCACCGGGGCAGGGGGTCCGGCGACGAAGATGGCCACCGCGGGGGAGGTGGTCCTGGCGCCGAGGTTGTCGGTCGCGACGGCCGTGACGGACCATGCCCCGGGCAGCGGACTCTGCCAGGTGGCGTCCCACGGCGAAGCCAGCGCCTCGGCCACCTTGACCGTGCCGGCAAAGTACTCGACGCGGGCGATCGTGCCGTCGGGATCGGAGGCGGTGGCCGCCAGCGCCACGCTGGCACCCTGGTCGATCCAGGAATATTGCGCCGGCGCCTGGAGGAGGACGACCGGCGGCTTGTTGCCCGACGTCGGGGTGCCGGCAACCTTCACCTCGATCGTCGCGGTGGCCAAGGTCGAGGAGGCGCCCGCGTTGTCCGTGGCCTGGGCGGAAAACTGGTACTTTCCCGCCGGCACATCGGTGATCGTCACCCGGTAGGGAGCCGCGGTGACGGTCTTGGAGCTTCCCCTTCCGGTGCCGAGAAAGAACGAGACCTTGGCCACGGTGCCGTCCGGATCGCTCGCGACCGCATCGAGGGTCAGCGTCGCGGGAGCGACGGCCGGAGTGGAGGCCCCCTTGACCGACAGGCTCAGCGTGGGCGGCAGGTTGCCCCGCAACCCGGCCGTGGTCGCGCGGGCAGGAGCGGGAAACGCGGCGAGCAGCGCGGCGAAGAACGTCGTCGCGCGCAGCATCCGTCGCGCGAGGGGTCCGCAGGCACGGAAGGTGGACGAGGCGGGCACGGTTTTCCTCCAGCGAGTCGCAGGTCGATGCGCCTCCATGGCAACTTTGATGCCATGTCCGCAAGTCCTTGATTCCACGCGACCGCGCGCGTGGCGTGCGCCGCGAAACGTCGCTCCAAGGCAACAACCGGGCGCGCCGCGCGAATCGCGTCACGCGGGGAGCGGGGCGGTCCTAGAGACCGCGGAAGCGCCTGGGGACCTTGATGGCCGGAGCGGATGAGCTGGGCCCGGCCTTGGGGCGAGCGGCCTTCTTCTTCCTCGCCGGCGGCGGCGCGGGGGGCGCGGGAGGCGGCGAAGCGCCCTCGTCCTCCCAGGGGGACATGAGCGTGAGCCACATGAGCTTGTCGAACTCGCCGGCGAAGCGCGCGACGATGCGGTCGGGGTCGGGCACGAGCCCCACGTCGGACATGAGGCCGAACTGGATGCGGCCGTCGTAGGACAGGATGGACACGCCCAGCCCGATGCCGCCCGACTGTGGAACCCAGAAGTCGAGCTCCTCGATGCGTCGCCCTGCGAAGTACACCGGGTGCTGCGGGCCCGGCACGTTCGTCATCACGGCGGAAGCGTTCTGCGCGAGGACGGCCGCCACCTGGTCCTGCAGGATCTTCGGTCCGTGTCCCACCACGTGCAGCAGCCCCAGCACGATGACCGGCTGGTACGAGCCCTTGAGCTCGTGCATGTGGCGGCGGATCGCGTCGAGGCGCTCGAGGGGATCGTCGAGGCCGATGGGCAGGTCGAGGAAGACGAGGCCGAACTGGTTTCCCAGCTCCTGCCCGTGCCCCGGCGGGCGCAGGTTCACCGGGACGATGGCGCGGATGCCCAGGCCGTCGACGGGATCGCCCCTGTCCTGCAGGTAGCCGCGCAGCGCCCCGGTCGCCATGGCGAGGAGCACGTCGTTGATCGAGCATCCCAGCGCCTTGCCCATCACCTTCACTTCCTCCAGGGGCAGCGGCTGGGCCCAGGCCACGCGCTTCCTCGCGCCGAGGCGCCCCTTGAAGCGCGTGGGCGAGTCGGCGCCCATGAGCGCGATGCGCGCGAGCTCGCCGGCGAAGTCCATGCCCTTGCGCGTCGCGCCCTCGATCGCCTCCTGGGCGAGCTCGGGCTTGGAGGCGATCTCCAGTCCCTGGTCGAGGAGGTTGCGCCCCACGCGGGAAGCCCCTTCCAGGGCGCCCGCGACCGGCTTGAGGATCTGCGCCCAGACATCGGAGTCAGGGTCCGCGGGCGGCTCGACACGGCGCGCCGGCAGGGCGAGGCTCGCCTTCGCCGTCTTCTCCGTCATCGACAGCATCACCTGGACGAGCGCGATGCCGTCGGCGTAGCAGTGGTGGATGCGCATGACGAGGGCGCTGCCGCCGTCGTAGCGGTCGACGAGATGGAACTGCCAGAGCGGCTTGGTGGCGTCCAGCGGCGTGGAGGCGAGGTCGCTCACGAAGGCCTGGAGCTCGGCCTTGCCCGCCTTGCCGGGAAGCGCCGCCTGGTGCACGTGGGAGTCGATGTCGAAGTCCGCGTCGTCCTCCCACCAGGCGCCGGTCGGGTCCTGCACGGCCTTCTGCCGGAAGCGCCGGTAGGCGAGGAAGCGCTTCTCGAGCGTGCGCTTCACCTTCGCGATCTCGACGCGCCCCTCGAACATGAGCACGCCCACGATCACCATGAGGTTGGTCGGCACGTCCATCCGCAGCCACGCGGTGTCCACGCCGGAAATGCGTTCCCTGCGGGCCTCGGGCATCGGGGGGAAGTCCTCTTTCCTCGATTCCGGCGCGCGCGTCGTTGCGGCGGGCCGGGGGTTTCGGCTAACTTTAGCACCACCCGGAAGCGGACATGGGACGAGGAGAGGCGAGATGTCGGATGCGAAGAAGAAATTCGAGGCGGCGGCCGCGGCGGTCCTGAAGGCGAAGAAGGACCCCGGCAGCGACCTCAAGCTCAAGCTCTACGCGCACTACAAGCAGGCCACCGAGGGGGACGTGAAGGGCGACAAGCCCGGCTTCACCGACTTCGTGAACCGCGCCAAGTACGAGGCCTGGGCCAAGCTCAAGGGGATGGGCGCGGAGGACGCGATGAAGGCCTACGTGAAGCTCGTGGAGCGCGTCACGCGGGAATAAAAAAAGGCCCGCGGAACATTCCACGGGCCTTGAACATCCTTCGGTCCCCGGAGCAGGCCGGGGCGCGGACAAGGATGGAGGAGGAGCCTCAAGCGGGGGAGGGCGCAGGCCCTCCCCGCGTCACTTCGCGCTGCGCCGCGCGACCTTGCGCGCGCGGGTCTTGCGGGTGGGCGCCTTGCGGGCGCGCTTGGCGCCGCCGCCCATCAGGGCGCGCACGCTCTCGTTCAATTCGGAAACCTGGCGGGCCAGATCGTCCACGTCCTTGCT
>JAHCLE010000155.1 GCA_026125445.1 Burkholderiales bacterium
GACCTCGCCTGGAGGATGTCGTGGACCTCGCGCGCGCCGAGCTCGTCGAAGGGCGCGAAGCGCCAGGCCGTCATGAGGCGCCGGAAGCGACCCTGTCGCCGGCCTTGGCGAGGTGCAGCCAGGTCTCGACGACCGTGTCCGGGTTGAGCGACATCGACTCGATGCCCTCGGCCATGAGCCACTCGGCGAGGTCCGGGTAGTCGCTGGGACCCTGCCCGCAGATGCCCACGTACTTGCCCTGCTTGCGGCAGGCCTGGATGGCGAGCGAGAGCATGCGCTTGACGGCCGCGTCGCGCTCGTCGAAGGAGTCCATCACGAGCCCGGAGTCGCGGTCCAGCGCCAGGGTGAGCTGCGTCATGTCGTTGGAGCCGATGGAGAAGCCGTCGAAGTGCCTGAGGAACTCGTCGGCGAGGATGGCGTTGGAGGGGATCTCGCACATCATCACGACCTTGAGCCCGTTCTTGCCGCGCTCCAGGCCGTTGTCCTTGAGGATGGCGTGGACCTGCTCGGCCTCCTTGAGCGTCCTCACGAACGGGATCATGATCTCGACGTTGGTGAGCCCCATGTCGTCGCGCACCTTGCGCATCGCCTCGCACTCGAGCCGGAAGCAGTCGCGGAAGCTGCGCGCGACGTAGCGCGAGGCGCCGCGGAAGCCCAGCATCGGGTTCTCCTCCTGCGGCTCGTACTGCGCGCCCCCGATGAGGTTCCTGTACTCGTTCGACTTGAAGTCCGACAGGCGCACGATCACCTTCTTGGGCCAGAAGGCCGCGGCGATGGTGGCCACGCCCTCGACGATCTTCTCGACGTAGAAGCGCCTCGGGCTCTCGTAGCCGCGGGCCTGGCGCGCAACCTGCGCCTTGAGCTCCGGCGCGAGGCGGTCGTACTCGAGGCAGGCCTTGGGGTGGATGCCGATGGTGTTGGAGATGATGAACTCGAGGCGCGCGAGGCCCACGCCCTCGTTGGGCAGCTGGCAGAAGTCGAAGGCGAGCTGCGGGTTGCCCACGTTCATCGCGAGCTTGACCGGGATCTTCGGCATCCGGTCGAGCGAGACGTCCACGACCTCGAAGTCGAGCTTGCCGGCGTAGATGAAGCCCGTGTCGCCCTCGGCGCAGGAGACCGTGACCTCCTCGCCGTCGCGCAGCACGCGCGTGGCGTTCTCGCAGCCGACCACGGCCGGCACGCCAAGCTCGCGGGCGATGATGGCCGCGTGGCAGGTGCGCCCGCCCCGGTTGGTGACGATGGCCGAGGCCCGCTTCATCACCGGCTCCCAGTTCGGGTCGGTCATGTCCGTCACGAGCACGTCGCCATCCTGCACGCGCGCGATCTCGGCCACGTCCTTGATGACGCGCACCCGGCCCTGCCCGATCTTGGAGCCGATGGCGCGGCCCGAGGCGAGCACCTCGCCGCGCTTGCCGAGGCGGTAGCGCGTGAGGTGGTCCTTGCGCTTCTCCTGGCTCTTCACCGTCTCGGGGCGGGCCTGCAGGATGTAGATCTTTCCGTCCGTGCCGTCCTTGCCCCACTCGATGTCCATGGGCCGGCCGTAGTGCTTCTCGATCGCCACGGCGTAGCGCGCGAGCTCCTCGACCTCGGCGTCCGCGAGGGAGAAGCGGTCGCGCTCGGCGGGCTCGACATCGCGCTGCACGACCGACTTGTGCGCCTTGGCCTCGGTGGTGAACACGAGCTTGATGGCCTTGCCGCCCAGGCCGCGGCGCAGGATCGCGGGGCGGCCGGCGGCCAGGCACGGCTTGGAGACGTAGAACTCGTCGGGGTTCACGGCGCCCTGCACCACCATCTCGCCCAGGCCGTAGCTCGAGGTCACGAACACCACGTCGCGGAAGCCGGATTCGGTGTCGAGGGTGAAGACGACGCCGGCCGCACCCGTGTCGGAGCGCACCATGCGCTGCACGCCCGCGGAGAGGGCCACGTCGGCGTGCGCGAAGCCCTTGTGCACGCGGTAGGCGATGGCGCGGTCGTTGTAGAGCGAGGCGAAGACCTGCTTCACGGCGTCGAGCACGTTGTCGATGCCGCGGATGTTGAGGAAGGTCTCCTGCTGGCCCGCGAATGAGGCGTCGGGCAGGTCCTCGGCGGTCGCGGAGGAGCGCACCGCGAAGCTCGCCCGGGGGTCCCCATCCTGATGGGGCGAACCTACGTCGCCCGCCACCCGCGCGTAGGCCTCGCGGATCTGGCGCTCGAGCTCGGGCTGGAACGGGGCGCTCACGACCCATTGGCGGATCTCCGCGCCGGTCTTGGCGAGCAGCCCCACGTCGTTCACGTCGAGGCCGGCCAGGGCCGCGTCGATCCTCGCCTTGAGGCCGCCCGCCTGCAGGAAGTCGGTGAAGGCCTGCGCCGTGGTGGCGAAACCCCCCGGCACGCGCACGCCGGCCGCGGAGAGCTGGCTGATGAGTTCGCCGAGGGAGGAATTCTTGCCGCCGACCGACGCCACGTCGGCCATGCGGAGCTCTTCGAGGGGGAGTACGTAGGCGTTGGCCATGCTCGCTCGCGGGGATCGTGGTGACGGGCGGTTCGGAATTTGCAATTATATCGGAGGCTTGCGGGGGATGCTGCGCTGCATCAAACTGGCGGGTGGACAGCCCCGCACCGGCTGCCCCGAGCCCGATTCCACCGATCCCGGAAACCACCCATGCCCCAGCGCCGCCGCGTCTTCTTCGTCTCCGACCGCACGGGCCTCACCGTCGAGGCCCTCGGCTCCTCCCTCATCTCGCAGTTCGACGCCATCGACTTCGTGCGCGTCACGCTGCCCTTCATCGACTCGGCCGACAAGGCCCGCGAGGCGGTCGCCCAGATCAACTCGGCGCACCGCGACTCCGGCAAGCGCCCGCTGGTCTTCAGCTCGCTCGTGAACGACGCCGTGCGCGCCGAGATCGACAAGGTCGACGGCCTGGTGCTCGACGTCTTCGAGAAGTTCATCGTCCCCCTCGAGCAGGAGCTGGGGCAGAAGTCCATGCACGCCGTGGGCAAGAGCCACAGCGCCGGCAACGCCAAGGACTACAACCACCGCATCGAGGCCATCAACTACACGCTCTCGCACGACGACGGCGTGACCCACCGCGGTCTCGAGGAGGCGGACCTCGTCCTCGTGGGCGTCTCGCGGAGCGGCAAGACGCCGACCTCGCTCTACATGGCCATGCAGTTCGGCATCAAGGCGGCCAACTACCCGCTCATCCCCGAGGACCTGGAGGCCAACCGCCTGCCGCCCTCGCTCATCCCGCTCAAGGAGAAGGTCTGGGGCCTCACCATCCAGCCCGAGCGCCTGCACCAGATCCGCCGGGAGCGCCGCCCGGACTCGAAGTACGCCTCGCTCGACAACTGCCGCTACGAGGTGGCCGCGGCCGAGAAGCTCATGCGCCAGGCCGACATCCCGTTCCTCGACTCGACCACCAAGAGCATCGAGGAGATCGCCACCACGATGCTGCACGAGGCCCAGCTCGTGCGCCGCGTCTACTGAAGCGCCTCTGCAACGCCGCGAACCTCCCCGAGGCGCACATCCTCGCGGGATGGCTCGCACAGCGCGGGGTCCGGGTGCGCGTGCTCAACGCGAACGCCGCGGGCGCGCTCGGGGAGATCCCCGTGGACGCCGCCGCGCCGCAGCTCTGGCTCGAGGAGCCCCGCGACGAGGAGCGCGCCCGCCGCGCCCTCGAGGAGTTCCGGGCCCAGGGCTCCGGCCCCCCGAGGCGCTGCCCCGCCTGCGGGGAGGACAATCCCCCGGCCTTCGACCTGTGCTGGAAGTGCGGAGCCGCCCTGCCCGGCTGAACGGCGCGGCGGGGGCGCCGGTGTAAAATCCGCGCTTTCACCCCACCGGACCCCGCCATCATGAAGAAGCCGCTCCAGGCCCTCGCCTGCGCCGTCGCGCTCGCGTTCCCGCTCACTGCCGCCGCGCAGCAGCCCGCCGCCGGCACGCCCGCCAACGCGAGCCAGGCCGATCCCGCGCGCCTCGCCAAGCTGCGCGAGCAGGCCCGCACCGACCGCAAGGCGCTCGTCGCGAAGAACCTCCCGCTCACCGAGGCCGAGGCCAAGGCCTTCTGGCCCGTCTACGAGGAGTGCCGCAAGTCCCTCGACGCCTCGCACGCGAAGGTGAACCGCGCGATGACGGACTACGTGAGCGCCGGCGACAAGATGACCGACGCGAACGCGAAGCGCATCGTCGGCGAGGTCCTGGAAGGCGAGGCCGCGGAGGCCAAGGCGCGCAAGTCCTGCTTCGACAAGGTGGCCAAGGTGCTGCCCGGCGTGAAGGCGGCGCGCTACCTGCAGATCGAGACGAAGATCGGCGCCCTCTTCCGCTTCGACGCGGCCGTCGCCGTGCCGCTGGTCGACTGAGGCGCGGGCCGGGGCGCAGGCGCTCCGGCCTGCATCGTCACGGCGTGCCGATGAAGAAGTAGAAGCGCCCCTGCCGGTCCTTGGTCCAGGCGTAGCCGAAGTAGAGCGGCCCCAGGATCGTGTTGGAGGCGAGGTACACGCCGTAGGAGTTGAGCGCCCCCGTGAGGGTGGGCTCGGTGATCGGGTTCTTCATGTAGCCCGCCTCGTAGGAGACGCCCGCGAGCAGCGACAGCCCCAGGACCGGCATGGGCTTGGTGAGCCGGTACTGCGCCTGCACCGTGGCGAGCCCGTAGGCGTCGGTCCCGATGATCTGACCCGGCGCGTAGGCCGACAGGCGCGCCCGCCCCCCGAGGTAGAAGGCATCCGCCAGCGGCAGTTCGCCGTAGGTGGACGTGCCGCCTTCCACGCCGGCCAGGAAGATGAGGTCGCCGGGCGACCACGCGCCCTGCAGGCGAGCGTCCACGCGGCCGTACTTGCCGCGGCCGCCGGAGACGCGTTGCGCGTCGAAGTAGTTGAGGTCGGCCTGGTAGCCCTTGGTCGGGAAGAAGGCGAAGTCCTGGGTGTCGAGCGCCACGTTGGCCGTGAGTCCGCCCACGTCCTCCTTCGCGTCGGGAAGGATCGTCGGCCCGGTGTCCAGGCTGGTGCGGATCCAGCGCTCGCGCCAGCCCGCCTTGGCCTGGCCGTAGACGCCGAGGTTGGCGCCGGCCTCCAGGCCCAGCCGGGATTCCCGCACGCGGTACTCGGCCAGGCGGTCGCCGTCGAAGTAGAGCCCCACCTTGCTCTGGGCCACCGAGGCGTAGGGCCGCGCGAAGAAGTGCTGCCGGTAGTCCAGCGGCTGGTAGAACTCCGTGAAAACGCCCTGGTCGCTGCCCAGCTGGGCGGCCGTGAGCCACTCCCCGCCGAAGGCGTTCATCCAGGTCTTGCGGTACAACGCGCGGATGTTGTAGGGCGACTCCGAGCGGAAGTCCGAGGCGAGGTTGATGCCGAAGCGCAGGTAGTCCGGGCCCCAGGCCTTCTCCAGGGGCGTGAGCTTCAGGATGTTCTTCTCGCGCTCCCGCAGCACGGAGTAGTCCAGGCTCTGCAGGTCGCCGCGGCTGTAGATGAGGACGAGGTCCTTGGCGAGCGTCCGGGAATCGAGGGGCTCGCCCTCCTTCTGCTCGATGCTGGCGCGCAGCTCCTCCGGGTTGATGAATCGCGTCTCGGCGATGCGCACCTGGTCGACCACGGGCGGCTGCGGCGGCGGCGACAGGCGCACGCGGCCGCGCCAGGCCTTGAACTCCTCGGGCGAGACCGAGAGGCGGCGCAGCTTCTCGGCCTGCGCGAGCGCCGTCTGCCGTCCGATGCCCGCCGCCTCGATCTGGCGCGTGAAGCTCGCGGCCGTGATGTCGCCCAGCTCCGGCCGCATGTAGATGTCGGTGGGCTTGAGGAGCGAGAGCGACTTGGCGACGTTCTGCTCGGCGAGCAGGTTCACCATCTGCCCCACCACGCTCACCACGCCCGTCACGTCGTCGGGCTTCATGAGCGGCGAGCCGACGTTCACCGCGATGACGACTTCGGCCCCGCAACGGTCGCGGACCTCCTGGACGGGCACGTTGTCCACCAGCCCGCCGTCCACGAGCTTGCGGCCGTTCCTCACCACCGGGGCGATGGCACCCGGGACGGACATGCTGGCGCGCATCGCGGAGGTGAGGTTGCCGTCGCGCATCGGCACGCGCTCGCCCGTGCCGATGTCGGTGGCGATGAGGGTGAGGGGGATCGGCAGGTCCTCGATGTTCCTCTCGCCGAGGTCCGCGCGCACCAGGTCGTTGAAGAAGAGCTTGATCTTCTCCCCGGCCACCGCGCCCTCGCGGTAGCGCAGGCCGTCCGCCGTCACG
>JAHCLE010000156.1 GCA_026125445.1 Burkholderiales bacterium
CGCGTGACCTTGCCCGTCTTCTTGAGCTGGTCGATCACGTTGGCGGCGTAGTCGATGGGGATGGCGAAGGAGATGCCCGCGTAGCTGCCCGTGCGCGAGAAGATCTGCGAGTTGATGCCGACCACCTCGCCCTTCAGGTTGAAGAGCGGACCGCCCGAGTTGCCGGGGTTCACCGCCACGTCGGTCTGCAGGAAGGGCACGGCGTCGCTCGCGGTGGAGTCGGCCGGCAGGTCGCGGCTCTTGGCCGAGAGGATGCCCGCGGTCACGGAGTTGGCGAAGCCGAACGGGGAGCCGATGGCGACGACCCATTCGCCCACGCGCATGTTGGTGGAGTCGCCCAGCCTGAGGAACGGCAGGCCCGCGGCCTCGACCTTCACCAGCGCCACGTCGGAGCGCTTGTCGGCGCCGATCACCCTGGCCTTCATCTCGCGCTTGTCGGTGAAGCGCACGTAGATCGCCTCGGCGTTGTCGATCACGTGCGCGTTGGTCACGATGTAGCCGTCGGCGGAGATCACGAAGCCCGAGCCCAGTCCGAAGGGACGCAGGGGCCCGCGGCGGTCTTCCTTGTCGTTCTTGTCGTTGCGGCCGCGCGGGGCGTTTCGCTGGTCCGGCGGCATGAAGCGGCGGAAGAACTCGAACATCGGGTCGTCTTCCGAGAGCCCCGGGATCTGCGTGCGCTGCGCCCGCGCCTCGGTGCGGATGTTCACCACGGCCGGCCCGTGCTTCTCGACCAGGTCGGCGAAGTTGGGCAGGGCCGCGGGGCCCTGGGCCTGGGCCTGCGAGGCGATGCCGAGCGCGAGCGCGGCGCCCAGGAGGAATGCTTTCACGATCTGCATGGAGTGGCCTTCTTTATCTCGGGAGTCCTGGAACCGGGCGTTCAGCGAGCCGCGGGGCGGCCGACGCTTCGTCCCACTTGCTGCGCGGCGGCGGGCGGGACCTCGCCCAGCACCGTGATGAGGTGTTCGCCCGCCGGGCGGGCATAGACGGAGAGCGTGCCTTCCTGGCTGATGGCCTCGGTCAGGCGAGGGCCGCCACGCCGCTCGCCGGACTGGCTGGCGGCCTCGTTCACGGGCGGCGGGGCGGTCACGGGCTCGATGAAGACGCTCATGCTGGCGAACCCGTCGGAGAGCACGAGCTGGGTGACCGGCGCGGGCCGGTTGGGCATCGCGCGCTGCATCTCGCCCACCACCCGGAATCCCGGCGGCAACTGCGCGACGGCCCAGCCGGTGGCGCCGGCCGCCTGCTCCACGCTGGGCTGCTCGTCGCGGCGCCAGTCCTTGCTCTGCGCCTGGAAGGTGCTGCGCAGGTCGCGCTTCGAGACGTCGCCGCCGAGGCGCACGTCGATGAACCCGTACTGCTCGAGGACCTGGTTGCGCGCGTTGAGCGTCGTGGCCCGCAGCAGCAGTCCCGAGCCCAACTCGGCGCAAAGGCGCTGGGCGTAGCGCAGCGCGTCCTTGGGATCGAGGTGGATCCACTGGCAGTCGAGCCCCGCCACGCGCTCCACCGCGCCGAGCTTGAGGTGGTATCCCTCGGCGATCGCCTCCACGGGCCCGGAGAAGAGCGAGGGGAAGAAGCGCGCGGTGACGCGCCGGTCGATGCGCACGGTCTTCGCGTCGGGGAAGAAGCACTGCATCTCGTTGCCGCGGCGCACGACCTCGCGCCGGGGCCCGTCGAGCGACTCGATCTTCTCCTGCTCGATGCCGGCGACCACGAGGTGCGTGATGCGGGAGGTGGAGCTGCGCTCGCCCTGGACGTGCATGATCGTCCCGGAGTAGGTCGCCTGGCGCGCGGAGGCCGCGGCGCGCTGCAGCCAGGTGATCGGGTCGATGCCGGTTTCGGCGGCCGAGGGGCCGCTCGCCAGCAGGACCAGGGCGGGCAGCGCCGCCGCCAGGCGCCTCATCGACCGCCCACGGCCTGGTTGGAAGCAGGCCGGTAGAACTCGGCGTTGGGCATCTGCCGGTGATACACGACGTAGTCGTTCATGTTGCGAAGCGGCACCACGTTGGCCACGGCGACCGGCTGCGCCGCCGGCGCGTCCGAACGGGCCAGGGCCGGCCCGTCGGCGGGCGCCCGGTCCTGCATGCCGATCCAGCCCACCACGGCCACGGTGGCCACGGAGGCGGCCGCCGCGAAGGCGATGCGCCCGGCGCTGGCGCCCAGGCGAAGGCGCGGGGCGAGCACGGTGGGCTCGCGTTCGAGGGCTTCCATGATCCGCCGGGTCGCCGCGCCGCGGCACGGGGATTCGCCCCGCATCGCGTCGCCGATCAGGTGGTAGGTCTGCCACGTGTCCTTCAGCGCCTCGCTGCCGCAACAGCCGCGAATGGCCCGACGGGCCTCGTCGGCCTCGAGCTCGCCGTCCATCAGAGAAGAGAGTTCCTGCGTCATGATCCAACCCCAAGAGTGTCCCGGATGCGGCCCTTGGCGGCCTTCGACCCGGTGTATGTTGCCGCCCTGCTGCCTGTTCTTACCATCTTTGGTCCTTCGTCGTCCCGAGCTGCGGGCGGAGCTTCTCGGCCACCGCCTCGCGGGCCCGGAAGATGCGCGACCGGACGGTGCCGATCGGGCAATCCATGATCTTCGCGATCTCCTCGTACGACAGGCCGTCGATCTCGCGCAGCGTGATCGCGGTGCGCAGCTCCTCGGGAAGGGCGTCGATCGCGTCGTTGACCGTCTTCCCGATCTGCTTGGACATCAGCACGTTCTCGGGCGTGTTGATGTCGCGCAGGCCCGCGGCGTCGTCGAAGCCCTCGGCCTCCTCGCTGTCGTACTCCGTGGAGGTGGGCGCGCGCCGCCCCTGGGCCACCAGGTAGTTCTTGGCCGTGTTGATGCCGATGCGGTAGAGCCAGGTGTAGAAGGCGCTGTCCCCCCGGAAGTTGGGGAGCGCGCGGTAGGCCTTCACGAACGCCTCCTGGGCGACGTCCTCGATCTCGCCGGGATCGCGAATGATGCGCGAAAGCAGCCGCTCGAGCTTGCGCTGGTACTTGATGACCAGCAGCTCGAAGGCCCGCTTTTCGCCTCGCTGGGCGCGCTCGACCAGTTGCTGGTCGATTTCCCTGTCGCTCATCCGTCCCTGAAGGGGGTGTCTTGTCGTGCCGGCGGCCATCCCCGGGGCCGGGGCCGATGTGGCCGGGGCGACGAAGGGTTTGCCGGTTTCCTGCGGTATTATAAACGTCAGGTTTTTCATCACCTTGCCGTGCGCATTTCCGCGACTATGGCCAACAGACTCCCCGCCCGGCAATTAGTTCCGGTTGCGGGGGGAAGCCCCACCCCCAGGAACCCTCCTTGAGCACCTACGACGTCTTGGTCATCGGCAGCGGACTGGCCGGCCTCTCCGCCGCCCTTCGCATCGCCCCCCACCGCAAGGTCGCCCTGGTGACCAAGCACGAGCTTCTCGAAGGCGCCTCCGCCTACGCCCAGGGGGGCATCGCCGCCGTCCTGGACAGCACCGACTCGATCGAGAACCACGTCCGCGACACCCACGTGGCCGGCGCCGGGCTCTGCCACGACGACACGGTGCGCTTCGTGGTCGAGCGCGGCCGCTCCGCCATCGAATGGCTCGTGAACCAGGGCGTTCCCTTCACCCGGGAGTCCGGCGGCAACGAGGAGCTGCACCTGCACCGCGAGGGCGGCCACAGCCACCGCCGCATCGTGCACGCCGCCGACGCCACCGGCAATGCCGTGCAGCGCACCCTCGTCGAGCTGGTGAAGGGCCACCCCAACATCGAGATCCTCGAGTGGCACATCGCCATCGACCTCGTCACCGGCAGGAAGCTCGGCCTGGCCGACAACCGCTGCTACGGGGCCTACGTCCTGGACATCAAGGCCGGCCGGGTGCGCACCCTGGGCGCGCGCTCGACCATCCTCGCCTCCGGCGGCGCGGGCAAGGTCTACCTCTACACCACGAACCCCGACACGGCCACGGGCGACGGCATCGCCATGGGCTGGCGCGCCGGCTGCGCGGTGGCCAACATGGAGTTCATCCAGTTCCACCCCACCTGCCTCTACCACCCGCACGCCAAGAGCTTCCTCATCTCGGAGGCGGTGCGCGGCGAGGGCGGGCTCCTGAAGCTGCCCACCGGCGAGCGCTTCATGCCGAAGCACGACCCGCGCGGCGAGCTGGCCCCGCGCGACGTGGTGGCCCGCGCCATCGACTTCGAGATGAAGAAGCGCGGCCTGGACTGCGTCTACCTCGACATCTCGCACAAGGGCGAGGAGTTCGTCAAAGGCCACTTCCCCAACATCCACGCCAAGTGCCTGGGCTTCGGGATCGACATCGCGAAGGAGCCCATCCCGGTCGTGCCCGCGGCCCACTATTCCTGCGGAGGCCTGCAGGTGGACCTCGCCGGGCGCACGCGCGTGGGCGGCCTCTACGCCCTGGGCGAAGTGGCCTGCACGGGGCTGCACGGGGCCAACCGCCTGGCCTCCAACTCGCTGCTGGAGTGCCTCGTGTTCTCGGAATCGGCCACCGCCGACATCCTCGCCGCAGACGCCGTGGCCGTGCCGGCCCTGCCGGCGTGGGACGAGAGCCGCGTCACCGACGCCGACGAGGAAGTGGTCATCGCCCACAACTGGGACGAGCTGCGCCGCAGCATGTGGGGCTACGTGGGCATCGTGCGCACCAACAAGCGCCTGGAGCGGGCGCTGCACCGCATCGACCTGCTGCAGGGCGAGATCGACGAGTTCTACTCCAACTTCCGCGTCTCCAACGACTTGATCGAGCTGCGCAACCTCGTGGTCACCGCAGAGCTCATCGTGCGCTCCGCGCTCAAGCGCAAGGAGAGCCGCGGCCTGCACTATTCCTCCGACTGGCCGGAGACGCTGCCCCAGGCGGCCGACACCGTCCTCGACCCGCGCACCACCGTCCTGTGAGCGCCCCCGCCCTCCTCGCCACCGCCGAGATCCGGGCCCTCGAGGAGCGCGCGGCGGCCGGGCTCGCGGGCCCCACCCTCATGCAGCGCGCCGGGCGCGCGGTGGCGGAGGCCGCCCGCGCCATGGCCGCCGACACGGGCGCGCCCATCCTCGTCGTCGCCGGCCCGGGCAACAACGGCGGCGACGCCTGGGTGGCGGCCGAGCACCTGCGCGAAAGCTTCCACCGCGTCACCGTGTTCGACGTGACTGGCACCCCGCCCAAGGCCCCCGAGGCGAAGCAGGCCCGCGAGCGCTTCGCGGCCGGCGGCGGCGCCATCGTCCAGGACTGGCCCGAGGGGATGCGCCCGGCCCTCGTGGTGGACGGCCTGCTGGGCATCGGCCTCGCGCGCGACGTCCTCGGCAAGCTCGGCCTGGCCGTGCAGCGCATCAACGCCTGCGGCGCGCCCGTGCTCTCGATCGACGTGCCCAGCGGCATCGCGAGCGACACCGGCGCGGTGCACGCCGTCGCGGTGCGCGCGACCCGCACGATCACCTTCATCGCCCGCAAGGTGGGCCTGTACACGGGAGACGCCCTCGACCACACGGGCGAGATCGTCGTGGACGACCTGGGCATCGACCCCTCGCTCCTCCACGGGTGGCCCGGGAGCCTGCTCACCGCGCAGTCGCTTGCGGGGATCCTCCGGCCGCGCGCGCGCAACACCCACAAGGGCTCCTTCGGGACGCTGGGCGTGGTGGGCGGCGGCAAGGGCATGACGGGCGCGGCCATCCTCGCGGCCCGCGCGGGGCTGCTCGCCGGCGCCGGAAAGGTCTACGTCGGCCTGCTCTCGCCGGAGGCGCCGTCCTTCGATCCCGTCCACCCCGAGCTGATGCTGCGCAGCGTGGACGACACGATCGCCGCCGACGTCCTCGTGGTGGGGCCGGGCGCGGGCCATTCGCCGAGCGAGACCTCGCCCTCGGCCTTCGAGCGCCACACGCTGCCGGCGCTGATGTCGCTGCCCAAGCCGGTGGTGATCGACGCCGACGCGATCAACGCCATCGCCGTGCACCACGTCATGCGCGACGCGCTGATGAACAATCGCCGCGGCCCCACCATCCTCACCCCGCACCCCGCGGAGGCCGCGCGCCTGCTGCACACCACCACGGCG
>JAHCLE010000157.1 GCA_026125445.1 Burkholderiales bacterium
CTGCGCTTCGGCGCGCAGTTGCCGCGCGTGGTGCTCTACCACAAGCCCGAGGGCGAGATCTGCACGCGCGACGACCCGGAAGGCCGCCCGACCGTCTTCGCGAAGCTGCCCAAGGTGAACAACGCGCGCTGGGTGTCGATCGGGCGCCTCGACTTCAATACCAGCGGGCTGCTCATCTTCACGACCAACGGCGAGCTCGCCAACCGCCTGATGCACCCGCGCTACGAGGTCGAGCGCGAGTACGCCGTGCGCCTCATGGGCACGCTCGCGCCGGAGCAGGTGCAGCTCCTCACCCAGGAGGGCGTGGAGATCGACGGCGAGAAGTGCCGCTTCGACCGCCTCGTGGACAAGGGCGGCGAGGGCTCCAACCACTGGTACCACGTGGTCCTCAAGGAAGGGAAGAACCGCGAGGTGCGGCGCATGTTCGAGGCCGTGGGCCTCATGGTGAGCCGCCTCATGCGCGTGCGTTACGGCCCCGTGGAACTTCCTTCCTTCCTCAAGCGCGGCATGGTGCGCGACATGGCGGAGGCCGACGTGCTCAAGCTCATGGAGTTCGCCGGCATGAACGAGGCCGAGCCGGCCGCCGAGGGCGAGGAGGAGGACGAGGACGACTTCTCGCCCGGCAACGTGGCGCCTCCGGGCGAGGAGCTGCAGGCGGCCGACGAGTGGGACGAGAGCGACGAGGTCGAGGACGAGCTGCAGCCCGCGCACCTGCTGGAGGGCTGGAAGCCGCACGAGCCGCCCGCCGAGATCGAGGAGGACGACGACCGCCAGCCCGACTTCGACCGCCTGCCCGGATTCAACCGCGCCACCGGCGCGATGGGGCTGCCCGCGGGGCATCGCGGCCACCACGCGCCGCGCGGACCGGGCGCGGCACCCGCGGCCGGCCCCGGCGGCAAGAAGCGGCGCGGCAAGCGCCGCGGGGCGAAGCCCGCGGGAGCGCAGCCCGGATTCGGGCCGACGCCGAATCGTGGCGAGGGCGCGGCGGAAGGCCAGGGACAGCAACGCCAGGGCCGCGGCAAGCGTCGCCGCTCGAAGGGCGGCCAGGGCCAGGGCGGGATGCAGGCGGGGCAGGGCCAACCGGGTGCAGTCGGTCCGGCCCAGCCGAAGGCCGCCGCGCAGGGCCAGGGCCCCGCGGCCGGCGGCAAAGGCAAGCCGGGCCGCAACCGCCGCCATCGCAACCGCAACCGCAATCGAGGCGGCGGCGGAGAGAATCCGCCGTCCGGCGGCGCCGGACGCGAGCCGGGCAACGCCTGAGGCCTGGGACCAGGCGGCGTCGAGTCGTGGTGTAACATTTCCGTGAGACGCGGCAAGGGGCGGCGTCCTTCGGAAACCAACAGGGGGAAGTCCCGACCATGAAAGCGACCGGCAAGGCCGTCCTGGCCACCGCAGCCATCCTTCTCGCCACCTCCTGGAGCGCCAGCGCGCTCGCCCAGGCAACGTGCTCGAACCGGGGGCTGCTCGACGCCCGCTACTGCGACGAGGACGGCGACCTGGTGGCCGACCAGCCCAAGGACCCGAAGGCGTGGCAGGACCCCGCCACGCTCGTGTTCTCCTACACGCCGGTCGAGGATCCCGCGGTCTACGAGAACGTCTTCGCCGACTTCATGGCGCACCTTTCCCGGGTCACCGGCAAGCGCGTGCGCTGGTACCCGGCGGAGTCGTACGCCGCCCAGGTCGAGGCCATGCGTTCCGGGCGCCTGCACATCGCGGGTGTCGCGGCGGGGCCCACGCCCTACGCCGTGAACCTCGCCGGCTTCGTGCCGGTCGCGGGCATGGCGGCCCCGGACGGAAGCATCGGCTACACGCTGCGCCTCATCACCCACAAGGACAGCGCCATCAAGTCGGTGGCGGACCTCAAGGGCAAGCGAGTGGCCCACGTCTCTCCGTCGTCCAATTCCGGCGACACGGCGCCGCGCGCCCTGTTCGGCGCCCTGGGGGTGGTGCCCGGCAAGGACTACGAGGTCCTCTACTCCGGCAAGCACGACAACTCGATCATGGGGGTGGTGAACAAGGACTACGACGCCGCGCCCGTCGCCTCCTCGGTCGTCGACCGCATGCAGGCGCGCGGCATGTTCAAGGCGAGCGACATCCGCGTGGTCTACGAGTCGGCGCCCTTCCCGCGCACGGCCTACGGCGTCGCGCACAACCTCACGCCCGAGCTCAAGGCGAAGATCCGCGAGGCCTTCCTGGGCTTCGACTTCAAGAAGTCGGCGCTCGCCAAGGAGTTCAAGGACACCGAGCGCTTCGCCCCGGTCAACTACAAGGACGGCTGGCGCGACGTGCGCACGATCCAGCAGGCGCAGGGCGTCACCTACACGCAGGAAGGGCTCTCCAAGCTCGGCAAGAAGGCGGAGTAGGCCCGTGGCGGCCGCCCCCGCCGGCGCCAAGCCGCCGCTGCTTGCGATCGACAAGCTCACCAAGGTCTATCCCGGCGGCGCGCGCGCTCTCGACGCGGTGAGCTTCACGATCGAGCGTCCGGAGGTCATCGCGGTCATCGGCTCCTCCGGGGCCGGCAAGAGCACGCTCATCCGATGCATCAACCGGCTGGTCGAGCCCACCTCGGGCAGCGTCCGGCTGGGCGCCACCGAGATCGTGGGGCTGCCCCCGGCGCAGCTGCGCCAGGCGCGCCGGCGAATCGGCATGATCTTCCAGGAGTTCAACCTGGTCGACCGCCTGACGGTGATGGAGAACCTCCTGTCGGGGCGGCTGGGCTCGGTGGGCTTCCTCGCCTCGTTCCTGCGGCGCTATCCCCCCCGGGACATCGCCAACGCCTTCGCGATGCTCGACCGCGTGGGCCTCGCCGGCCTGCAGGACTCGCGCGCCGACGCGCTGTCGGGCGGGCAGCGCCAGCGCGTGGGGATCGGGCGGGCGCTCATGCAGGACCCGGACATCCTGCTCGTGGACGAGCCCACGGCGAGCCTCGACCCGAAGACGGCGCGCCAGATCATGCGCCTCATCGGCTCGCTCGCGGCCGAGCGCGAGCGGCCCGCGCTCGTGAACATCCACGACGTGGCGCTCGCGCAGGGCTTCTCGAGCCGCATCCTCGGGCTCAAGGCCGGCCGACTCGTCTTCGACGGGCCGAGCGCGGAGCTCACGCCCGCCGTGCTCACCGAGATCTACGGCGCCGAGGACTGGAGCCGGACCATCCGACCCGCGGGCGAGGACGAGGAGGGCGCCTGAGCACGGCCGCCTACCCCACCGCCTGGCGTCCGCCGCCCTTCTTCGGCACGCGCGCGCGCCACTACGCGGTGATCGCAGCGGCCCTCGCGTACCTCGCGTGGTCGGTGTCGTCGCTGCACGTCGACCCGCAGCGCCTGCTGGCCGGCTTCGGGCGGGCGCTCAACATCCTCGAGCGCATGGTGCCGCCGGACTTCTCGCGCTGGGAACTGCTCCTGAAGGGCATGGAGGAGAGCCTGCAGATGGCGTTCGCCGCCACGCTCGCGGGGGTGGTGCTCAGCGTCCCCCTGGGGATCGCCGCGGCGCGCAACCTCGCCCCGCGGCCGGTCTACCTCGCGGCCCGCGGCTTCATCGTGGCGGGGCGCACCTTCCACGAGGTGATCATCGCCATCTTCTTCGTGAAGCTCTTCGGCTTCGGGCCCATCGCGGGCCTGCTCACGCTCGCCTTCTCCTCGACCATCTTCCTCGGCAAGATGCTCGCCGAAGACATCGAGAACGTGCGCGCGGGCCCGATCGAGGCCGTGCGCGCCACCGGCGCCGGCTTCGGCCAGGTGGTCGTCTACGCCGTGGTCCCGCAGGTGCTCACGCGCTCGGTGGGCACGGCGATCTACCGCCTCGACGCCAACCTGCGCCACTCCACGGTGGTGGGGATCGTCGGCGCCGGGGGCATCGGGCAGACGCTCTCGGCGTCCTTCTCGCGCTACGACTACGACTTCTCGGCGGCGATCCTGCTGGGCATCATCGCCCTCGTGGCCCTGGGCGAGTGGTTCAGCGACCGCGTGCGGCGCAAGCTGCGATGAGCGCGAACGCGGCCAAGCGCTACCCCGAAGTCTGGCGCCGGCGCACGCCGGGCGAGACGCTGGCCGGGTGGCTCTGGATCGCCGCCGCGGCGTTCGCGACCGCGTGGAGCGTCTCGGCGCTCGACATCGAGTGGGTGTTCTTCAAGGACGCGCACGTCCAGGCGGCCGACCTCGCCGAGCGCATGTGGCCGCCGCGCTGGGCCTACCTGCCGCAGATCCTCGCGCCGCTCGTGGAGACGATCCACATCGCGACCCTGGGCACGGCGATCGCCGTGGTGTTCTCGCTGCCCCTCGCCTTCCTCGCCGCCCGCAACACCACCGCGAACGGCTTCACCTGGGCCGTGGGCCGCGGCCTGCTCGTGGCCTCACGCTCCGTGAACACCGTGATCTGGGGGCTCATCTTCGTGGCCGTGTTCGGCCCGGGGCCCCTCGCGGGGGTGGCCGCGGTGGCCGCGCGCTCCGTGGGCTTCCTCGCCAAGCTCGTGGCCGAGGCGATCGAGGAGGCCGACCGCGGGCCCGTCGAGGCCATCGAGTCGACGGGCGCCGGCACGGGGCAGGTCTACCTCATCGGCATCCTGCCGCAGGTGCTGCCCGTGCTCATCGGCACCACGGTCTACCGGTGGGACATCAACGTGCGCGAGTCGAGCGTGCTCGGCTTCGTGGGCGCCGGGGGCATCGGGCTGCAGCTCTACGCCTCCATCAACCAGTTCATGTGGCAGCAGGTCCTCGTCGTGCTCCTCGCCATCCTCGTGGTGGTGATCCTGAGCGAGGCCGCCTCGGCCTGGATCCGTGGACGCATCTCCTGACCGCGCGGCCGGCGCGGGCGCCGTGGCCCTCGCGGGGGTGGCCGGGCTCGCGCCGCTCTTCGACGGCTTCATCGTGGACCAGTGGGGCGTGCTGCACGACGGCTCGCACCCCTATCCCGGCGCGGTCGAGTGTCTCGAGCGGCTGCGCCAGGCGGGCAAGCACGTGGTGGTGCTGTCGAACTCCGGCCGGCGCGAGGCGGCCAACGTGCGGCTGATGGAGCAGATGGGCTTTCCCCCGCGCCTCTTCGACCGGCTCGTCTCCGCGGGCGAGGACGCTCGCGAGGCGATCGTCGCCCGGACGAGCCCCTTCCACGCGAGGCTGGGCCGGCGCTGCTTCGCCTTCACGCGCTCGGGCGACCGCTCGATCCTCGAGGGCATCGGCGTGGACTTCGTCTCCGCCGTAGGCGAGGCCGACTTTCTCGCCGCCATCGGCATCGACTCGCCGCGGCGCAACCTCGCCGACTACGAGGCGGAGCTTCGCGGGGGCATCGCGCGCGGCCTGCCGATGATCTGCGCCAACCCCGACATCGCGCGCTTCCACGAGGGACGCCTGGTGGAGGCGACCGGCGTGCTTGCGCGCCGTTACGAGGAGCTGGGCGGCGAGGTCTTCTACCACGGCAAGCCCTGGCCGGCGATCTACGCCTCGTGCCTCGCGGCGCTGCCGGACTGCGCGCCCGGCCGCGTCGTCGCGGTGGGCGATTCGATCGAGCACGACGTGCTGGGCGCCCGGCGTGCCGGCCTGCCGAGCGCCTTCGTCGCGGGCGGCATCCACGCCGGCGAGCTGGGCGTCGCGCACGGCGGCGAACCCTCCGCAAGCGCCTGGCGGGAGTTCGAGCGGCAGGCGATCGCGAAGCCCGACTACCGGTTGCCGGCCTTCGTGTGGTGAGCGGCCGCCGCGGGGCGCGGCAGGCGCGCGAGGTGGGCGCGCACGCGCGCGGCGAGCCGGTCCACCCCGGAGTCCCGGATGCCGTGCGATTCCAGCGTGGCCTGGGTCTGGAAGAGGTATTCCGCGCTCGATCCGTACTTGCCGCGCGCCGTGGCGATCGCGTGCACGGTGGCTTCCACCGGCAGGCGCCCGGCGTAGCCCGAGCAGGCGCGGTTCACGATGAACGCGAGGACGGGGATGCGGTCGCCGCCCGCGTGGCAGTCGAGCCATCGCGGCCGGTAGGAGCCCAGCGACATCTCGCGCCGCCA
>JAHCLE010000158.1 GCA_026125445.1 Burkholderiales bacterium
ATCTTCTTCCTGTTCCTGGCGGTGGTGAACAACCGGGAAAGGGTGGCCACCGCGGCGAAGGTGCTTGTCTACGCGGCGGTGTTGCACGCGGTCTATGGCGTGCTCTTGCACCTTTCAAACGTCACGCACTTCTACTTCCAGACCGAGATCGCCCACGGGGGATCGGCGAGCGGCTTCTACGCCAACCGCAACCACTTCGCGGGGATGCTGTACATGATGCTCGCGATCGGCATCGGGCTTCTGATCTCGGGGCTTTCGGGCCATACGCCGCGGTCGTGGAAGGAGTTCTTCCGGGTGACGATCGAGTGGATCCTCTCGCCCAAGATGTTCCTGCGCCTGTCGCTGTGCATCCTGGTGATCGCGCTCACGACGACGCACTCGCGGATGGGGAACACGGCGTTTTTTTCTTCCCTCCTGATTGCCGGTGCAATCGGGATCGCGATGTCCCGGTATGCCACGCGCAATACCGTCCTCCTCCTATCGAGCCTCGTCGTGCTGGACCTGCTGATCGTGGGGAGCTGGTTCGGGGTGGAGAAGCTTGCCCAGCGGCTGGAGGAGACCACCATCGAGGACGTGCAGGAACGGGAGACCCCGGCCATGCACACGCTGCCGCTCATCGCGGACTACCCCGTCTTCGGCTCCGGGGCGGGGACGTTCTACGTGACCTTTCCGGCATACCGTCCGGAGAAGGTGGCCAACTTCTACGACTACACCCACAACGACTACATCCAGTTCACCGCGGAGACGGGGGTGGTGGGGCTGGGTTTGATGGGGCTGGTCGTCGTGTTGTCGCTCGGGGCGGCCCTTCGGGCGCAATGGATCCGGCACGACCCGTTGATGCGGGGGATGTCCTTCGCCTCGATCATGGGGGTGAGCGCGATCCTCATCCACTCCTGGGTGGACTTCAACCTGCAGATTCCCGCCAACGCCGTGTACTTCATGGTCCTGCTGGCGTTGGGTTGGATCTCGCTCTACCTCGACCACCACTGAAACGTGAAATGGGGTCATGAAATGGGGTCAGGTTACTTTGCACATTTTTTGTGCAAAGTAACCTGACCCCATTTTCCGCCTTATGCCCACGGGGCGGCCGAGGCGGGCGGCGAGGGAGTCACGGAAGCTGTCGCTTCCGAGGGCGCGGCACTTGTTGATGTGGAGGCGGATTTCGTGAAGCGCTTCGTCGCGGAACTCCTGCTCGAACAGCGCGAGATACGCCCGCTGGCGCGCCTGGATGTCGTGGCCGAGGTCTTCGTACTGGGGATGGGGCGTCACCAGCCCGGAAGGCGCGCCGCTGGCATTCTGCCGGAAGCTTGACCAGGGATAGTCACCCGGGTGGACAACCATCCCGGCGCGGACGGGATTGAGCTCGATGTAGCGCATGACGGTGAGGAAGTAGAGCTCGGTGTCGACCACGCTCGACTTGAAGCGGCCCTCGAAGAGCGTTCCCGTGCGGTTCTGGGAGGTGTTGACGTACCTGGCGTAGCGGCGGCCGACGGACTGCATGAGCCGCGAAATGGCACCTGCCTCGTGGGCCGTGACGAGCAGGTGGACATGGTTGGACATGAGGACGTAGGCGTGGATGACGCAGCTCGTTTCCTCGAGGGCTTCCCGGAGGTACTTGAGGAAGACGTGTCTATCCAGGTCGCTGTGGAAGCAGGTCGTGCGGTTGTTCCCCCGCAGGATCAGGTGCTGCGGGAGGCCCGGAACGTCGATTCGCGGTGATCGTGCCATGCGCCAAAGATGCCGCCCGTCCCCGGGGAGCCGCAAGCTACAATGTCGGACGACTTGCTCCCGATTTCGGGGTCAGGTTACTTTGCACAAGATTTGTGCAAAGTAACCTGACCCCATTATCTGAATGAAGATCCTCGTCACCGGCGCAGCTGGGTTCATCGGCTTCCACCTCTCGAGGCGCTTGCTGGCCCGGGGCGACGAGGTCACGGGGATCGACAACCTCAACGACTACTACGACCCCTCCCTCAAGGAGGCGCGGCTCGCCCTCCTGCAGAAGGAGCGGGGGTTTTCCTTCCTCCGCCACGACATCGCCGACCGCGCCGGGATGGCCGACATCTTCGCGGGCGAGTCCTTCGACTGCGTGGTGAACCTGGCGGCCCAGGCGGGGGTGCGCTATTCGCTGGTGAACCCGCATGCCTACGTGGACGCCAACGTCACGGGCTTCCTCAACATCCTGGAGGGGGTGCGGCACCACGGGGGGCATCTCGTCTTCGCGTCCTCGAGCTCGGTGTACGGGGGGAACACGAAGCTGCCATTCAGCGAGAAGGACTCGGTGGACCATCCGGTCTCGCTCTACGCGGCCACCAAGCGGGCCAACGAGCTGATGGCGCATTCGTACGCGCACCTTTTCGGGGTGCGGGCGACGGGCCTGCGTTTCTTCACGGTGTACGGTCCCTGGGGGCGGCCGGACATGGCGCTCTTCCTCTTCACCAAGGGGATCCTCGCCGGCGAGCCCATCCCGGTGTTCAACCAGGGGAAGATGGTGCGGGACTTCACGTACATCGACGACATCGTCGAGGGCGTGGTGCGGGTGATCGACCATCCTGCCGAGCCCGACCCCGCCTGGCAGAGCGACAAGCCGTCGGCCGCCACGAGCAAGGCCCCCTGGCGCATCTTCAACATCGGCAACAACAAGCGGGTGGAGCTGATGACCTACATCCGCGCGATCGAGACGGTGCTGGGGCGCAAGGCGAAGCTGGACCTGATGCCCATGCAGGCGGGGGACGTGCAGGCGACGGAGGCGGATACTTCGCTCCTCTCGGCGGCTGTGGGGTTCAAGCCCGATACGGCGGTGGAGGAGGGGGTGCGCAGGTTCGTGGAGTGGTACTGCGATTACTACAAGGTGAGTAGATAACCCTCACCCCCGGCCCCTCTCCCAAGGGAGAGGGGAGACGACCAAGGAACCAGGATGAAGGTGAAGAGAGGAAAGGTGGCGCTGGCTCTGAAGCTCTGGGTGCTGGCGTCCGTTTTCGTGATCCCGTTCATGGACGCCTGGGAGATCGCCGCCTGGTGCCTTCCGGGCATCGGCCTGGCCCTGTGGTGGCGGGTCCTTCCCGACGATCCCCCCGAGCCGCCCCCGCGGCTCCCCTACCAGCACCTCTACGAGCGGCCGCCGGAGAAGTAGGGCGAGGTAGCCTGCGCGGTCGGCCGCATCATCGTTCGCGCAGCGCGTCGCGAGGACGGCCATGAAGCAGGGCGGGCCTGCGTCCAGCCAGCGGCGGACATCGAGGCTGCTTGAGCCGCTTTCAGGGTGCCAGGCAACAGTGAATGCTGCCTTGGCTACTCGGAGTTCTTGCCGATTTCGGGCCGACGAGTTGGTACCTTGGGCCGGGCAGTTCCGGAACAAAACCCAACCGTTAGGTTATAATGCCTACGCTATTTCTCGTAGGGCGATACCGGGTCGTCATCTACTCCAACGACCACGAGCCGGCACACGTGCACGCGGTCGGCCCGGATGGCTACGCGAGGTTCGCGCTTGGTGAGAAGCGTGGAGAAGTGGCGCTCATGGAAGCCGAGGGGATTCCGCGGGGCAGCCTTCATCGCATTGCCGCGGCGATCATCGACCGACACAGCGAGTGCAAGAAACTCTGGAATTCAATCCATGGCGACCAGGTCGGAAATCGGAAAGGCCGTTGATTCACGCCTCGAAGCGGCGTTGGCTGCGGGCAAGGCCCGGCGTGCGCGCGGCGAACTCGCCAGGTCGGTGGCATACGATGCCCGGCGCAGGCGTCTGCAGATCGAGTTGATGTCAGGGGTCGCCATTGCCATTCCGGTAGCGCAAGTGCAGTGCCTGGCGTCAGCGAAGCCGGAAGCGATACGCGCGGTACATGTCACGGGAGGTGGTTCGAGCCTGCGGTGGGAGGCACTCGACGCGGATCTCTCCGTTCCCGACCTCGTGGCGGGGTGCTTCGGCACTCGGACATGGATGATGTCGCTGGCGCGCAGCGCAGGGCGCGTCAGGTCGGAGGCCAAGGCCGCGGCGGCGCGAGAGAACGGCAAGAAGGGCGGGCGGCCGCGGAAGCAGAGAGAAGGGAATGTTGCTGTTTGAAGGGTAGCTTGCACCCTCCCCCGACCCCTCCCAGGCGCGAGGGGAGGCCTTCAGGAGGCTTTGTTTTTGTTGGGGTTTTCGTCTATAATGGCGGGCTCCCTGTAGTTCCGGGGAGGACAATTCGACCCTTGCCCCACCGCATGCGCATGCCGGGGGGCTTTACCCATAAGGAGATTTCATGCGCCATTACGAGATCGTTTTCATCGTGCATCCCGATCAGAGCGAGCAGGTGCCCGCGATGATCGAGCGTTACCGGGCGACCATCGCCACGGGTAACGGCAAGGTGCACCGCATCGAGGATTGGGGCCGGCGCCAGCTGGCGTATCCCATCCAGAAGATATTCAAGGCGCACTACGTGCTGATGAATATCGAGGTCAACAACGAGACCCTCGCGGAGCTCGAGCACGCCTTCAAGTTCAACGACGCCGTCCTTCGCCACCTCACGGTGCAGATGAAGGAAGCGGTCACGGGCCCCTCTCCGATGATGAAGGAAGAGAAGAGCCGCAACGTGACCGAGGGCGCCGAGAAGAAGGAAGGCGCCGCCGAGAAGAAGGAAGAGGCTCCCAAGGCCGCGGAACAGGCCCAGGCCTGAGGCGCGGCGGGGTGAAGCGAAACCAGTTCCTCCTCGACGCCGAGATCCTGGATGTGGGCCCTCTGCGGAGGACGCCGGCCGGGATCGAAAGCGTGGCCCTCAGGCTCAAGCACCTTTCAGAGCAGGACGAAAGCGGTGCGGCGAGGACGGCGGAACTGACGATCGACGCTTCGGCCTTCGGCGACATCGCACCGCAGCTCGGTGCGCTCGCCAAGGGGCAGAAGGTGGCGGTCAAGGGTTTCCTCACCAAGCGCAGCCATTCCAGCGACATCCCGGTGCTCATCATCAACGAATTCAGATCGATCTAGACGAGGTTAACCATGCCCAGACCCGGCCCCCGCGGACGCGGAAAAGACAAGAAGGACGGCAAGCGCCCGCAGCGTGGTGGCGGTCTCTTCCGCCGCCGCAAGTTCTGCCGCTTCACCGCGGAGAAGATCAAGGAAGTCGACTACAAGGACATCGCGATCCTGAAGGACTTCATCAACGAGAACGGCAAGATCATCCCGGCGCGCATCACCGGGACGAAGGCCCGCTACCAGCGCCAGCTCGGCGTGGCGATCAAGCGCGCGCGCTTCCTGGCGCTCTTGCACTACACCGACAAGCACTGAGGAGACCGCCATGCAAGTCATCCTGATGGAAAAGGTGGTCAACCTCGGCGCCCTGGGCGACGTGGTCAAGGTGAAGGACGGGTACGCCCGCAACTTCCTTATCCCGCACGGCAAGGCCAAACGCGCCACGGCAGCCAACCTCAAGGAGTTCGAGGGTCGCCGCGCCGAGCTCGAGAAGAAGGCCGCGGAGCTTCTCGCCGCCGCCCAGGAGCGCGCCGCCAAGCTCGAGGGCCTGATGGTCCAGATCACCCGCAAGGCGGGCGTGGACGGGCGCCTGTTCGGCTCGGTCACCAACTCCGACATCTCCGAGGCGCTTGCCGCCCAGGGGATCACGGTGCCCAAGGCGGAGATCCGCATGCCCCAGGGCCCGCTCAAGCACACGGGCGACTTCCCCCTCGTGGCCCAGCTGCACTCGGACGTGCTCGCCAACTTCACCGTTTCGGTGCTGGGCGAGCAGTAACCCCCTGTCGGGTTCCTGCGACGGGCCGCCTTCGGGCGGCCCGTTCGCTTTGTGAAATGGGGTCAGGTTACTTTGCACAAATTTTGTGCAAAGTAACCTGACCCCATTTCTGTCCACACTTTGTCCACAGGCTTTTCCGTTGAGCGTTGTGGAATTAAGGTGAACAATCGCCCATGGCCTCCGT
>JAHCLE010000159.1 GCA_026125445.1 Burkholderiales bacterium
CGGCCGTGACCGGCCGCGCCGATCAAGCCGATTACCTCAAATCGCTCGGCGCGAAGGACATCGTGGATCGCGGCGCCTTTGCCAATGGCCCGGCCAAGCCGCTCGATGCCGCCAAATGGGGCGGCGCGGTGGACACGGTGGGCGGCAAGGTGTTGGCCGCCGTGCTGACGCAGATGGCCTACGGCGCCTCCGTGGCCGCATGCGGCAATGCGGCCGGCGCCGAGGTGCCGACGACGGTCCTGCCCTTCATTCTACGCGGCGTGAATCTTCTCGGCATCGATTCGGTGATGTGTCCTGCCCCGCAGCGCAAGGAAGCCTGGGCACGCCTCGCCCGCGACTTGCCGCTCGACAAGCTCGACGCCATGACGACGACGGCGAAGCTTGGCGACGCGATGGACCTCGCGCAGACGATCCTGAAAGGCCAGGTGCGCGGGCGAACCGTGATCGCCGTACGCGGATAGCGCTCGCACGCCACCGTCGCTTCTCGGAATCTCTCAATCGGCCTCACGCGCTCGTGACGTGCCTGAGGCCGAAACGATTTTCAGCGACGCGATCCAGTTTCCCGGCGGACGCGTATCTCCTCGTGACACGTCGCCCAGCGCCCAATGAAGGGCGCGGCAGCGGCGCCGTGCGCAACCGAACCCCGAGGAGAGAGCGATGAAGAATCTGCTGCGTTTGGCCGCCGGTCTCGCGATCGTCGGCGCCTTCGCCGGCGCGTACTTCCTGCTCTTCTACGCCGAGCTCGCCACGCGTCCCGGCAAGCCCAACCTGCAGGACATCGTCGTGGGCTGCGCGGGCCTCCTCCTCCTCCTGGAGGCCACGCGCCGCGCAGTGGGCGTGCCGATGACGCTGCTCGCCATCGCGTTCCTCGGCTACATCATGTTCGGGAGGTACATGCCGGACGTGCTCGCGCACAAGGGCGCGTCGCTCGAGAGGATGCTGTCGCACCAGTGGCTCACGACCGAGGGCGTCTTCGGCGTGGCGCTCGGCGTGTCGTCGTCCTTCATCTTCATCTACGTCCTTTTCGGGGCGCTGCTCGACCGCGCCGGCGCGGGCAACTACATGATGCAGGTGTCCATGGCCTTCCTCGGCCACATGCGCGGCGGCCCCGCGAAGGTGGCCGTCGTCTCGTCGGGCCTCAACGGCCTGATCTCCGGCTCGTCGGTCTCGAACGTGGTGTCGGGCGGCATCTTCACCATCCCGCTCATGAAGAAGGCGGGCTATGGCGGCGTGAAGGCCGGCGCCATCGAGACCATGAGCTCCGTCAATGGCCAGATCATGCCGCCCGTGATGGGAGCGGCCGCCTTCCTGATGGTGGAGTACGTCGGCATCCCGTACACCGAGATCTGCCGGAACGCCTTCCTGCCTGCCACGCTCTCCTACATTTCCCTCTTCTACATCGTCCACCTCGAGGCGCTCAAGCTCAACCTGGAGCCTTTCGCGCCGGGTCGCATCCGCAGCATGCGCGACCGCGTCACCGGCTGGGGCCTGGGCTTGTCGGGCACGATCGCCGTACTCTGCGCGATCTACTTCGTGGCGGAGGCGTCGAAGTCCCTTCTGGGCGCGGCGGCGCCGTGGGTGCTCGGCTTCCTGCTGTCCGCGCTCTATGTCTGGTGCCTGCGGGTCGCCGCGAAATGCCCCGACCTGCCCCAGGACATCGACGTGAAGAACCCCGTGCTCCCCGAAGGCTGGCCGACGGTGAAGGCCGGGCTCCACTTCCTCATCCCGTTCGGCATGCTCATCTGGTGCCTCATGATCGAGGAGCTCTCGCCGGCGCTCTCCGCCTTCTGGGCGACGCTCACGCTCCTCGTCCTGATGGTCACGCAGCGTCCCCTCACGGAATTCTTCCGCGGCCGGCCCATCGCGATGCGCGAGATCCGGGACGGACTGCGCGAGGTGTTCCTCGGCTTCAACGACGGCGCCCGCAGCATGATCGGCATCGCGATCGCCACCGGCACCGCGGGAATCATCGTGGGCGGCATCACGCTCACCGGCCTGGGTCTGCGGATGACGGACTTCGTGGAGTTCGTCTCCCAGGGCAACGTGGTCATCATGCTGCTCTTCACGGCGTTCGTCTGCCTCATCCTGGGGCTGGGGGTGCCGACGACCGCCAACTACATCCTGGTGGCGACGCTGATGGCGCCGGTCATCGTGGAGCTGGGCGCGGAGGCGGGCCTGGTGATTCCGCTCATCGCGGTGCACCTGTTCGTCTTCTATTTCGGGATCATGGGCGACATCACCCCGCCCGTGGGGCTCGCGAGCTTCGCGGCAGCCGCCATCTCCGGGGAGGACCCGATCAAGACGGGCCTGCAGGGGTCCGTCTACGCGCTGCGCACGGTCGTGCTGCCGTTCATCTGGATCTTCAATCCCCAGCTGCTCCTGCTCGACCTCGAGGGGTGGCACGAGCTCATCTACGTCGTCGTGGCCTCGACGGTGGCCTGCCTCACCTTCGCCGCCGCGACCATGGGCTACTTCCAGACGAAGAGCCGGTGGTGGGAAACCGCGATCCTGCTGCTCGCCACGATCATGCTCTTCCGCCCCAACTTCTTCATGGACCAGATGTACGAGCCGTGGAACCCGCGCCCGGCGAAGGAGCTGTACCAGGTCGCGAAGGACCTTCCCGAGGATTCGCGCATCGTGCTGGTCATCGAGGGAACCAACGTCGAGGGCGAGGATGTCCGCAAGACGGTCTCGGCGCGGCTGGGCAAGCCGGGGGAAGGCCGCGCACGCCTGGCGGAGGCCGGCGTCACCTTCTCCATGCTGGGCGACGAGACGCGGATCGCCACGGTCAAGTTCGGCAGCCGCGCCAAGCGCGGCGGCTTCGAGCAGGGCTGGCAGGTGAAGGAGGTGAAGGTGCGCTCCGACGCCCCGTCGGAGCACTGGGTGTTCATCCCGGCCTTCGCGCTCATCGCCTTCGTCTGGGTCCTGCAGCGGCGGCGGACGCTTCCAGGCGGCGGCGTGCCGGTGCCTGCCGGTACGTAGGCTCGGAAGGAAAGCGCTTGCCGCGGGTTCCGGGGCGCCTTCGCCTTGACGCGGCGCAACGACGCGCAGGGCGGCGGACGCTATAAAGTCGTCCTGGCATACCCCCTGTTTCCGGAACCGGCACGCGATGGAAGAAGCCCCAGATACCCCTTCCGCCACCATGCGATCCGCGCTCGCGGTGATCGAGGCCGAGCACCGCGGCTTCGCCACCGTGCTGCGCGCGCTCCAGCGCCACCTGGTGCCCGTCCGGGAGGGCCGGCAGCCGCCGAACCACGACCTGTTCGCGACGATCCTGGCCTACGCCGACACGTTCATGGAGCGTTTCCACCACCCGAAGGAGGACGAGTACCTCTTCCGCGCGCTTCGCAGCCGCACCGACGAGGCCGACGGCGTTCTGCGCCAGCTGCAGCACGAGCACGCGAGCGGCCCCGCGGAGCTTCGCGCGCTCCAGGACTCGCTCAAGACGAGCCGCGGCGGCGTGCCCTCGGACGTCGCCGAGTTCGCCGCCCGCCTGGAGCGCTACATCGCCGGGCAGGAAACCCACATGCGCCTGGAGGGCGGGACCGTCGTCTGATCGCCCGGCGCGTGCTCACGCAGTCCGACTGGAGGAGATCGACCAGGCCTTCCGCGGGCACAGCGACCCGTTCTTCGGCGCCGGCCCGCAGGGACGCGGCTCGTCGCTCGCGCCGCTCTTCGGCTTTCCGGCCGCCGGAGGGTTAGTCGAGTCGACCGCTGGCGCGCCGGGCCCGAGGCACGGGAAGTGGCGCCCGAAGACGAATCGAACGTCCGACCTGCCCCTTAGGAGGGGGCTGCTCTATCCACGCGAGCTACCGGGGCGCGCCGGCGGGCGGATTATCTCACGGCGTGCACGCCTGACCCACCTGCGTCATTGCGCCGGGCGCCGCAATGCCTTAAGAATCGCCGCTCCTTCACGCCACGCGAAAGACACGGAGACGCCGCGATGCCCACCACCACCTGGGAGGGAGGAACCGAGCACTGGACGACGAAGGGCGACGTCCGGCTCTTCCTCTGGAACAAGAAACCCGCGCCCGGCACCGCCCCCGCCGGCACGATCCTCTTCGTGCACGGCTCGTCGATGGCCTCGCAGCCCACCTTCGACCTGTTCGTGCCCGGCCGCCCCGACTCCTCGGTGATGGACTGGTTCGCCGCCCGCGGCTTCGACACCTGGTGCATGGACAACGAGGGCTACGGCCGCTCCGACAAGAAGCGCCCCATCAACTGCGACATCGCCAACGGCGCCGACGACCTCGCCGCGGGTTCGGAGTACATCCTGAAGGCGACGGGAGCCGGTAGCCTGCTCGTGTACGGCATCTCCTCGGGCGCGCTCAAGGCCGCGCTCTTCGCCGAGCGCCATCCGGAGCGCGTCGCCCGCCTGGCGCTCGACGCCTTCGTCTGGACCGGCGAGGGCAGCCCCACCCTGGAGCAGCGCCGCAAGAAGCTGCCGGAGTTCGTGGCGAAGAACCGCCGTCCCATCGACCGCGCCTTCGTGCGCAGCATCTTCGAGCGCGACCACCCCGGCACCGCCGACGAGGCCACCATCGAGGCCTTCGCGGATGCGATCCTCGCGCTCGACGATTCCGTGCCGACGGGCACCTACGTGGACATGTGCTCGAAGCTGCCGCTGGTCGACCCGGGGAGGATCACGGCGCCGACGATCGTGATGCGCGGCGAGTACGACGGCATCGCCGGCTTCGACGACCTCGTCGAGTTCTGGAAGCGGCTGCCCAACGCGGACAAGAATTTCACCGTGATGGCGGGCATCTCGCACGCGAGCTTCCAGCAGAAGAACTACCGCATGGTCTACCACATCCTGCACTCGTTCTTCGCGCAGCCCGCTCCCGCCTACCGGGCGTGACCGCGCCGCCGGACGCCGACGCCAATCCTCGAGAGGAGAACCCATGACCAGACTGTTCCGCGCCGCGGCCGCGATCGCCGCCACGACCCTCGCCCTGGCCGCGCACGCCCAGGGCTGGCCCACGCGCGCCGTGAAGGTCATCGTGCCCTTCGCGCCGGGCGGCTTCACCGACGTCGTCGCGCGCATCCTGCAGACGCAGCTCTCCGCCGCCCTCGGACAGCCCGTCGTCATCGAGAACAAGCCGGGGGCGGGTTCCACCATCGGCACCGCCGAGGTCGCCAAGGCGAGGCCCGACGGCTACACGATCGCGATGGTGTCCACCACGCACGTGATCACGCCGTCCATCTACAAGCAGATGCCCTACGACGCGCTCAGGGACTTCACGCCGGTGATGAAGCTCGCGGAGGGACCCTACGTCCTGGTGGTCCATCCGAGCCTGCCCGCGCGCACCGTGAAGGAGCTGGTCGAGCTCGCGAAGGCGCAGCCCGGGAAGATCGACTACGCCTCCTCCGGCAACGGCAGCAGCCAGCACCTCGTGGGCGCGCTCTTCGGCCAGATGGCGGGCGTGAAGCTGAACCACGTGCCCTACAAGGGCAGCGGCCAGGCAATGCAGGACCTCGTGGGTGGCCAGGTGAAGGTGAGCTTCGTGGGCGGGCCGAACGCGGTGCCCTACCTCGCGAACGGGAAGTTGCGCGCGCTGGGCGTGACCACCGCGAAGCGATCCACGGACCTTCCCGACATCCCGACCATCGACGAGGCCGGCGTGGCGGGCTACGACGCCACGCTCTGGCTGGGGCTGCTGGCGCCGCCGGGAACGCCGGCGGAGGTGGTCGCGAAGCTGCGCGAGGGCGTCACGAAGGCGCTTTCCACGCCGGAGGCGCGCAAGCTGGTCAATTCCGCGGGCGTGGACGTGGCCCTTTCCACGCCGGAGGAATTCGCGGCGCTGATGAAGGCCGAGCTGGAGCGCTGGGGAAAGGTGGTGCGCGAGACGGGCGCGACGGTGAACTGAGCGCCGGGGCGCCTCAGTTGCAGGTGACGGGG
>JAHCLE010000016.1 GCA_026125445.1 Burkholderiales bacterium
CCGTGGCCGAGGCTGTAGAGCGAGGCGGACACGAGCTGCATGCGCCGGAACCAGCGGTCGATGCGGGCCGGCGTGGTGTGCCTGGCCGCCCACGACACGAGCACCATCAGCAGCGACCCCAGCACGAAGCCCAGCGCCGGCGAGACGAAGATGAAGAGCACCGTCTTGCCGATCCCCGAGCCGATGAGGGGTGCGACCCCCGCCTTGGCCACCGTCGCGCCGATGAGGCCGCCGATGAGCGCGTGCGACGAGCTCGACGGAAGCCCCGCCCACCAGGTGATCGCGTTCCAGGCGATGGCCCCGACGAGCGCGCCGAAGACCACGTAGTGGTCGACGATGGCCGGGTCCACGATGCCCTTGCCCACCGTGGAGGCGACCTTCAGGTGGAAGACGAAGATCGCCACGAAGTTGAAGAACGCGGCGAAGGCCACGGCGTGGTGGGGCTTCAGCACGCCGGTCGACACCACCGTGGCGATGGAGTTGGCGGCGTCGTGCAGGCCGTTCATGAAGTCGAAGGCGAGCGCCAGCGCCACCAGGAACACCAGCGTGCCGAAGCCGATCTCGAGCCCGCTCATCGCGGAACGCCCCCGGGGCTCACGAATTGGCCAGGACGATGCCCTCGGCGAGGTTGGCGACGTCCTCGCAGCGGTCGGTGATGGCCTCGAGCTGCTCGTAGATCACCTTCATCTTGATGATCTCGCGCACGTCCTGCTCCTCGCGGAAGAGGCGCGAGATCGCCGCGCGCAGCTCGCGGTCCGCGTCGCTCTCCAGCCGGTCGATCTCGTCCGCGGTCTTGATCACGGCGTCGCCGTGGCCATCCTTGCCCAGCAGCCCCACCACGTCGTGCACGCGCTCGCAGCAGCGCAATGCGATGTCCGAGAGGCGCTTGGTCTCCGGGGTGATGGACCGGATGTCGTAGAGGGTGATCGACTCCGTCACGTCCTGGATGAGGTCGCAGATGTCGTCCATGGCGTTCACGAGCTGGTGGATGTGCTCGCGGTCGATGGGCGTGATGAAGGTCTTGTGCAGCAGCCGCATCGCCTCGGCGGTGATGCGGTCGGCTGCGTGCTCGGCCTCGTCGATGCGGCGGGCGTAGCCCTCGCGGTTGCCGAAGTCGTCCATCAGCGCGGCGAGTTCCCGCCCGGCGTGGACGACCTGCTCGGCATGGGCGTTGAAGAGGTCGTAGAATCGACCCTCCTTGGGAAGCAGGCGGCCGAACATGGGGACTCCGGGCTCGGGAAGTTATCGTTCTTGGTCGGGCTACGCCGCCATGTTACCAAGCCCTCCATTTGCCGGCACGCCATCGCGCCGATATAATCGCCGCCGATACCCCCCTCCGAGAACCGCGACCATGACCCGAATTGATCCCGCGATCGCTTCCCGCCGCGCAATGCGCGGGGCGTCCCGTGGCGGGCTGGCACCGCGAATCGGGGTCGCGCCGCGCACCGGCGGCAAAGACTGACGCCCGGGGTCTACCGCCCCGGCGAGAGTCGAGGCGGAACCCAGGCGGCCCACCCCCCGCTTCCCATTCCGCCTCGCGCATTGCGCGACGCGTGAGCTCGCGCGCGGAAAGGACGAATGGACGCCGGCCCACGAGGCCAGCCGAGAAGAACGACGATGGAAACCCTGCTCTCCTGGCTTCACCCCAGCCGCTGGCTCACGGGCCTTTGGCGCAACCCCGACTTCGCCAAGCTCTGGGGTTCGCTCACCATCACCCACTTCGGCGGCCAGGTGACCTTCCTGGCGTTGCCGCTCACGGCGGCGCTGGTGCTGAACGCCTCCCCCTTCGAGGTGGGCGTCCTCACGGCGCTGGAGGCGCTGCCCTACCCGCTTTTCGGGCTCTTCGCCGGGGTGCTCGTGGACCGGACGAGGAAGCTCCCGGTGATCATCTGGGCCGACGTCGGCCGCGGGCTCGCGCTCCTCGCCGTGCCCGTCTGCGCCTGGCTGGGCGTGCTTTCCATGCCGGTTCTGTACGTCGCGGGCTTCCTCGTGGGACTGGGCAGCGTCGTGGGCTGGCCCGCCTACCAGGTCTTCATGACCGAGCGCGTCGGTCGCGAGAACCTCGTGGAGGCCAACGCGAAGATCGGGCTCTCGGACTCGGCCTCGCAGCTCGTGGGGCCCGGTCTCGCCGGAGCCCTCATCCAGTGGCTGACGGCGCCCTTCGCCATCCTGCTCGACGCCCTGTCGTTCATGGTCTCGGCCTGGATGCTGCGCGGCATCCCTCCGGCTTCCACCGACGCGCCCAAGCTGTCCGGGGAAAGCGTCTGGCGCGAGATCGGCGAGGGGCTCGCGGCGGTGTGGACGAACCGCACGCTGCGCGCGCTCGCCTGGTCGCTCGCCGCGTGGCAGTTCTTCCGCCACGCCTACGTCGCCGTGGTGATCCTCTTCGCGGCCCGGGAGCTGGGCTTCTCCGCCGGTCACGTGGGCGTGCTCTTCATGCTGGCCGGCGTGGGCTCGCTCGCGGCGGCGGGCGCCGTCTCGCCGCTCAACGCGCGCTTCGGGTTCGGCCCCACCATGCTCGCGGCCCTGGGCGGCACCGGCGTGGCCTGGCTACTCCTGGGCTCCTCGACGGGCGGTTACGCGGTCGCCTCCGCCCTGTTCGGGCTGGGTCTCTTCCTGCTCGATTTCTCGGCCATGACCTTCTTCATCAACTACCTGACGCTGCGCCAGACGGTCACGCCCGACCGCCTGCTGGGCCGGGTCACGGCGACGATGATCTGCCTCACGGTGTCCACCGCCCCGCTGGGGGGGCTCGCCGGGGGATGGGTGGCCAGCCACTGGGGGCTGCGGGCGACGATGCTCCTCGTGGGCGCCGGCGCGCTCGCCATGATCCCGCTGGTGGCCTGGACCTCGCCGCTTGCCCGCCTGCGCGAGCTTCCCGGTCCGCAGGAGCTCGCCATCACCGAGAGCGTGGCGGAGGAGATGGCCGGCTAGCCCGCGGACGAATCCGGGGGCCGGTTCCGGCGCATCCAATGGCCATGAACCCCAGACCCCCGTCCGCCGGCCCGATTGCCCCGCCGCCGGGCGCGCACCCATAATGCGGGCCGCTACGGCCCCCGGAGTACGCCATGGAGACCTCGGAAACCCTGGTCGCCATGACGGGCATGCTGGCCAGCTTCGGCCTGCCCCTGCTCGTCATCGCGGCAATCCTCGTCTACAAGCACCAGCGCAACAAGCTGCACCAGGAGACGATCCTCAAGCTGGCCGAGAAGGGGCTGCCGGTGCCGCCGGAACTTCTGCAGCCGCTGCCGCGCTCGCCCAGCCCGAAGGGAGGGCTCGTGCTGCTCGCCCTCGGGATCGCCCTTGCCTTGTTCTTCTGGGAACGGGGCCAGCCCTGGTCGATCGGACTCATCCCCGGCCTGATGGGGGTGGCCCTGCTCATCGCCTGGAAGATCGACTCCGGGGCGCAGGCACGCCGCGACCCGCCGCGCTAGCGCCGATGAGCCCGCGGCCGGAGCCGGCCGATGCCGAGCTGGTGCTGGCGGTCGTCGCCCGCGACGACCGCGGCGCCTTCGCGCTCCTCGTTCGCCGCCACCAGTCGATGGTGCGATCGGTGCTGCGCCGGCTCGCCCGGGGCGATCACGCCCTGGCCGACGACCTCGCACAGGAGACCTTTCTCTCCGCGTGGCGCAACCTCGCCTCCTTCCGCCACGATGCGCGCTTCTCGACCTGGCTCTACCGCATCGCGTTCAATGCGTGGCTCTCGCATGCCCGCAAGCGTCGCGAGGTGCTGCTGGACGATTCCGTCGATGCGCCCGTCCCGGGGGCCGAGGACGCGCCCCTTCCCGAGCACGCGCGCCTCGACCTCGAGCGCGCCGTGGCGGAGCTTCCCGACGGGGAGCGCGCGGCCATCACCGCCTGCTACTACGCCGACCTCACGCACGAGGAGGCCGCCCAGGCGCTCGGCATTCCCCTGGGCACCGTGAAGACCCATGTCCTGCGCGCCAAGGCCCGGCTGCGTGCCCGGCTCGGCGAGGAGAACCCATGAACGCACCCCGGATCGACCCCATCGAGCGACTGCTGCGCGAGGATGCGCGCCAGCCCCTTCCCGACGACGGTTTCAGCCTGCGCGTGGCGCTCGCCCTGCCTCCGGCCGGCGTCCCGGCCCGCCCATGGCTTCGTCCCGCCCTGGTGGCGGGCTCGGCCGCCATCGGCAGCGTCGCGGCCTGGGCCCTGGCGCCCGCCGGCACGTCGCTGCCGCAGGGATTCCTCGACCTCGCACGGGCGCAGTCGCAGACGCCCTCGGCCCTCGCGGCGCTCGCCATGGCGCTCGCCATGGCGGTCACCGCGGCGGTCCTGGTGGCCGAGGAGAACTGACTCCGGAACTTCAGGGGGATGCGGCGGCCTCCGGGGGCTGCGCCGAGGTCCGTCCGCGCACCCGCGCGCAGGCGCCATCCTCGGCGCGCGCGCAGTTCTCCACCACGTAGGCCAGGACCCGCAGCATGTGCGGCACGTTGGCCCGGTAGCGCAGGAACCGCCCTTCCTGCCTCACCGTGACCAGGTTCGCCTGCAGCATGGCCTTCAGGTGGAAGGAGAGGTTGGTCGCCGGGATCTCGAGCGCCTCGGCGATCTCGCCGGCCACGCGCCCCGTCTCCCCGGCCTGGACGAGCAGGCAGAAGAGATCCAGCCGCAGGCTGGAGCCCAGCGACTCGAACACCTTCAGCACTTCCGGTCGGTCCACGCCCGCCTCCTTCCCCCCCGCCCCCTCATTTCAAGGATCCATGGGCCCAAAGGCCCAGCCACGGCACGGGAACTGTGACAAATCTAACTCGGGGAACGCCCCCGGCGTTGATCTATATCAGCCTCGGCTAATAGAACTTGGATTGAAATGTCAGCGTTGTTCTTCAATCCGAGGCCGAGATGGAACAGCTTTCCCGCAGGCGATTCCTCAAGATCAGCGCCGCCACCGTCGGCGCGGGCGCCGTAGGCTCCCAGATACCCGTCGTCTCCTCGCTCGCCATGGGGTCCAAGCCCCCGGCCGGCAAGGTCGAGACCATCCCCACCTACTGCGAGATGTGCTTCTGGAAGTGCGGAGGCATCGCGCACGTCCGCGACGGCAAGCTCTGGAAGTTCGAGGGCAACCCGCTCGATCCCATGAGCAGGGGCCGACTGTGCCCGCGAGGCACCGGCGCCCCCGGCACGCACTACGACCCCGACCGCCTTTCGAAGCCCCTCATCCGCGCGGGCGAGCGCGGCAAGGAGGAATTCAAGGCCGTCACCTGGGACGAGGCGCTCAACTACGTGGCCGACAAGTTCAAGAAGATCGCCGCGGAGCACGGCCCCGAGTCCATCGCGCTGTGGAAGCACGGCACCGGCGCCCGGTTCTTCGAGCACGTGATGCGCGCCTACGGCTGCGTCAACAAGGCCGCGCCCTCCTTCGCGCAGTGCCGCGGGCCGCGCGACATCGGCTACCTGCTCACCTACGGCACGGGGCTCGGCTCGCCCGAGCCCACCGACATCGCCAACACGAAGTGCCTGGTGCTCATCGGCACCCACCTGGGCGAGAACATGCACAACACGCAGGTGCAGGAGTTCGCGCAGGCGGTGGCCAACAAGGCCACGATCATCGTGGTCGACCCGCGCTACTCCGTCGCCGCGAGCAAGGCCAAGTACTGGCTGCCCGTGAAGCCCGGCACCGACATGGCGCTCGTCCTCGCCTGGATGAACGTGCTGGTCTCCGAGGGCCTGTACGACAAGGAGTTCGTCGCGAAGCACGGCCACGGCTTCGACAAGTTCGCCGCCGCCATCAAGGACAACACGCCCGAGTGGGCCGAGGCCGAGACGGGCATCCCCGCCGCCACGATCCGCGCCACCGCCCGCGAGATGGCGAAGGCGCGCCCCGCCGCCCTCGTGCACCCCGGCCGGCGCGTCAACTGGTACGGCGACGACGCCCAGCGCCAGCGGGCCACGGCGCTGCTCAACGCGCTGCTGGGCAACTGGGGCCGCAAGGGCGGGCTCTACCTGCAGGCCGGCATGAAGGTGGCCGGCTACCCCTTCCCGAAGTTCCCCGAGGCGGGCAAGCCCAAGGTGGACAACGTCGACGAGCGCTGGCCGTTCGCCGACGAGGAGGTCACCACGGGGCTTCGCGAGGCCACGATCACCGGCAAGCCCTACCCGATCAAGGGCTGGGTGGTGTACGCCTCCAACCTCATCCAGACGCTGCCCAACGAGAAGGAGACGATCGAGGCGATCAACAAGCTCGATCTGCTGGTGGTGGTCGAGACGCACCCGAGCGAGATCGCGGGCTACGCGGACGTGATCCTGCCCGACACCTCCTTCATCGAGCGCCACGACGACCTCTACGTGGGCTGGGGCCGCCAGGGCTGGACGGCACTGCGCCAGCCGACCGTCGCGCCCCCCGGCGAGCAGAAGCCCGCCTGGTGGATCGCCAAGGAGCTCGCCAACCGCCTCGGCGTGGGCCAGTACATGCCCTTCAAGGACATGGACGAGTACCTCGCGGCCCGCTGCGAGAAGAGCGGCATCGACTACGCGAAGCTCAGGAAGGAAGGGATCCTGATGGGGCCCAAGACCCCCATCACCGTCGAGGAAGGCGCCGAGATCTCGTTCGACACGCCCTCGAAGAAGGTCGAGTTCTGGTCGGACCAGCTCGCCAAGCGCGGGTTCGACGCGGTGCCGAAGTACACCGCCCCCGAGAAGGCCCCGGACGGGTTCTTCCGCCTCATCACCGGCCGGGCGCCGGTGCACACCTTCAGCCGCACGCAGACCAACCTCTACCTGCGCGACCTCATGAAGGAGAACGAGGTCTGGGTGAACGCCGAGACCGCCGCGAAGGCGGGGCTGAAGCACGGCCAGTACGTGAAGCTGAAGAACCAGGACGGGGTGGTCTCCAACCGCGTGAAGGTCAAGGCCACGCAGCGCATCCGCCCGGACACGCTCTACATGGTCTACGGCTTCGGCCACACCAACCGGATGCTCAAGAGCGCCTACCTCATGGGCGCGAGCGCCTCGCAGCTCAACACGCGCTACAAGGTCGACCCGCTCATGGGCGGGACGAGCATCCACCAGAACTTCGTCACTTTCGTGAAGGAGGCGTGACATGCCACGCTTCGGAATGGTTATCGACACCCTGAAGTGCGTGGGGTGCATGGACTGCGTGGTCGCCTGCCAGACGGAGAACGACGTCCCGTTCGGCCACTGCCGCGACTGGATCGTGACCGAGACGCGCGGCGAGTTCCCGAACCTCAGCCTGGAGATCCGCTCGGAGCGCTGCAACCACTGCGACAACCCGCCCTGCGTGACCTGCTGCCCGACGGGAGCGAGCCACGTGGAGGGCTTCGGCAAGACCGTGCAGGTGACGGCCGAGAAGTGCATCGGCTGCAAGGCGTGCCTCGCGGCCTGCCCCTACGGCGCGCGCTTCGTCCATCCCGACGGCTACGCCGACAAGTGCACCTTCTGCCTGCACCGCGTGAAGGAAGGCAAGGACCCGGCGTGCGTCTCGGTGTGCCCGACCCACTGCATGGTGTTCGGCGACCTGGACGACCCGAAGAGCGCCGTGAGCCAGCTGCTCAAGTCGCGCAAGCACCACACGATCCTGCCCGAAGCCGGCACCAAGCCGCGCGTGTTCTACCTGACCTGAGGCCACCCACATGATCGAAATCACCACCACCCGCCACAACCCGCTCGTGGACCCGGTGCTCTCGGTGTGGAGCTGGGAGATCCCGGTCTACCTCTTCTTCGGAGGAATGATCGCCGGCATGATGATCCTGGCCGGGATCAACATGCTCAAGCTGGCGAAGGGCGAGCGCGCCGAGAGCTTCTACAGCGTCCAGACGCCGCTGCTGGGCTTCATCCTCATGAACCTCGGCATGGGCGCGCTCTTCCTCGACCTCGCGCACAAGCTCTACGTGTACCGCGTGTACATGGCCTTCGAGCCGCACTCGCCGATGTCGTGGGGCTCGTGGGTGCTGCTGCTGGTCTACCCCGTGATCCTCGTCTCGGCCCTCATCCGCCTGCCGCAGGCCTGGCCCTGGCTGGGCGAGCGCGCTCCCGTCCTGCAGCGCCTCTCGGACGCGATCGTCGCCAGCCCCGGCAAGGTGAAGCTGCTGGGCATCCTCAACATCGGGCTGGGCATCGGGCTCGGGATCTACACCGGCATCCTGCTCTCCACCATGGTGGCGCGTCCCCTGTGGAACAGCGCCATCCTCGGCCCCCTCTTCCTGGTCTCCGGGCTCTCCGCGGCCGCGGCGATGGTGCACCTGACGGCGAGCCTCGTGCCCGGGCATCCGGCACCGAGGAGCTTCCTGGGCGGCGCCTTCGCGATGCTGGTCCAGCCCCTCGGCGAGCGCCCGCCCGAGCCGCGCACCGCCGACGGCCTCGTCAAGGCCGACCTCGCGTTCCTCGCGGTGGAGCTGGTGCTGATCGGGCTCCTCTTCATCGGCCTCGCCTCGAGCTCCGCCTCGCACGTGGCCGCCATCGACCTGCTCACCTCGGGCAAGTACGCGACGATCTTCTGGTGGGTGGTGATCGTCGCCGGCATCCTCGTGCCGCTCGCCCTGCAGTGGCTCGAGCTGGGGCACCGCATCCCGCACACCATCCTTCCCGCGCTCCTGGTCCTGGCCGGCGGCTTCGCGCTGCGCTGGGTGATGGTGGGCGCGGGACAGGCCAGCCACATGATCGCCGCCACCGGCATGTAGGAATCGCAGGAAAAGGAGAAGACATGAGTTCCCTCACCGTACCCGGAACCACTCCCAGGGAGGCGACGAAGGCCGCGCCTTCCCCCTACTGGAATCCCTACGTCGCGGGCTTCGGCCTCGGCCTGGTCCTCCTGGCGGCCTACCTCATCGCCGGGCGCGGCCTCGGGGCCACGGGCGCGTTCTCCTCGGTGGCGGCGTGGATCGCCAACGCCCTCTCGCCGGAGCACGCGCAGGCGACCGCCGTCCACGCCCGCTACCTCGCGAGCGGAACGCCGCTCGAGGCCTGGCTCGTGTGGCTGCTCTTCGGCTCGGCCATCGGCTCCGCCGTCTCGGGCTACACCGCCGGGCGCATGGCCATCAGCGTCGAGCGCGGGCCGCGGGTGACGGACAACCAGCGCCTCGTGTTCGCGCTCGTCGGCGGCATCATCGCCGGCCTGGGCGCCAAGATCGCGCGCGGCTGCACGAGCGGGCAGGCCCTCACCGGCGCCGCGATCCTGAACGCGGGAAGCCTCGTCTTCATGCTTTCCGTCTTCGCCGCCGCCTACGCGGTGGCCTGGTCCTACAAGAAGGAGTGGCTCTGATGTTTCCCCTGTCCTCGACGATGGAACTCACGCAGGTCACCTCCCTCGGGCTCGCGGTGCTCATCGGCATCGGCTTCGGCTTCTTCCTCGAGAAGGCCGGCTTCGGCAGCGCCCGGAAGCTCGTGGCCGTCTTCTACTTCTACGACATGGCCGTGGTGAAGGTGATGTTCACGGCGATCGTCACGGCGATGATCGGCCTCTTCCTCTTCTCCACCCTGGGCCTGCTCGACATGGCCGAGCTCTACATCGAGCCTTCGAACTACCCCGCCGCGATCCTCGGCGGCATCGTCTTCGGCGTGGGCTTCGTGATCGGCGGCTACTGCCCCGGCACGTCCCTCACCGCGGCCGCCACCGGCAAGCTCGACGGGATGGCCTTCCTCGGTGGCATCTTCGTGGCCTCCTACGCCTATGCCGAGCTCTTCTCCGGATTCGACACCTGGCTCGCGTCTTCCGCGCATCCCGACGTGACCCTGCCCGCGCTCACCGGGATCCCCATGGGCTGGTGGGTCCTCGCGTTCATCGGTTTCCTCGCGCTGGCCGGCTGGGGCATGTCGGCCGCCGAGCGCAAGTTCGCAGGGCTCCGCCCCTGACGCTTCTCCCCAACTCCACGCAAAGGAAAACAGAAAAGTGAAGATCACCCGCCTCGTCCGGGCGCTGGCGCTCGCCGGCCTCGCCGTTCCCCCGGCCGCGTTCGCCACCGACGGCTACTTCTCCCACGCCTACGGGCTCAAGTCGCTGGGCATGGGAGGCGCGACCGTGGCCGTCGCAGCCGAGCCTTTCGGCGGCGCGGTCAACCCCGCCGCCATGACCTCGCTGGGCAACGCCTGGCAGGCGGGCCTTCAGGTGTTCATGCCGCGGCGCGAGGCCGAGCGCACGGGCTCCGGCATGGCCGGCATCGACGGCGCCGTCTCGAGCGACAGCCTCACCTTCGCGATCCCGGAGTTCGGGATCAACTACATGGCCCGGCCCGACCTCGCCATCGGCCTGTCGGTCGTGGGCAACGGCGGGATGAACACCGACTTCGAGGGCGGGCAGGTGCCGGCGATGAGCGCCTGCGCGGCGTTCAACCCCGCGCCCGGACCCTACAACATGCTCTGCGGCAATGGCCGCCTCGGCGTCGACCTCTCGCAGCTCCTGGTGGCCCCGTACGCCGCGTGGAAGCTCGCGCCCTCGCATTCCGTCGGCATCGCGCCGACGCTGGCCTACCAGCGCTTTCGCGCCCAGGGCCTGCAGGCCTTCGACAACCCGATGCTGTCGACCAGCATGGGCAACGTGACCAACAACGGCTACGCCAGCGCCACGGGCTACGGCGTGAGGCTCGGCTACCACGGGACCTTCGACCGCGTGTCGGTGGGCGTGGCCTGGGCCAGCAAGATGTCGATGGGCGAACTGGACGACTACCGCGGCCTCTTCGCCGAGCAGGGCGGCTTCGACATTCCCTCCAACGTGACGGTGGGCCTCGCCTGGCGGCCCGACGACAAGTGGCTCCTGGCCGTGGACTGGTCGCGCATCAAGTACTCGGACTCGAAGGCCGTGTCCAACCCCAGCGCCCTGCTCCTGCACTGCGCGGGCGGTGACGCCAGCGCCTGCATGGGCGGCTCCAACGGCCCCGGCTTCGGCTGGAAGGACATCGACGTCTGGAAGTTCGGCTTCGAGTACGCGGTCGACCCGAAGCTCACCCTGCGCGCGGGCTACAACCGCGGCGAGAACCCGGTGGACGCGGCCGACGTGACCTTCAACATCCTGGCCCCGGGCGTGGTCAAGGACCACTACACGGTCGGCGCGACCTGGAAGCTCGACGCCCAGGCCGAAATCACGCTCTACGGCCTGTATGCGGCCGAGAACACGGTGACGGGGACGAGCCTTTTCGTGCCTTTCGGCGCCCCGCCCACCACCACGGAGACCATCAAGCTCAAGGAATACACGGTCGGCATCGGCTACACGTCCCGCTTCTAGCCGTTTCGGGGTGGAAAGCGGTGGTTTTCCGCTCTTTTGCCACCCCTCGCGGGCCCCTTATGCGGGGGCCCCCTTTCGTTTAGAATAATGCCCGCGCGAAAACCAATAGAGCGCAATTACCCCCCACTACAAATCCGGAGATTCATCGATGAAGAAGCTGCTTGCTGCCCTGGTTGCCGGGGCGTTCGTGATGGCCCAGGCCCCCGCCGTTTTCGCGCAGGACAAGGCTGCCGCCCCCAAGGCCGAAGAGAAGAAGGCGGACGCCAAGGCCGCCCCGAAGAAGGAAGAGAAGAAGGCCGACGCCAAGGCCGCCCCGAAGAAGGAAGAGAAGAAGGCCGACGCCAAGGCCGCCCCGAAGGCCGAGGAGAAGAAGGCCGAGGCCAAGAAGGAAGAGGCCAAGCCCGCCGAAGCCAAGAAGAAGAAGGGCGGCTGCTAAGCCCCCTCCCCGCGCGGCTTTCGCGCGGTCGAATCAGGAAGAACGGGGCGGCCATGGCCGCCCCGTTCTTCGTTTCCGCAGCCGGAACGGGCGTCCCGGCGCGCGCGCCTCAGCCCAGCAGGTGCTTCACGCCGGCGCGCTCCTCCTCCAGTTCCGCGAGAGTCTTGTCCATGCGGCTGCGCGAGGACTCGTCGATCTCGAGCCCCTTCACGATCTGGTACTGGCCGTTGGCCGTCGTGCACGGGAAGCCGTACATCACGCCTTCCGGGATGCCGTAGGAGCCGTCGGAAACCACGCCCATCGTCACCCACTTGCCGTTGGAGCCCAGGACCCAGTCGCGCACGTGGTCGATGGCGGCGTTGGCCGCCGAGGCCGCCGACGAAAGGCCGCGTGCCTCGATGATGGCCGCGCCGCGCTTGCCCACGAGCGGGATGAAGGTGTCCTTGTACCAGGCCTCGTCGTTCACGAGCGCCTTCACCGACTGCCCGCCCGCGGTGGCGAAGCGGTAGTCGGGGTACATCGTGGGCGAGTGGTTGCCCCAGACGACGATCTTCTCGAGGGAGTCGACGGGCTTGCCGATCCGCGCCGCGAGCTGCGAGGCGGCGCGGTTGTGGTCCAGGCGCATCATCGACGTGAAGCACGCCGGCGAGAGGCTCTTCGCGCTCTTCTGGGCGATGTAGGCGTTGGTGTTGGCGGGGTTGCCGACGACCAGGACCTTCACGCTGCGGGAAGCGCACTCGTCCAGGGCGCGGCCCTGCACCGTGAAGATGGCGCCGTTGGCCTCCAGGAGGTCCTTCCTCTCCATGCCCGGGCCGCGCGGGCGCGCGCCCACCAGGATCGCCACGTCGGCGTCCTTGAACGCGACCTTGGCGTCGGAGGCCGCCGTCATCCCCGCGAGAAGGGGGAATGCGCAATCGTCGACTTCCATCATCACGCCCTTGAGGGCCTTCTGCGCCTTCTCGTCCGGGATCTCGAGGAGCTGCAGGATCACGGGCTGGTCCTTGCCGAGCAGTTCGCCGCTGGCGATCCGGAACAGCAGGGCATAGCCGATCTGGCCGGCGGCGCCGGTCACGGCAACGCGCATGGGCTTCTTCATGGGGTCTCCTGGGGTCTTCTCGTCGGTGGGAATTCGGGATCCGCCGCGGCCTTCGTCGCGTATGGGACGAAGGTCCAACGGCCCGGGGAAAGTATATCGCAGCGCAGCAAGCCGGTACCCCCTAGGGCTTGAGCTAGGTCAAACGACCACGAAGAGGGAAACGGGGACTTCAACACGGAGGACACAGAGGACGCAGAGGGCACAGAGGAAAGCCATTTCTCGTGCACCAGTCGCGACTTGATCTGACAACGGCCCGCCATCGAAACGCCCTTCCTCCGTGCCCTCTGCGGCCTCTGCGTCCCCTGTGTTGAAACCACCGCCCCCCCGGATCGCTACGCCCCCTTCTCGGGCGGCTTGGCGAGGGAGATGGCGGCCACGCCGGTCATCACCAGCGCGGCGCCGGCGAGCTGGATGGCCGTGATGGGCTCGTCGAGGAAGACGAGGCCAAGGAAGATCGTGGACACCGGCCCCACGGTCCCGAGCATGGAGGCGTGGCTCGAGCCGATGAGGCGGATTCCCATGGACATGGCGATGACCGGCAGCACCGTCGAGACGATGGCCATGAGGAAGGTGAGCCCGTAGACGGGCGCCGGCTGCGTCCAGAGCTGCGCCGCCTCGCGCACCACGAGGAAGTGCGCCAGGACCGCCACGCAGGAGACCACGGAAGCGAGGCTCGCGAAGAGCACGCTGCCCATCTTGCGCACCATGCGGCCGTTGCCGATGAGATAGACGGCGTAGCAGATGGCCGAAAGCGCCACCCAGAAGGCGCCGAGCAGCACGTTCTCCTGCCGGGTGGCGAGGTCGTTGGCGAAGACGAGCGCGATGCCGACGTAGGAGAGTGCGAGGGCGGCCACGTCGCGCCCGGTGATGACCCGCCCGTAGAGGGCCGCGGAGATGAGCACCACCACGGTGGGGTAGAGGAAGAGCACCAGCCGCTCGAGCGCGGCGGTGATGTACTGCAGGCCCAGGAAGTCGAAGAGGCTCGCGAGGTAGTAGCCCAGGATGCCGAGGAAGGCGATGGCCCGCCAGTCCGCCCAGGCGAGGGATGCCCTGACCCCTCCCCGCCCCGTCCACCACGCGATGGCAAGGAAGAACGGCGCGGCCATCGCCATGCGCAGGGCGAGTAGCGTCACCGCGTCGGTGCCGTGGCGGTAGGCCAGCTTGATGATGATCGCCTTGGCGGAGAAGGCGATGGCGGAGAAGACGACGAGGGCCACGCCCGCGAGGCGCGAGGCGCGCGCCGATGACGGAGCGGTCTGCACGCGCCCGATTCTACGGCCTCGCTGCGCCCCGCGCTCAGGGGCTCAGGCGCACCTGGTAGGTGACCGAGCCGCTTCCGCCCGAGAGCAGCGTTCCCGTGAGCGTCCAGACGACGGAACCCGTCCCGTTGACCGCCGGCTGCGTGGTGACGCTGCATCCCGTGATGTTGCCCGGCAGCGCGCCGCAGGCCGCCGACTGGTACAGGGTGAAGGCGGGCGTGGCGTCGGTGATGACGATCGCCGACACCGTGCCCGCGCTCGTGTTGGTGTAGGTGATCTTGTACTCGAGGATGTCGTTGGGCAGCGCCGTGCCGGTGGTTCCGGCCACCCCGCCCTGCGTGACGTTGCGCACGGTCTTGGCGAGCGTGAGCCCCGCCCCGCCGGCCGCGCCGACGGTGGTGGTGTCGGTGCGCGTGTAGACCTGCGTGCCGTTGAAGGTCGCCGTGACCGCGATCACGTTCTGGGCGTTGTAGGGCGCGGCCCCCGGGATGCTGTCGCGGACGATGATGCACACCGAGCCGCCCGCGGCCACCGCGACGCCGCCGGAAAGCGGCGCGGCCCCCTCGGCGCCGTCGAGGGTCCCGTTGCAGTTCGTGTCGCGGTAGATCGCCTGCGACCAACCCGGCACGGCCGGCGTGGCGACGGCGGAGGTGGAGAACGCGACGTTGCCCGCGGAGCCGGCGTTGAACGTATGCGGGTAGAACACGACCGATCCCGGCACGCCCGTCTGCGCCCCGTCCGGCGCGAAGGCGTTGGTGGCCGCGGCCACGACGATCGTGTTGTCGAAGGCCGTGTTGTTGCCGGTGGCCGCGGCGGGCTCCCCGCCGCCGTTCACCGTGACGGCGTTGAGCACCGAGGGAATCGCCGTCGAGGCCACCGCTACCGTGAGCGTGATGGCCGGGGCGGAGGCGCCGGCGGCGATCGCGTTGGAAGTGGTGCAAGTGACGACCTGGCTGGCTGCTCCGCAGCTCCAGCCCGTCCCGGTGGCGCTCACGTAGGAAAGTCCGGCCGGCAGGTTGTCGACCACCGTGACGACGCCGCTCGTGGACAGGGAGCCGGCGCCGTTGCTCACGGTGATCGTGTAGACGCCGTTGCTGCCCGCCGTGAAGTTGCCGGCGTGGGTCTTGGTGACGGTGATGTCGGGCGCGAGGATGGTCGTGGGGGCGCTCGACGAGTTGTTGGCCGGCGTCGGATCGAGGACGCCCGCGGGCGCCGCCACGGTCGCCGTGTTCGTGATGGCCCCGAGGCCCGTGGCCGTGCCATTGATGGTGAAGGTCACGGAGCCGCCTGCCGGCAGCGTCGTGACGGTGCTGGTGACCGCGTTTCCGGCGACGTTCACCGTGCCGCACACGGCGCCGCCGGTGACCGCGCCGCACACCGCGCTCACGCCGGTCACCTGCGCCGGGACGGTGTCCGCGAGCTGCGCGCCGTTGGCCGCGTCCGGACCGTTGTTCACCACGCTCACCGTGTAGCTAAGCAGCTGGCCCGTGCCGATGCTCGCGGGCGCGGTCTTCACCACGGCGACGTCTGCGACCGGATCGACGGTGAGCGTGGCGCTGGCCGCGACGGTGTTGAAGCCACCGCTCGTCGTGAGGGCGCCCACCGGGATGGTGTTGGCGTAGACGCCCTGCGTGGGCGCCGTCACGTTGATCTGGAAGGTGCAGGAGCCGCCCGCCGTCACGGTTCCGCCCGTGAGCGTCGCCGAGCCGGCCGTGCTGGACACCGCGCCTCCGGTGCAGGTCGTGGACGCGGCCGGCGTGCCGGCGGTCGCCATGCCCGCGGGGTAGGTGTCCGTCACCGAGGTGACGGTGATCGCGATGGGATTCGGGTTGCCGATCGTAACGAGCAGCGCCGTCGTGCCACCGGAGATGATGCTCGCCGGCGTGAACTGCTTGGAAATGGTCGGCGGCAGCGGCTGCACGGTCAGGTTGGCCACGTTGGAAGCGGCGCCCGTGGCGGCCTCGGCGCTCGACACCCCGCTCGCCTGGTTGGGTTGCGTGCCGATCACGTTGCCCAGGACGACCACGGTCACCGTGCAGGAGCCGTTGGCGGGGATCGTGAGATTGGACACCGAAAGGGCCGTCTGCCCCGCCGTGAAGCTGTTCCCGGCGGCGCCCGCGCAGGTTCCGCCAGCCGGCCCGGCGGCATTGACCTGCATGTTGGCGAGCGTGTCGGTGAAGGCCGCCGCCGTGAGCGGGATGCCGTTGGCGTTGGCGAGCGTGAACGTGATCGTGGAGGTCGAATTGACGGGAATCCCTGCCGGGAAGAAGGCCTTCGCGATCGTGGCGGGCGCGGCCGTCACGGTGAGGGTGGTCGAGTTGGATGGGGCGCCCAGCGGCGCCTCCGTGCTCGACACCCCGGAGGCCTGGTTGACGTGCACGCCCGGAATGTCGCTCGTCACCACGACGGTCACGGTGCACGAGCCGGCGGCGGGAACCGTGAGGCCGGTGATCGCCACGGCCGTCTGGCCCGCGGTGAGGAAGTTGCCGGCAGCCCCCGCGCATGTCCCTCCGGCCGCGCCAGAGGTCGCCACGGCCATGTTCGCCAGCGTGTCGGTGAAGCCCGCCGCCGTGAGCGGGGTGCCCAGCGGGTTGGTGATGGTGAAGGTGATGGTGGAGGTCTGGTCGGACGTGATGGCCGCGGGCGAGAACGCCTTCGCGATCGTCGGGGCCGTGGCCGTGACGGTGAGGATCGCCGTGTTGGACACCGCGCTCGCGGGCGCTTCCGCGCTGGTGAAGGCCGACGCCGTGTTGTTGTGCGCGCCGGGCAGGTTGCTGGTGACGGCCACCGTGACCGTGCACGATCCGTTGGCCGGCACGGTGATCCCGGTGAACGAGAGCGCCGTGGCGCCGGCCGTGAAGCCGTTGCTCGCCGCCCCCGCGCAGGTGCCGCCGGCGGGCCCCGTGGCCGCGACCGACATTCCGACGAGCGCATCGGTGAACGCGCCTGCCGTGAGCGGCACGCCCAGCGTGTTGGCCAGCGTGAAGGTGAGAGTCGAGTTCGCGCCGGCGGCGATCGTGGACGGCGAGAACGCCTTGGCGATGGTCGGGGCGGCGGCGTTCACGGTGAGCGTGGCCGTGTTGGAGACCGGGCCGATGGGGGCCTGCGCGCTGGACACGCCCGAGGTGGCGTTGTTGTGCGTCCCCGGCCGGTCGCTCGTCACCACGAAGGTGACCGTGCACGAGCCGTTGGCCGGCACCGTGAGGTTGGAGAGCGTGAGCGCCGTCTGGCCGGCGGCGAAGACGTTGCCGGCAGCCCCGGCGCACGTGCCGGCCGCCGCGCCGGCGGCCGAGATGGCCATGTTCGTGAGCGCGTCCGTAAAGCCGGCCGAGGTGAGCGCGACGCCGTTCGCGTTGGCCAGGGTGAGCGTGACCGTGGAAGTGCCGTCGGAATTGATCGTGGCGGGCGCGAAGGCCTTGGCGACCGTGGGCACCGCGGCGTTCACCGTGAGGGTGGCGATGTTCGAGGCGACCCCCGTCACGGCCTCGGCCGACGAGACGCCCGACGTCTGGTTGCTGTGCGCGCCCGGGATGTCGCTCGTGACGACCACGGTCACCGTGCAGGATCCGCCGGCCGGGATCGTGAGGGCCGCGAAGGTGAGCGCCGTCTGCCCTGCCGTGAAGGTGTTGCCCGCCGCGCCGGCGCAGGTGCCGCCGGCCGCCCCGTTCGCGGCGATGGCCATGCCCGCGAGGGTGTCGGTGAAGCCGGCCGCGGTGAGCGCGATGCCGTTGGGGTTCGCCAGGGTGAAGGTGATGGTCGAGGTGGCGTCGGCCGCGATCACGGCGGGCGCGAAGGCCTTCGCGATCGTCGGCGAGGCCGAAACCTGCAGGCTCGCGCTGGCCGGCGCCGCGTTGGAGCCCGCGTTGGCGCTCGACACGGACCCGGCTGCCAGGGTGTTGGTGTAGGTGCCCGGCGCCGCGGCCGTGACGTTGACGGTGATCGCGCAGGACGAGCCCGCCGGAATCGTGCCGCCCGAGAGCTGGATGCCGGCGTCGCCCGCGTTGAGCGCGCCGCCGCCGCTGTCGGCCAGCGCGCCGCCGCAGGTGTTGACCACCGTCACGTTCGCCAGCGTCATCGCGCCCGGCGCCACCGGGAAGACGTCCGTGAAGGCCACGCCCGTCACGGGCACGGCATTGGCGTTGGACAGCGTGACGGTGAGGGTCGTGGTTCCGCCCGAGGCCATGGACGCCGCCCCGAAGGCCTTGGCGACCGTCGGACGGCCGAGCACCGTGAGCGTCTGGTTGGTGACGCCGTTGAGCATCCCGCCGATGGCAGTGATCTGCGCGGCGCCGTTCACGTAGGAGCCTGCCGCCGCCGAGGCGACGCTCACCGAGAGGGTGCAGCTCGAGGCCCCCGCCCCGGCGTTCACGCCGGCGCCGCCCACCGTGAAGACGCCCGTGCCCGGCGTGGCCGTGATCGTCGGCGTGCCGCCGCAGCCGTTCGCCACGCCGGCGGTCGTGCCGATCACGAGGCCTGCCGGCAGCGTGTCGGTGAAGGTGATCCCGGACCGCGCGGGCGCACCGGCCGGGTTCGCGATCGTGAAGGTGAGCACCGAGTCCTGGTTCACGCCGACGGAAGCCGGCGCGAACGCCTTCGTGAGCGTCGGCAGCGCCTGCACCGTGAGCGTCGCGTTGACGCCGGTCGTGTCCACCCGCTGGGTGGCCGAGAGGTTGCCGGCGTGGGTGTTGGCGTAGACGCCGGCGGTGTTCGAGGTGACGTCGACCGTCACGGTGCAGGACGCCTGCGCCGCGTTCATCGTGGCGCCCGTCACGGTGATCACGCCGGTGCCCGCGGTCGCCGTCACCACGCCGGTCCCCGACGGGCACGAGCTCGTCACGTTCGGCGTCGCCGCGATGACCACGTTGGCCGGCAGCGTGTCCGTGAAGTTGATGCCGGATTGCGCGGGGTTCCCCGCCCCGTTCGCGAGCGTGAAGGTGAGCGTCGAGACACCGCCCTGGCTGATCGTAACCGGCGCGAAGGCCTTGGTGAGCGAGGCCTGCGAGACCGTGAGCGTCTGGTTGGTGACGCCGTTGGTCATGCCGGAGAGGGCCGTGACCTGTGCCGCCCCGTTCACGTAGGAGCCGGCAGTCGCGCTCGTCACGTTGACGGCGATCGTGCAGGTCGAGGCGCCGGCGGCCGCGTTCACGCCCGTGCCGCCCACCGTGAAGACGCCCGTGCCGGCCGTCGCGGTAATCGTGGGCGCGCCGCCGCAGCCGTTCACCAGGCCGTTGGGCGCGGCGATCGCCAGCCCAGCCGGCAGCGTGTCGGTGAAGGTGAGCCCGGACCTCGCCGGCGCGCCGGCCGGGTTGGTGATCGTGAAGGTGAGCGTCGAGGCCTGCCCCACGCCCACCGTCGACGGGCTGAACGCCTTCGTGAGCGACGGCAGCGCCTGCACCGTCAGGGTCGCGTTCACCCCCGTCGTGGTGACGTTGGCCGTCGCACCGATATTGGCCGCGTTCGTGTTGTTGTAGGTCCCGGCCGTGCTGCTGGTCACGTCCACGGTGACCGTGCACGAGGCCTGCGCCGCGTTCATCGTGGCGCCGGTCACCGTGATCACGCCGCTGCCTGCGGCCGCCGTCACGACGCCGGTACCCGACGGGCAGGAACTGGTCACGTTGGGCGCCGCCGCGATCACCACGTTGGCCGGCAGCGTGTCGGTGAAATTGATGCCGGACTGGGCCGGGTTGCCGGCTCCGTTCGTGAGCGTGAAGGTGAGCGTGGAAATTCCGCCCTGGCTGATCGTAGCCGGCGCGAAGGCCTTGGTGAGCGAGGCCTGCGTCACCGTCAGCGTCTGGTTGGTGACGCCGTTCAACATCCCGCCGATGGCCGTAACCTGGGCGGCACCGTTCACGTAGCTTCCGGCCGTGCTGCTCGTGACGCTCACGCTGATCGTGCAGGTCGAGGCCCCGGCTGCGGCGTTCACGCCGGTGCCGCCGACCGTGAAGACGCCCGAGCCCGGAGCCGCCGTGACCGTGGGCGTGCCGCCGCATGTGCTGGCGAGCCCGTTGGGCGTCCCGATGACCGCACCCGCCGGCAGCGTGTCGGTGAAGGTGAGGCCGCTGCGCGCCGGAGCGCCGGCCGGGTTCGTGATCGTGAAGGTGAGCGTCGAGTTCTGCCCCACCCCCACGGTCGACGGGCTGAACGCCTTCGTGAGCGTCGGCAGCGACTGCACCGTGAGGGTCGCATTCACCCCGGTGGTGGTGACGTTGGCCGTCGCACCGATATTGGCGGCGTTCGTGTTGTTGTAGGTCCCGGCCGTGTTCGACGTGACGTCGACCGTCACCGTGCAGGACGCCTGCGCCGCGCTCATCGTGGCGCCCGTCACCGTGATCGTTCCCGAGCCGGCCGCGGCGGTCACCACGCCAGTACCGGACGGGCAGGAACTGGTCACGTTGGGCGTGGCCGCGATCACCACGTTGGCCGGCAGCGTGTCCGTGAAGTTGATGCCCGACTGCGCCGGGTTGCCCGCCCCGTTGGCAAGCGTGAAGGTGAGCGTCGAGGTCCCGCCCTGGGCGATGGTCGCCGGCGCGAAGGCCTTGGTCAGTGCCGCCTGCGTCACCATGAGCGTCTGGTTGGTGACGCCGTTGAGCATCCCGCCGATGGCGGTGACCTGCGCCGCCCCGTTCACGTAGGAGCCGGCGGTCGTGGAGGTGACGTTCACCGTGACCGTGCAGGTGGAGGCGCCGATGGCCGCGTTCACGCCCGTGCCACCCACCGTGAAGACACCCGTGCCGCTCGTGGCCGTGATCGTGGGCGTGCCGCCGCAGCCGTTCACCACCCCGTTGGGCGTGGCGATCGCCAGGCCCGCCGGCAGCGTGTCGGTGAAGGTGAGACCCGTCCTGGCCGGGGCGCCCGCCGGGTTGGTGATCGTGAAGGTGAGCGTCGAGGACTGGTTCACCCCCACCGTCGACGGGCTGAAGGCCTTGGTGAGCGTCGGCAGCGCCTGCACCGTCAGCGTCGCGTTGACGCCGGTCGTGTCCACCCGCTGCGTGGCCGTGATGTTGCCGGCATTCGTGTTGTTGTAGGTCCCGGCCGTGTTCGAGGTGACGTCCACCGTCACCGTGCACGTGGCCTGGGCCGCGTTCATCGTGGCGCCCGTCACCGTGACGACGCCGGTGCCCGCCGTGGCGGTCACGACGCCCGTTCCCGACGGGCAGCTCGAGGTCACGTTCGGGGCGGCGGCGATCACCACGTTGGCCGGCAGCGTGTCGGTGAAGTTGATCCCCGACTGCGCGGGGTTGCCCGCCCCGTTCGCGAGCGTGAAGGTGAGCGTCGAGGTCCCGCCCTGGGCGATGGTGGCCGGCGCGAACGCCTTCGTGAGCGCCGCCTGGGTGACGGTAAGCGTCTGGCTGGTGACGCCGTTCAACATCCCGCCGATGGCCGTGATCTGCGCCGCGCCGTTCACGTAGGAGCCGGCGGTGGTACTCGTCACGTTGACGGCGATCGTGCAGGTCGAGGCCCCCGCACCGGCGTTCACGCCCGTGCCGCCCACCGTGAACACGCCGGAGCCGGGAGTCGCCGTGATCGTGGGCGTGCCGCTGCACGTGCCCGCCACCCCGTTGGGAGTCGCGATCGCGAGGCCCGCCGGCAGCGTGTCGGTGAAGGTAAGGCCGGATCGCGCCGGCGCGCTGGCCGGGTTGGTGATCGTGAAGGTGAGCGTCGAGGACTGGTTCACCCCCACCGTCGACGGGCTGAAGGCCTTGGTGAGCGTCGGCAGCGCCTGCACCGTCAGCGTCGCATTGACGCCGGTGGTGGTGAGATTGGCCGTCCCGCTGATGTTGCCGGCGTTCGTGTTGTTGTAGGTCCCGGCCGTGTTGCTGGTCACGTCCACGGTCACCGTGCACGTGGCCTGCGCCGCGTTCATCGTGGCGCCCGTCACCGTGATGACGCCGGTGCCTGCCGTGGCGGTCACGACACCCGTTCCCGACGGGCAACTGGAGGTCACGTTCGGCGTGGCCGCCACCACCACGTTGGCCGGCAGCGTGTCGGTGAAGTTGATCCCCGACTGCGCGGGGTTGCCCGCCCCGTTCGCGAGCGTGAAGGTGAGCGTCGAGGTCCCGCCCTGGGCGATGGTGGCCGGCGCGAACGCCTTCGTGAGCGCCGCCTGGGTGACGGTAAGCGTCTGGCTGGTGACGCCGTTCAACATCCCGCCGATGGCCGTGATCTGCGCCGCGCCGTTCACGTAGGAGCCGGCGGTGGTACTCGTCACGTTGACGGCGATCGTGCAGGTCGAGGCCCCTGCCCCGGCGTCGACACCCCCGCCCCCGACGGTGAAGACACCCGAGCCCGGAGTCGCCGTGATCGTGGGCGTGCCGCTGCACGTGCCCGCCACCCCGTTGGGAGTCGCGATCGCGAGGCCCGCCGGCAGCGTGTCGGTGAAGGTAAGGCCGGATCGCGCCGGCGCGCTGGCCGGGTTGGTGATCGTGAAGGTGAGCGTCGAGGCCTGGTTCACCCCCACCGTCGACGGGCTGAAGGCCTTGGTGAGCGTCGGCAGCGCCTGCACCGTCAGCGTCGCGTTGACGCCGGTGGTGGTGACGTTGGCCGCCCCGCTGATGTTGCCGGCGTTCGTGTTGTTGTAGGTCCCGGCCGTGTTGCTGGTCACGTCCACGGTCACCGTGCAGGACGCCTGCGCCGCGTTCATCGTGGCGCCCGTCACCGTGATGACGCCGGTGCCCGCGGTGGCGGTCACCACACCCGCGCCGCTCGGGCAACTCGAGGTGACGTTCGGCGTGGCGGCGATCACCACGTTGGCCGGCAGCGTGTCGGTGAAGTTGATCCCCGACTGTGCGGGATTGCCCGCCCCGTTCGCGAGCGTGAAGGTGAGCGTCGAGGTGGCGCCCTGGGCGATCGTGGCCGGCGCGAACGCCTTCGTGAGCGCCGCCTGGGTGACCGTCACCGTCTGGTTCGTGACCCCGTTGGTCATCCCCGAGATGGCCGTGATCTGCGCCGCCCCGTTCACCTTGGCGCCCAGGGTGGCTCCCGTCACCGTCACCGTGACCGTGCAGGTCTGCCCCGCGTTCACGTCGATCGAGGAGGCCGTGAAGGGCTGCGTCGCGTTCACCGCCGTGAACGCCGGCGTGCCGCACTGCCCGTTGGTCGTCGGCACCGGCGGGTTGGCGATCGCGAGCCCCGCCGGCAGCGTGTCCGTGAACGAAAGCCCCGTGCGGTTGACCGACCCGCCCGCCGTGTTGGTGATCGTGAAGGTGAGCGTGGTCGCCTGCCCCAGCCCCAGGTTGGCCGCCGCGAAGGCCTTCGTGAGCACCGGCAGCGACTGCACCGTCAGCGTCGCATTCACCCCGGTGGTCGTGACATTCGCCGTCCCGCTGATGTTGCCGGCGTTGGTGTTGGTGTAGCTGCCCGCCGTGTTGCTGGTCACGTCCACGGTGACCGTGCAGGACGCCTGCGCCGCGTTCATCGTGGCGCCCGTCACGGTGATGACACCGGTGCCCGCCGTGGCGGCAACGACGCCAGTTCCCGACGGGCAGCTGGAGGTCACGTTCGGCGTGGTGGCGATCACCACATTGGCCGGCAGCGTGTCGGTGAAGTTGATCCCCGACTGCGCCGGGTTGCCCGCCCCGTTCGCGAGCGTGAAGGTGAGCGTCGAGGTCCCGCCCTGGTTGATGGTCGCCGGCGCGAAGGACTTCGTGAGGGAAGCCTGCGTCACCGTGAGCGTCTGGTTCGTCACCCCGTTCAACATCCCGCCGATGGCGGTGATCTGCGCCGCGCCGTTCACGTAGGCGCCGGCGGTCGTGGAGGTGACGTTCACCGTGACCGTGCAGGTCGAGGCGCCCATGGCCGCGTTCACGCCGGTGCCACCCACCGTGAAGACACCCGTGCCGCTCGTGGCCGTGATCGTGGGCGTGCCGCCGCAGCCGTTCACCACCCCGTTGGGCGCGGCGATCGCCAGGCCCGCCGGCAGCGTGTCGGTGAAGGTGAGGCCGCTACGCGCCGGGGCACCGGCCGGGTTGGTGATCGTGAAGGTGAGCGTCGAGGCCTGGTTCACCCCCACCGTCGACGGGCTGAAGGCCTTGGTGAGCGTCGGCAGCGCCTGCACCGTCAGCGTCGCGTTGACGCCGGTCGTGTCCACCCGCTGCGTGGCCGTGATGTTGCCGGCATTCGTGTTGTTGTAGGTCCCGGCCGTGTTCGAGGTGACGTCCACCGTCACCGTGCACGTGGCCTGGGCCGCGTTCATCGTGGCGCCCGTCACCGTGACGACGCCGGTGCCCGCCGTGGCGGTCACGACGCCCGTTCCCGACGGGCAGCTCGAGGTCACGTTCGGGGCGGCGGCGATCACCACGTTGGCCGGCAGCGTGTCGGTGAAGTTGATGCCCGACTGCGCGGGGTTGCCCGCCCCGTTCGCGAGCGTGAAGGTGAGCGTCGAGGTCCCGCCCTGGGCGATGGTGGCCGGCGCGAACGCCTTCGTGAGCGCCGCCTGGGTGACGGTAAGCGTCTGGCTGGTGACGCCGTTCAACATCCCGCCGATGGCCGTGATCTGCGCCGCGCCGTTCACGTAGGAGCCGGCGGTGGTACTCGTCACGTTGACGGCGATCGTGCAGGTCGAGGCCCCTGCCCCGGCGTCGACACCCCCGCCCCCGACGGTGAAGACACCCGAGCCCGGAGTCGCCGTGATCGTGGGCGTGCCGCTGCACGTGCCCGCCACCCCGTTGGGAGTCGCGATCGCGAGGCCCGCCGGCAGCGTGTCGGTGAAGGTAAGGCCGGATCGCGCCGGCGCGCTGGCCGGGTTGGTGATCGTGAAGGTGAGCGTCGAGGCCTGGTTCACCCCCACCGTCGACGGGCTGAAGGCCTTGGTGAGCGTCGGCAGCGCCTGCACCGTCAGCGTCGCGTTGACGCCCGTCGTGTCCACCCGCTGCGTGGCCGTGATGTTGCCGGCATTCGTGTTGTTGTAGGTCCCGGCCGTGTTCGAGGTGACGTCCACCGTCACCGTGCACGAGGCCTGCGCCGCGTTCATCGTGGCGCCCGTCACGGTGATGACACCGGTGCCCGCCGTGGCGGTCACGACGCCCGTTCCCGACGGGCAGCTCGAGGTCACGTTCGGGGCGGCGGCGATCACCACGTTGGCCGGCAGCGTGTCGGTGAAGTTGATCCCCGACTGCGCGGGGTTGCCCGCCCCGTTCGCGAGCGTGAAGGTGAGCGTCGAGGTCCCGCCCTGGGCGATGGTGGCCGGCGCGAACGCCTTCGTGAGCGCCGCCTGGGTGACGGTAAGCGTCTGGCTGGTGACGCCGTTCAACATCCCGCCGATGGCCGTGATCTGCGCCGCGCCGTTCACGTAGGAGCCGGCGGTGGTACTCGTCACGTTGACGGCGATCGTGCAGGTCGAGGCCCCTGCCCCGGCGTCGACACCCCCGCCCCCGACGGTGAAGACACCCGAGCCCGGAGTCGCCGTGATCGTGGGCGTGCCGCTGCACGTGCCCGCCACCCCGTTGGGAGTCGCGATCGCGAGGCCCGCCGGCAGCGTGTCGGTGAAGGTAAGGCCGGATCGCGCCGGCGCGCTGGCCGGGTTGGTGATCGTGAAGGTGAGCGTCGAGGCCTGGTTCACCCCCACCGTCGACGGGCTGAAGGCCTTGGTGAGCGTGGGCAGCGCCTGCACCGTCAGCGTCGAGTTGACGCCCGTCGTCGTCAACCGCTGCGTGGCCGTGATGTTGCCGGCATTGGTGTTGTTGTAGGTTCCCGCGGTGTTCGACGTGACATCCACCGTCACCGTGCAGGACGCCTGCGCCGCGTTCATCGTGGCGCCCGTCACCGTGATGACGCCGGTGCCTGCCGCAGCCGTCACGACGCCGGTGCCGGACGGGCACGAGCTCGTCACGTTCGGCGTGGCGGCGATCACCACGTTGGCCGGCAGCGTGTCGGTGAAGTTGATGCCGGATTGCGCCGGGTTGCCGGCCGCGTTCGCAAGGGTGAACGTGAGGGTCGAGGTGCCCCCGACGTCGATGGTCGCCGGGGCGAAGGCCTTGGTGAGGGATGCCTGGGCGACCGTCAGCGTCGCGCTCGCCGCCGTGCCCGTGACCGCCACCGGTCCCGTCGCGGCCGGCGCCGCCGTCGTGTTGGCCGCCGCCCCGGGCGTGACGGAAGTCACGTTCACGTCCACCTGGCAGGTGGCGCCGGGCGCGAGGCTCGCGACGTCGAAGCGGATCTCGAGGTGCCCCGCCGTGAGCGCGCCGAACCCGCCCGCGCCGACGGCCGCCCGCGACTGGACCGTTCCGCAGGCCGCCGGGGTGAAGCTCGCCGTCGCGGGAGACGCCACGCCCAGATTGAAGGTGCCCAGCGGGTCCGTGACGGAGACACCCGTCAGCGCCGCTGGGTTGCCCGCGGGATTCGCGAGGACGAGCCGCAACGCGCTCGTCCCGCCGGGGCCGATCGTCGACGGCGTGAAGCTCTTCGCGATCGTGGGCGCGGCCTGCACCGTCAGGTTCGCGCTGGCCCCGGTGGTGGTGGGCGCGTTGGCGGCGGTGACGTTGCCCAGGTTGTTGGCGTGCACGCCCGCGGTCGAACTCGTGACCTGGACCGTCACCGTGCAGCTCGCTCCCGCGGCCAACGATGCCCCGGAGAGCGCCACGCCTGGCCCGCCCGCCGTGGCGGTCACCGCGCCGCCCGTGCAGGTGGTCGCCGCGCCCGGCGTGCCGCTGTTGGCGATCGCGGCGGGATACGTGTCCGTGAACGCGATGCCGGTGACGGCCGTCGTCGTGTTGGTGTTGGTGAGCGTGATGGTGAGGGTCGAAGTCGCGCCGGAGGCGATCGAGGCCGGCGCGAAGGCCTTGGTCGCCCCGATGCCGCCCACCACCGTGAAGGTGGCGTTCGCGGCGGCGCCGCTTCCGGCGTTGGTGGTCGTGACCGCCCCGGTGGAGTTCGTGTAGACGCCCACCTGGTTGCTGGTCACGGTGAGGCTCACGGCGCAGGACCCGCTCGCCGGGATCGTCCCGCCCGAGAGCGACACGCTCGTGGCGCTGGCCACGGCCGTCGCGCTGCCGCCGCAGGTATTGGAGAGCGCGGGGCCCGCGGGGAGATGGTTGTTGACGATGCCGGCCGGGTAGTTGTCCGTGAACGCCACGCCCGTCACCGGCGTCGCGTTCGGGTTGGTGAGCGTGATCGTGAGGATCGAGGCCGCGTCCGGGTAGATCGAGGTCGGCGCGAATGCCTTGGCGACGGTGGGCGCACCGAGCACCGTCAGGGTGGCGTTGGCCGCCGAAGTGTTGGAACCCGCGTTGGCCGACGTCACGTCCCCGGCCGCGATGGTGTTGGCGTGCGCGCCGACGGTGGCGCTCGTCACCTGGACGGTGACCGTGCACGACCCGCCGGCGGGAATCGTGCCTCCGGCGAGGGACACGCTGCCCGCGGCCTGGGACGCGGCGCCGCCGCAGGTGGTCGCCGCGGTGGCCGCGACCGTGGTGACGGGCGCCGGCTGGGCATCGGTGAAGGCCACCCCCGTGATGGCGGTCGACGGGTTCGGGTTCGTGAGAGTGATCGTGAGGGTCGAGTTGCCGCCCGCTCCCATCTCGGTGGGCGAGTAGGCCTTCGCGACCACGGGCCTCGCCACGACGGTGAGCGTCGCGCTCGCCGGCGCATTGCTGGCGCCCGCGTTGGTGCTGGTCACCGCGCCGGCCGGAATCGTGTTCGCCTGCGCCCCGGCGGTGTTGCCCGTCACGTTCACGGTCACGGTGCACGAGCCGTTGGCCGGCACCGTGCCGCCGGCGAGCGACACCGAGTTGCCACCCGCCGTGGCGGTCACCGTCCCGCCGCAGGTGGTGGCGCCGGCGGGAGTCGCGGCGTTCACGATGGCCCCGGTGTAGGTATCGGTGAACGCGACTCCCGTGATGGCCACGTTGTTGCCGTTGGTGAGCGTGACCGTCAGCACGCTCGTCGTCCCCGCGGGGATCGTGGCCGGCGCGAAGGCCTTGTCGACCGTGACGTTCTCGAGGACGACCAGGGTCGCGTTCACGCCGCTCGTGTCCATCGTCGCGGTGGCGTTGAGGATGCGCGAGGAGGGGTTGTTGTAGCTCGCGACGAAGGCGGAGGTCACGTCTACCGAGAACGAGCAGCTCGCCACGCCCGCGGCGAGGCTGCCGCCCGTGAACGGGATGGTCCCCGCGCCCGCGGTGGCCGTCACCGTGCCGCCGCAGGTGTTCACCAGGTTGGGGACCGGCGCCACGAACACGTTGGCCGGGAGGTTCTCGGTGAACTGCAGCCCCGACTGGGCGGGGTTGCCCGCGCCGTTCGTGACCACGAAGGTCATCGTCGAGACGCCGCCGCGACCGATCACCGTCGGGCTGAAGCTCTTGGCGAGCGAGGTGCCCACCGCGGAGAGGGTGGCATTGACGCCCGACGCCGTGAGGCCGCCCGCGAGCCCGGAGATGTTGGCCGCGTTGTTGTTGTAGTTCCCGATGGCGGTCGCGGTTACGTTCACGCGGACCTGGCACGAAGCCACCCCCGCGTCGATCGAGGCGCCGGAGACCGCGATCGAGCCGGTTCCCGCCGCCGCCGTCACGGTGAACGCGGGAGCGCCGAAGCCGCCTCCCGCCGGACAGTTCGTCTGCACCGCGAGCGTGGCGTCGATGACCACGTTGGCCGGGAACGCGTCCGTGAAGGCGAGCCCGGATTGCGCGGGATTGCCCGCCCCGTTGGCGAGGGTGAAGGTGAGGACGGAAGTCGTGCCCGGAGCGATGGAGGACGGGCTGAACGCCTTGCCGAGGGCGGGCGCGGCGTTGACCGTGAGCGTCGCGGAAAGCCCGGCCGCCGACATGCCGGTCGAGAGCCCCGAGATGTTGCCCGGGAGGTTGTTGTAGGTGCCTGCCGTGGCGCTGGTGACGTCCACGCCCACCGTGCAGCTCGCGTCGCCCAGCGCGAAGCTGCCCCCGGAGAGCGCGATGGAGCCGCCCCCGGAAGCCGCGCTCACCGAGCCGCCGGTGCAGGTGGTGGCCGCATTGGCGGGCGATGCCACCACCACGCCCGCCGGCAGCGTCTCGGTGAACGCGAGGTTGGGCTGCGCGGGGTTTCCGGCGCCGTTGGCGATGGTGAAGGTGAGGCGCGAGACCGTGCCCGCGGTGATCGTCGCGGGGGAGAAAGCCTTGGTGAGGCTCGTGCCGACGATGACGAGGTTCACCGAGGGCGACGCGGTGCCGGCGGTCGGCGTCTGGGTCGTGGAGACGCCCGAGGTCGCGTTGGGCCAGGTCCCCGGCGTCGTGCCCGTCACCACCACGCTCACCGTGCAGCTGCCCGCCGCCGGGATCGTGATGCCCGAGAAGCTCAGGTTCGTGGCGCCGTTGGCGAGCGAGGCCGGCGTGGTCCCGGCGCAGGTGCCGCCCACGGTCTGCGCCCCGGAGATGGACATCCCGGTGAGGGTGTCGGTGAACGCCGCGCCGGTGAGCGCGCGCGTCGGGTGCGTGTTCGTGAGCGTGAACGTGAGCATCGAGGTGGCGCCAGCCGCGATGCTCGCGGGGGCGAACGCCTTGGCGATCGTCGGGCGCGCGTAGACGACGAGCGTCGCCGTGTCCGTGGCGTTGGCGATCGACGCGGGGTTGCCGGCGGCCGGGGCGGTGACCGTGTTCACCTTGTCGCCGTCCGTCGTGGCGGTGACGGCGATGTCCACGGCGCAGGTGTCGCCGTTGTCGATGTCGACGATGAAGTTGGTCAGGGTGATCGTGGTGGCGCCCGCGGCGATCGTCGGCGCGGTGCCGGCGAAGGTGCAGGACCCGGCCACGTTCACGAAGGTGACCGCGCCGCCCACCGCCTGCATGCCGGCCGGCAGCGTGTCGGAGAGGTCGATGTTCGCCTGGTTGTTCCCCGCCGCCGTGTTGGTCACGGTGAAGCGCATCGTGCTCGTGCCACCCACCTCGATCGTGGCCGGGGCGAACGACTTCGCGAGGTTCATCCGCGCGCCCACGGTGAGCGTGTCGCTGCCGCCGGTCGTTGCGGTGGGCGTCTGGTCCGAGATGACGTTCGTGACGGTATTCGTGTAGAAGCCGCTGGCGCTCCCGGTCACGTCCATCATGACCGTGCAGCTCGCGCCCGGCGCCAGGTTGATGGTGGTGAAGGTGATCGGGTCGATGGCCGCCGCGGTCTTGCTGCTGGGAATCGCCGTCGCGCACGTGCCGCGCCCCGCCCCGATGAAGTTCTGCGCCGTGCCGTTGCTCACGTTCGTCGGCAGGTCGTCGGTGAACCGGATGTCCGTGAGCGCCGCGGTGTTGGGGTTGGTGATCGTGAAGGTGATGACCGAGGTCGTGCCGATCGGCACCGTCGTCGGGTTGAAGGTCTTGGTGATCGTCGGCGGCACGTAGACCACGAGCCGGCCGGTGGCCGCCGCCCCGGGATTGACCGCCGTCTGCGTGCTCGTGACGGTGCTGGTGGTGTTCGGATGCCCCCCCGCCGGGCTCGCGATGCTCGAGGTGACGTTGGTGACGGTGACCGTGCAGGTCTCGCCGGCGTTGAGGGTCGGCAGCGTGAGGCTGAAGGACGTGCTGCCCGGGGCCACGCCCGTCGCGGTGACGTTCGACCCCGCGCAGGTGTCGCTGGCCGCCGTGCCCGCCGCGAGGCTCATGTTCACGAGCGTGTCGCTGAACTGGACGTTGGTGAGCGCGTTGGAGGCGTTGGGGTTGACGAGCGTGAACACGATCGAGGCGGTGCCGCCGGCCTGGATCGATCCGTTCACGAAGTTCTTCGCCAGCTGCGGGGGCGAGAGCACCGTGAGGCTCACGGTGTTGGAGGGCGTCCCCTCGGCGGGCGTCTGGGTGGTGGAGACGCCGCTGGTGGTGTTCGACCAGGTGCCGGAGATCGCGCTCGTGACCGTCACCTGGATGGTGCAGCTCGCCGAGCCGGCCAGCGTCGGGACGGTGAGGTCGAGCGAGGTGGCTCCCACCACGAGCGCGGGCGTGCTCGTCGTGCCCGCGCAGGTGCCGCCGAGGGTGGCGGAGGACACCGTCATGTTCGTGAGGGCGTCGGTGAAGCGCAGGTTGGTGAGCGGCGTCGCGTTCGGGTTCGTGAGCGTGAACGTGATGACGCTCGTGCCGCCCTGCGAGATGGTGGCGGTCCCGAAGGCCTTCGTGATCGCCGGCGAGTTGGAGACGGTGAGCGTGGCGGTGTTGGACGCCGCGCCGGCCGTGCCGCTCTGCGTGCTGGCCACCCCGGAGGCCGTGTTGTTCCAGGCCCCCGCGGTGTTGCCCACGACGCCGACCGTGATCGTGCAGCTCGCGCCGGCGGCGACCGTGCCCGCCGTGACGTTGAAGGTGCCGCCGCCGGCCGCCGCCGTCGTGGTCACGCCCGGGCAGGTGCCGCCCACCGCGAGGGGCGTGGCGTTCACGATGCCCGCGGAGTAGGTGTCCGTGAAGGCGATGCCCGAGAGCGCGATGGCGTTCGGGTTGGTGATCGTGAACGTGAGCGTGCTGGAGCCGCCCAGCGGCACGCCGGTCGGCGAGAAGGCCTTGGCGATGGCGGGCTTGCCCACCACCGTGAGGTAGTCGGTGTTGGAGCCCGGGCCCTGCGGAAGCAGGCTCGTGGTGACGCCGTTGGCGGCGTTGGGGTGCGTGCCTACGACGTTGCTCGTGAGCACCAGCGTGATCGTGCAGCTGCCGGCCGGGATGCTGATGCCCGTGAAGCTGAGCACCGTCTGTCCGTCCGTGAGCGCCGAGGGCGTGGTGCCGGTGCAGGTCCCGCCCACGGTCTGCGCGCCTGAGACCTGCATGTTGATGAGCGTGTCGGCGAAGGCACCACCCGTCTGCGGCACCCCGGTGGGGTTGGTGAGCGTGTAGGTGAGGGTCGTCGTGCCGCCGAGCTGGATCTGGGTCGGGCCGAAGTTCTTGGCGATGTTGACCAGGCCCACGCCGAGGCTCGCGGTGTTCGACGGCGGCCCCGTGGTGCCGGCCGTCGTCGTCACGCCCGAGGTGGTGTTGTTGTAGACGCCGGTGACGTTGCTGTAGACCGCGAACGAAAGCGTGCAGCTGCTCCCCGCCGGGACGGTGCCGGCAGTGAGCGCGAGGCTCGTCGCGTTGGCGGCGATCGTCGTCGGGGCGAAGGCGGCGCAGCCCGCTCCCGTCACCGTGATGGCCCCGCCCGTCGCGCGCAGGTTGGCGGGGAAGCTGTCCGTGAGGCCGGGATTGGCGAGCGAGACGGCGACCGTGTTCGGGTTGGTGATCGCGATCGAGAGGGTCGCGTCGGCGCCCGGCGCCACGGCCGTCGGGCTGAAGGACTTCGCGACCGTCACGGTGGAATAGAGCGTGGCCGTCGTCGCGGCCGTGTTCGTGATCCCCTGCGTGTTCGCGAGCGCCGCCACCGGGATGGTGTTGGCGTAGCTCCCGTTCGCGGTGGTGGTGACGTTCACGGTGAGCGTGCACGAGCCGCTGGCCGGGACCGTCGCGCCCGCGAGGGAGAGCGAGCCGCCGCCGGCGGCCGCCGTGACGGTGCCGCCGCAGCTGGAGGTGGCGCCCGGAGCCGCGGTGTTCACGAGCCCCGGCGGGTAGTTGTCGGTGAACCCGGCGTTCGCCAGCGCGACGGCGTTGGGGTTGTTGATGACTACCGTCATCACCGTCGGCGTGCCGGGCGCCACGGCCGCCGGGTTGAACGACTTCGTGAAGCTGGGCGGCGGGTTGACGACGATGACGTCCTCGTTCGTCGTCGAGCCCGGGGCGTAGTTGCTGCCCGGGACCGCGCCTCCCGCGGTGTACGTGCCGCCCGGAGTGACCGTCTGCGCCGCGGTGCGCGTCGGGTCCAGGTAGGTGACGCTGGCGGGGTTCTGGTAGAGGCCGGAGGCGACGGAAGCCGCCACGTTGGCGGTGAAGGTGATGGTCACGCTGCCGCCGCCCGGGATGCGGAAGTTGCCCCACGAGGGCGTGGCGGTGTTGGCGGGCGTGGGGTTGAGCGGCGCCCCCGGCCGGGTCGCGCCTCCCGCCAGCGCGATGGAGGTCGTGGTGGCGTGGGTGATGTTCGGGTTGGCCGGGAGGTTGTCGGTGATGACCACCGACTCCGCGGCGCCCTTCCCCGCCTGGTTCGACACCGTGATCGTCCAGGTGGCCGGCGCGCCCGCGGAGACGTAGGGCGTGGAGGTGCTCTTGGTGACCGTCAGCACCGGGAAGCAGGCCGTGGTGTCGCTCGCGCCGGGTATCTGCCCCGGGCCGAGGTTCACGACGTTGAACCCGCCCACGGAGGACGTGGAGCCGTAGTCCGCCGTCGACGTCGGGCTGGTCGCGGTCGTGCCGCCGATGCCGCCGGCGAGGTTGACGGTGGCGCTGCCCGAAAGCGCCGCATAGCCTCCGCTGCCGCCGCCGCCCGGGCCGTGCGGCGAGCCGCCGCCCGTGTTGCTGCCGCCGTTGCCGCCCTGGATGTTGATGGTCGCGCCGACTCCCGCGCCGCCGTTGTCCACGAAGACGAGGACGCTTCCGCCCGCGCCACCGCCGCCCGAGGCGTCGTTGAGGATCGTGCTGTTGGCGTTGGTCCCGCGCGCGCTGACCGTTCCCGAGCCGGTCACGCTCGTCGCGCGGATGAGGACCATGCCGCCGCCTGCCGCGCCGGACGAGGCCCGCCCGTTGGCCGGCGTGCCCGTGCAGTTGTTCGTCGAGGCCGCGCCGCCGCCGCCCCCGAAGAAGAGACGCGAGGGCGCGACGGGCATCGACATGCCGCCGAAGCCGCCGGCGTCGACGCCAGGCGGCGTGCCGGGCGTCCAGCCGAAGCCGCCCTTGCCGCCGATGCCGTAGTTGCCGCCGCCGGCGCCGCCCGTGTTCTCGTCGTTCGCCGTCGGGTGGCCGTCGGTGCCGCCGCCGCCGGCGTTGCCCGGGGCGCCGCGGCCGAAACTGCCGGCCGGGTAGCCGCCGGAGGTACCGTCGACGCCGCCGGTGTTGGTGACGGTGCCGCCCGTGTTGTCGTTCGGGGTCGTCGGCGTGAAGACGAGGATCGGCGTTCCCGCCACGCCCTCGCCCTTGGCCCCGTTGGGAACGGTGCCGACGCCGCCCAGGTTGATCGTCCCGGTGCCGATGCGCGTGACGTAGTCCGTGTTGAGCACGGTGTCGCCGGTGCCGTTGCTGCTGGAGCATTGGCCGCCGCCGCCACGGAATCCGCGTCCGCTCACGTCCACCGTCTGGCCGCCCCAGTTCAGCGCGCCGGCCACGTCGAAGGCCACGATGCCGCCGGTGTTGCCGTCCCAGGGCGGCGCGGTGACGGTCCCGGTGAGCGTGGCGCTCGAATACTGCGGGACGCGCAGGACCTGGTAGCGCCGCTGGCCCTGCGTCGAGTTGGCCGCCGCGTTGGTGTAGGTGTTGGCCAGCGGCGCGGCCAGCGGCACGTAGCCGCCGCTCGCCGGCCCGGTGGCGGTCACGTACTCGTAGACGCCCGCGTTGTTGAGCGAGGTCTGGCCCTGCCCGCCGCCGCTGCCTCCGTAGGCGGAGCTGTTCGACGAGCTGATGGAGGCGTCCTGGACCTGGATGACGAGGAGCAGGTCGCCCGCGGCGATGTCCGTCGAGGCGCCGCGGCCGTCCTTCGCGCCGATGGCGAGCGACGTGGAGCCCGCCATCGACGTACCGCCGCCCGCGTAGTACGTGTTGACGATGCCGGAGACGGTCGAATTCGGCCCGCTCGAGCCCGGCACGGTGCACTGCTGCGCCTGCGCGGGCAGGGCCGCGACGAGCCACGCCGCGAGGAGCGCGGCGACGGCCAGGAGCGCGCGGCGCATTCTCATCGCGCGGCCTCCGCGACCCTGGCACGCTCGCTGGGCGCGCCCACCGACTCCAGCAGCGATTCGTCGAACTTGTAGCGAAGCCGCACGTACGGTCCCCTGGCCGTGTAGTCGGCACCGGCGAGGTCGGCGTCGCGGTATCCGAAGAGGTTGTAGCCCGCCGAGACCCAGAGGTTCGTGGTGACCAGGTACCCGAGTTCCAGCCCGACGCCATAGTGCCGGGAGTCGGTTCCGTCGCCAACCAGGAGGCTCGTGATGAAGCCGATGTCCCAGCGCGGCGCGAACTCCCAGGTGGCCCGGCCGCCGATCACCTGCGCCCGGTACTTGCTGGCGAGCCCGTTCGACTTGTCCGTCGTCCACTTGGCGGCGTAGCGACCGGTCACGAGGAACGGGCGGCGCGGCTGCCAGTCGGCGTGCAGCGAGACGATGGTCGTGGAAACCTTGAGCTGCAGGCCCGCCTGGGTGTCGTCCTGCTCGAGGCGATGCTCGACGCGGCCCAGCGCGTTCCACTGGTTGGTCTGCGTGTCGCGCCAGGCGAGGCCGGCCTGGAGGCGCTCGACGACGCGCTCGTTCGTGCCGTCCTTGGCGCGCTGCAGCGAGTAGGCGTTCCTCGCGAGCGCCGTCCAGTCGCGGTTCAGGCGCGCCGCGAGGCCTACGGTGAAGAGGAGCGATTCCGTCGTGGAGGAATCGCGCAGCTCGAGGCGCGTCGTCCCCTTCCAGAGCGGGTTGGCCGTGTACTCGAGTGCCACCGCGCCGGCCGTGTTCTCGTTCTGGCCCGTGCCCGAGAGCGCGTGCACGCGTTCGATGGAGGTGCCCAGCCGCAGCCCCGGAGCCAGGGTCCACAGATTCTTCAGGCCGATGGCGGCCTCTGCGTCGCCTCCCGCCATCGCGTCGCGGATGCGGTATTCGCTGAAGAGCCGCCCGTCGCGCATGTAGTCGAAGTCGACGCCCACGGCCGTGGTGTTCTGGCGCTCGGTCGCGTTCAGGCCGTAGGGACCCGTGATCGACGAGACAAACTCGTGGCGGGCGTAGATTCGGCCCCGGTTGGGAAGCGTGTACTCGCCGCCGAGCGCGAGAATGCGGCGGTCGGAATCCTTCACGTCGACCTCGGCCTCGCCGTAGACGTTGGCGCCCGCGATGAAGGGCACCTGCCCCGTGAGGCGCGCGCGCACGGTGGTCACCTCGTCGGGCATCGGCTGCGGCGCGGGCATCCCCTCGACGGGCGGCACCGGCGAGGCCGTGGCCGCCCCCTTCTCCGCGGCGTAGCGCACGCCGACCTCGAGCGTGAGGTTCTTCGCGACCTCCTGGGTGACGGCGGCCATGGCGCCGTCGCGCACGGCGCCGCTCACGACGTCTTCGGTGCGCAGCGCCTCGGCGCGCACGAGCGTGCCCTCGCGGAGGCGGTATTCGGCCTTCCCCCCCGCCTCGGAGCGGCCATTCGTGAGCCAGGCCCCCGGGTTGTTGAATTCCCGGTCGCTGCGCGCGACGAAGGCCTGGGCCTTGAGGTCCTTGGAGTCGTGCTTCACCTCCAGGCGGGCGGCGTCGCCCTGGCGGGCATCGGCACCGTTCTCGGTGCGCGCGAACTCCCCGATGACGTAGGTCCCCTCGCCCAGCTTCGCCACCGCGTTGGCGCCGGCCAGCTTGAAGGGCGCCTGCGGGTTCTCGTCCTTCACGTAGGTGCCGCCCACCTCGATGCGGTCGCCGAGCTTCACCTGCGCGTCGACGCCGGCG
>JAHCLE010000160.1 GCA_026125445.1 Burkholderiales bacterium
GGGTACTTCTCGCCGGCGTCGATGCGCGCCTTGAGGATGTTCTGCTTCGGCGGCAGCGGGCAGGTGGTGAACTCGCTGAACGCGCAGGGCGGGTTGTAGACGCGGTTGAGGTCGAGCTCGAAGGGCTTGCCGGGCTCGGGCTTCTTCGCGACGTAGAGGAAGCGGCCCGGGCGGTAGGTGGTCTCGCCGGCGGTGGCGTCGCGCAGCACGAAGAAGAGGCCCTCGTCGTCGCCCACGGCGTCCAGGCGCTGCCTCCGGCCCGCGAGCTCGAACTCGACGTAGCCGGGCGAGGGCTCGTCGGAGGCCTCGTCGAGCACGTTGATGATCGTCACCTTGCGCCCGGGCGGGTAGGGCACGAAGGTGGCCCGGACGCGGTAGGCGGGGTCCGGGTCGTACCAGACGCGCGAGCGGAAGCCCCTGCGCACCTCGCTCTCGTTGTCCGCGAGGCGAAGCACGTAGCGGCCCTCGCGCTCGATCACGTGCATCGCGAGGCGACCCATGGCGACCCAGTCGCGCTTCTCGACGTCGGTGCCCAGGACGGTCTCGTGGAACTCGACGGCCCCTCGCCGGAACGCGACGCCGGGCTCGAGCCTGAGCGTGACCCGCTTCTCCCCCGGGGAGACGGTGATCGTGCCCATGCGCTCCGGTCCCAGGCCCTTCGGGAAGACGATGTCGTTGGCCGTGCCCGTGCCGAAGGTGTTGGTGCCCGGCTTCATGACGAAGCGGCCGGCGAGCGTGAGCCAGCCGTTGTCGGCGCGCAGGCCCTTGTCGGCGCGCGCCCGCCATGCGACCAGCGACTCCCTCCAGTCGGAGGCGGCGAGCTCCGCGTCGAAGTCGCCGGCGGAAGGCGGGGGCGTGGCGGTGCAGGCGGTGGCGAGCAGGAGGGCGGCGGCGGCGAGTCTCATGGTCCGGCTCCGGATTCGGGTAGGCGCGAAGGCGCCCATTCTAGTCGAGGGCGGCGAGGACCTGCGCGGGCTCGAGCTTCTCGAGGCAGTTCGTGTGGCCCAGGGGGCACTCGCGCTCGAAGCAGGGGCTGCAGTCGAGCCTGAGGGAGACGACGCGGCCCCGGGGCGAAAGCGGCGGCGTGTAATCCGGGCTCGAGGAGCCGAAGACGGCGGCCAGCGGCCGGTCCAGGGCGGCGGCCACGTGCATGAGGCCGGAATCGTTGCAGACCACGCGAGAAGCGAGCGACAGGAGGTCGATCGCCTCGTCGAGGCTCGTCCTTCCGGCCAGGTCCGCGGCCGCCACGCCGGAGAGCGAGGCGACCTCGGCGGTGATGGGCGCGTCCTTCGCCGAGCCCACGAGCCAGACGCGGTAGCCGCGGGCGGCGTGGGCGCGCGCGACCTCGGCGAAGTGGCGCGCCGGCCAGCGCTTGGCGGGACCGTACTCGGCGCCGGGGGCGAGCGCCAGGACGGGTGCGTCGCCGGTAAGCCCCAGCCTTTCCACCGTCTCCTCGCGGCGGCCTTCGTCGATCGCGAGCCGCGGCGAGGGCAGGGGCCGCTCGAGGGCCTCGCCCGCGGGCTGTGCCAGCGCCGCGTAGCGCTCCACGATGAGGGGGAGCGAGCGCACGTCGAGGCGGCGCAGGTCGTTCAGGAGCCCATAGCGCATCTCGCCGCGCCAGCCGGTGCGCACGGGGATGCCGGCGAACCACGGCACGAGCGCGGACTTGAGGCTTCCGGGCAGGACGATGGCGCGGTCGTAACGCGGCAGGGTCTTCGCGAAGCGGCGGCGCTCGCCGAGCTTGAGCTCCCCGTGGCCGAAGGGAAAGGCGATCGTCCGCCTCACCTCCGGCATGCGTCCGTAGACCGCCGAGGCCCAGGCGGGGGCCAGCACGTCGATGGCGCCGCCGGGGTCGCGCGCCTTCAGGCGGGCGAGGAGTGGGTGGGTGAGTACCGCGTCACCGATCCACGAGGGGGAAACGACCAGGGTTTCGCTCATGGGGGAGTGAGGCGGGCGGTGGGGAGTGAGGAAGTGGTGGATTCAACACAGAGGGCTCAGAGGACGCAGAGGTCACGGAGGAAAGGCGACATCCGAGTCAGGGCAACTGGAATGATGGCCACGAGCCCGAATGCTCGCCGGGGTTTCCTCCGTGACCTCTGCGTCCTCTGAGTCCTCTGTGTTGAAACGACCGCCCGCCGCTTCGCCCTAGTGTCCCTTGGCGACAGCACCGCCGGCCAGGCGGTAGACGGTGCCGCAGTAGGGGCACCTGGCCTCGCCCGTGGCCTCGATGGCGAGGAAGACGCGCGGGTGCGTGTTCCACAGCTTCTGCGAGGGCAGCGGGCAGTGCAGCGGCAGGTCCGCCGCCGTGACCTCGACCGAGGCCTGGTTGAGCTCGGTGGGCAGCGCCATGGAGATCAGGCGACCGGCGTGAGCCAGCCGTGGTACTTCCTGTTGCGGCCGTTCACGATGTCGAAGAACGCCGACTGGATCCTCTCCGTCACGGGCCCGCGCTCGCCCTTGCCGATCGTGCGCCGGTCGAGCTCGCGGATGGGCGTCACCTCGGCGGCCGTGCCGGTGAAGAAGGCCTCGTCGGCGATGTAGATGTCGTCGCGCGTGAGGCGGGTCTTCTCCACGGCGATGCCGAGGTCGGCGCAGATCTGCTGCACGCTGCGCCAGGTGATGCCGTCGAGCGCCGTGGTGAGCTGCGGCGTGTAGAGCTTGCCTTCCTTCACGATGAAGATGTTCTCGCCGCAGCCTTCCGCGACGAAGCCGTCGGTATCCAGCAGCAGGCCCTCGTCGTAGCCGTCCTGCGTGGCCTCGAGGTTGGCGAGGATGGAGTTGGCGTAGGTGGTGGCCACCTTGGCGCGCGCCATGGTGACGTTCACGTGGTGGCGGGCGAAGGACGAGGTCTTCACGCGGATGCCGCGCTTCAGGCCCTCCTCGCCGAGGTAGGCCCCCCAGGGCCAGGCCGCGATCGACACGTGAACCTTGGCTCCGACGGGGGAGACGCCCATCTTCTCCGAGCCGTAGAAGGCGAGCGGCCGGATGTAGCAGCTCTCCAGCTTGTTGGCGCGCACCACCTCGCGTTGGGCCTCGATGAGCTGCTCCCGGGTGTACGGGATGTCCATCATGTAGATCTTGGCCGAGTTGAAGAGGCGGTCGGTGTGCTCCTTCACCCGGAAGATGGCGGTGCCGATCTCCGACTTGTAGGCGCGTACCCCCTCGAAGACCGCCAGCCCGTAGTGCAGGGAGTGGGTGAGGACGTGGGTGGTCGCTTCCCTCCAGGGCACGAGCTTGCCGTCGTACCAGATGAAGCCGTCGCGGTCGGCCATCGACATGACTGTTTCCTGACGTTTGCGGATGCGGAACCTGCAATTCTACCAAAGCGGGGGCGCAGCCCGGCGGGACGCCCGACCCGGAGGCCGGCCACGCTCGCGCCGGAGGCGAATCCTTACGGGTTGTGTGCCATAATCCCCCGGTCTCCCGCCACCCGACGCCGCCGACCCGTGCGAATGCCGCTCGATACCTCGACGGACCCGCCGCCCGCCTCCAAGGCCGGTGCGCCGAATCCCTCGGAGCGCGTCTCGCTCCTCGACCGCCCCACGCTCAGCCCCGAGGAGAAGCTCTCCGGCGACATGCTGGTGCTCACCACGGGGCTCATGGTGCTCGCCTCGGTGCTGTGGCTGTCGGTCTACTGGAGCATGGGGCAGCAGTTCTCGGTGTCGATCACGCTCGCCTTCCAGGCGCTCTCGGCCGGCACCATCGCCTTCTACCTGAAGACGCGCAAGCTCCAGCTCTTCGCGATGATCCAGCTGGGGCTCATCCTGTTCACGCCCTTCGCCATGCAGTGGTCGATCGGCAACTTCGTCACCGCCTCGGGCGTGAGCCTGTGGGGCCTCATCGCCCCGGTGGGCGCGGTGACGGTGCTGGGCACGCGCCAGTCGCTGCCATGGTTCTTCGCCTGGCTCTTCATGACCGTGATGGCGGGCGTGTTCGACTTCCTGCTTTCCGGCGTCGCGGTCCACGTGGACATGCAGACGGTGGCCGTGTTCTTCGTGCTCAACTTCGCGGCCATCTCGCTCATGATCTACTCGCTGCTGTGGTACTTCGCAAGCGAGAAGCAGAAGCTGCGTGCCCAGGTGGACATCCAGCACGAGGAGCTGCGCGTGGAGAAGGAGAGGAGCGAGCGCCTCCTCCTGAACGTGCTCCCACCCGCCATCGCGGAGCGCCTGAAGCACGGCGAATCCAACATCGCCCAGGGCCACGCGGACGTGACGGTCATGTTCGCCGACATCGTGGGCTTCACCAAGATGACCGAGGAGCTCTCGCCGGTCGAGACGGTGAAGATCCTGAACGACGTCTTCTCGATGTTCGACGAGATCGCCGACAAGTACGGCGTGGAGAAGATCAAGACCATCGGGGACGCCTACATGGCCGCCGCCGGCGTCGACACCGGCGCCCAGGTCCACTACGCCGACGCGGTGGCCAACATGGCCATCGAGATGCTCGAGCGCGTGCACGAGTACCGCCAGAGGAGCGGCGAGAACATCGAGCTTCGCATCGGCATCGGCACGGGTCCCGTGGTGGCCGGCGTCATCGGCAAGAAGAAGTTCATCTACGACATGTGGGGCGACACGGTGAACGTCGCCTCGCGCATGGCGGCCGACGCCTTCTCCGGCTCCATCCAGGTCGACCTCACCACCTACCGACGCCTGCACACGCGCTTCAAGTTCGACGCCCCCCACGAGGTCGAGATCAAGGGCAAGGGCCGCATGCAGGTCCATCACCTCCTCGAGCGGCAGTAGCCTTGAAAAGGGGTCAGGTTACTTTGCACAAATCTTGTGCAAAGTAACCTGACCCCTTTTCAATTGAAGACGGCGTGCCATAGGGCGGTGACGGCGGCGCGCTCGGAGGCGAGCTCGCCCTCGGCGAGGAGGACGTGCTCCTCGTCGTTCAAGCTGGCGGCGTGGGTGCGCGCCCGCAGCGCCAGGTAGGCGTCGGCGGCGGCCACCGCGACGGGCATGGGGATGAGGCCCATCTCGCCGGCCCACTTGAGGAGCGTGTGGTTGCCCTTGTTCTCCATGAGCGTCGGGTGGCTCGCGGACTCGGCGAGCACCAGGGCCTGCACGGCGAACTCGAGGTCGACGACGCCGCCGGGCACGTGCTTCAGGTCGCGCGGGTCGGCCTTCATCTCGGCGCGCATCTTCTCGCGCATGGCGACGATCTCCCCGCGAAGCTTCGCCTTGTCGCGCGGGGCGGCGAGGATTTCGCGGCGAAGCTGCTCGAATCTCTCGCCCAGCGCCCTGTCGCCGGCGCACCAGCGCGCGCGCGTGAGGGCCTGGTGCTCCCAGGTCCAGGCGCGCTTCGCCTGGTAGTCGCGGAAGGCGGGGAAGGAGCTCACCATGAGCCCCGCGGCGCCGTCGGGCCGCAGGCGCAGGTCGGTCTCGTAGAGCACGCCTGCCGCCGTGTGGCTGGTGAGCCAGGTGTTCACGCGCTGCGCCACGCGCGCGAGCCTGTCCGCGACGTCCTTTCGGGACTCGTCGTACAGGAAGACGATGTCGAGGTCCGAGCCGTAGCCCAGCTCCTTGCCGCCGAGCTTGCCGTAGCCCACGACCGCGAAGCCCGGCGGGGGGGAGAGCCCGTCGCCTCCGAATACCGCACGACCGGCGAAGCCGAGCACGACGTCGAGCAGCAGGTCCGCCAGCGCCGAGAGCTCGTCGGAGAGCGGCATCACCGTGAGCTCCCCCTCGATGTCGGCGATCACCAGGCGCAGCACGTGGCGCTGCTTGAAGTGGCGCAGCTCGTCCATGAGCCGCTCGGTGTCGTCGCCGTGGGCCGCGCAGTCGCGCACGAGAAGGCGCCGCTCCTCGGCCCAGTCGGTGGCGGTGAAGCTCGCCGCCGTGCGCGTGAGCTCGTCGAGCAGGATCGGGTGGCG
>JAHCLE010000161.1 GCA_026125445.1 Burkholderiales bacterium
TCGGGCTCCGACGCGCAGGCCATGCGCGCCACCGCGGTCCCCTCGGCCGACGGCACGCACTACGTCCTCAACGGCGAGAAGATCTGGATCTCGAACGCAGGCTACGCCGGCGTCTTCACCGTCTTCGCCAAGGTGCCGGTGGAAGTCGAGGGCAAGCAGAAGCAGCGCGTCACCGCCTTCATCGTCGACGCGAACGCGCCCGGCGTGTCGCTGGGCAAGGTCGAGGAGAAGATGGGCATCAAGGCGAGCGACACGCGCACCGTGTCCTTCAAGGACGTGCGCGTTCCCGTCGTGGACCGCCTGGGCGAGGTGGGCGGCGGCTTCAAGATCGCCCTCGAGATCCTCAACTCGGGCCGCCTGGGACTGTCGGCCGCTTCCGCACGCGGCACGCGCAAGATCCTCGACCTCGCGCTCGCCTACGCGAAGGAGAGGAAGCAGTTCGGCCGGCCCATCGGCTCCTTCGAGATCCTGCAGAAGAAGTTCGCGCTCGCCGCGGCCGAGTGCTACGCGCTGGATGCCGCGTGGATCCTCTGCGCGTCGATGGTGGACCGCGGCGGCATCGACTTCTCGCTCGAGACGGCGGCGTGCAAGGTGTTCGGCTCCGAGCTCGCGCTGCGCGCCGCGCTGGAGGCGCAGCAGGTGGCCGGCGGGCTGGGCTACTCGAAGGAGTACCCGTACGAGCAGGCGGTGCGCGACTCGCGCATCATGCTGATCTTCGAGGGCACCAACGAGGTCCTGCGCGCCCTCGTCGCGCTCTCGGGCCTGCAGCAGCCCGGGGAGAACCTGAAGGAGCTGGGGCGCGCCTTCAAGGACCCGCTGCGCTCCCTCGGCGCCATCGGCTCCTATCTCGGCGGCAAGGTGAAGCGCCAGCTCGGCCCCTGCACCCTCACGCACGTGCACCCCGCGCTCAAGGAGGAGGCCGAGCTGGTGTGCAAGGCCGTCCACGACCTGTCGGGCGCGGTCGAGAAGCTCCTCATGACGCACGGCAAGGACGTGATCGAGCGCCAGTTCCACCAGGAGCGGCTGGCCAACAGCGCCATCGACATCTACCTGTCCACCGCGGCGCTGTCGCGCGCCACCTGGGCCATCGGCAAGGCCGGAGGTCCCGAGAAGGCCGTCGCCGACGTCGACAACGCGCGCATCTTCATCACGATGGCGATGCGGCGCACGCGCCGGGCGCTGCGCGCGCTCGAGCGCAACCAGGACGGGCGGCTGAAGGCGATCGCGGAGCGCGCGCTCGAGAGCGGGTCGCTCACCGTGGAGACGCCCACGGACGCGTGAGGCTGGGCGGCCGTCAGGCCGTGCGGATGACGGTGACGTGCTCGGTGCCGCTCTCGGGCAGCCACACCTCGCCCTTGCGGCCCAGGATCTGGCGGATGTTGGTGCCGGGGCGCGGGAAGTCGAAGCGCTCGAACTTCTCCGTCCGCGGGTCGAAGGAGTAGACGGCGTTCGAGGTCCACTCCGCGACCCACGCGATGTCGCGCTCGTCCACGTACACCGCGTACGCGTGCGGGTTCGCGCCGGGCATCTTCCAGGTGCGCCAGCTCCTCGATGCCGGGTCGTGCATCGAGAGGTTGCCGCTCGTCCACTCGCTCACCCAGATGCGCCCGCGGCTGTCGCTCCAGACGCGCCGGGCGCCGTTGCGGCGCGTCGGCGGCTCCACGACCATCGACTCCCCGGTCTTGCGGTCGACCTTCGCGATGAAGGATCCGGCGAGCGAGCAGTACCAGATGTCGCCCGAGGGAGTGGCGCAGATGCCGTAGGGGCCGCTTCCCCGCGGGGAGTCCCACACCTCGACCTTGCCGCTCTTCACGCTCACCCTGCCGATCACCCCGCCCTGCCCCGTGAACCAGAGGTCGCCGTCGCCATCGAAGGCGCAGGTGTTGAGGTTCGCGTAGGGCGTGCCCTCCGGCAGGCGCCAGGCGCGCACGGTGCGGTCGGGCCAGCCCACGCGCACGATGGCCTGCGCGCCGCCGTCGGTGAGCCACGCCGCCTTGTCCGGCCCCTGGATCACGCCGTGGGGCGAGGAATTGCCCAGCAGGTCGATGAGCTCCGTCGTGCCCCTGGCGGGATCGAAGTAGCCCAGGTGCCCGCTCGCCTGGGCGCTGAACCAGACGCCCCCGTCGGGAGCCGGGGCGACGTCGTGGATGCCGGTGCGGCGCGCGGTTCCCAGGGGCCAGCTCTGCACGCGCGCCGGCTGCGCCGCGGCCGCTGCAGGAAGGGCCGCGCCCAGGGCGATGGCGCCCAGGGTGCCGAGGGCATCACGGCGGGTCATCCGGTCCATGGAGGTCTCCCGAGGCGAAAGTCCGGCCATGGTAATCCCGGCCCGGGCCTATTTGCGCGGCCTCTGCGCCAGAGCAAGTCCCCCGGCGCCCCGGCGCCCTAGCATGGCCCATGAATTCCGTCGCGAAACCCGAGGAACCCGCCATGAACAAGAACATCGCCCGCCTCTTCCTGGCCGCGTCTCTGGGCCTTGCCGCCACCGCCTTCGCCGAGCCCGACAAGAAGGGCTGCACCGACCCCGCCCTCTTCCCCGTGCGCATGCCCGGCTACTACATCGCCGACTGCAAGAGCGCGGAGTTCGACGGCTACGACTTCAAGCTCCTCAAGGGGCAGAAGAACCGCCAGGAGGGCAAGTTCAACTTCGTCACCTACGCGCTCGAGCGCGGCCAGCAGGAGCCCGGCGCCGTGGCGATCCTGCGCAACTACGAGGACGCGCTCGCGAAGATCGGCGGCAGCGTCGCCGCCACCCTGCCCAACAACTGGATAACCGGCAGCGTCGTGCTCGACGGCCGCGAGGTGTGGGCCGAGGTCCAGCGCGGCAACGGCAGGATCTGGATCCGCACCATCGAGAAGGGCGCCATGAAGCAGTACGTCGTGGCCGATGCCGCCGCGATGTCCAACGACCTGCGGGCCACGGGCCACGTGGCCGTCTACGGCATCTTCTTCGACACCGGCAAGTCCGTGGTGAAGCCGGAGTCGAAGCCGGCGCTCGACGAGGTGGCCAAGCTCCTCAAGGCCGACCCCAACCTCAGGCTCTGGGTCGTGGGGCACACCGACTGGGTGGGCAAGGTCGACGACAACATGCGCCTGGCGCAGGCGCGCGCCGAGGCCGTCGTCGCCGAGCTCATGGGCGCCTACGGCATCCAAGCCGCGCGCCTGAGGGGCTACGGCGTGGGCCCGCTCGCCCCCGTGGCGGGAAACGACGACGAGGCCGGACGCGCGAAGAACCGGCGCGTGGACCTGGTGAAGGCGCCGTGAAGAACGAAGGGTAGCGTCCCCTACGGCTTCGGCCAGAGGATCATCTGCGTGCAGCGGAAGAGCGCGATCTTGCGCCCGCTGGCCGCGTCGGTCACCACGGCATCCCACACCTGGGTGGTCCTGCCCAGGTGCTGGGCCGTGGCGGTGCAGGCCACGCTGCCCTCGCGCACCGTGCCGAGGAAGTTGCTCTTGAGCTCGATGGTCGTGAAGGACGCCGCGCCCGCGGGCAGGTGCGCGATCGTGGCGTAGCCGCAGGTGGTGTCGGCGAGCGCCACCACGCTCGCGGCGTGCAGGAACTCGTTGGGCGCCACGTGCAGCTTCTTCACGGCCATGCGGCTCGAGAGCTCGCCCTGGGCCACCGAGACCATCTCGACGCCGAGGTAGCCGGGCAGGTATTCCCCGCCCATGCGGTTGAGGCTTTCCACGCTGACTTCGGGGCGAAGGGTGCTCATGGGCATCGCGCTCCGCAATGGGCCAGCCCCGGATTCTGCACGAACCGGCCGCGAGAGGGCGAGGCCTCGTTGATAGAATTGCCACCATAAACCCAGGAGGAGATATCCATGAAGTCGAAGCGCCGCACCCTCGTCACGCTGGCCGCCCTGGCCGCGCTCGCCATCCCCTTCGCCGCCCCCGCGCAGGACTTCCCCAACAAGGCCATCAAGATCATCGTCCCGCTCGCCGCGGGCGGCACGGGCGACACCCTCGCGCGCACGGTGGCCGAGGGCCTTTCCAAGGAGCTGGGCCAGCCCGTCGTCGTGGAGAACAAGCCCGGCGCCGGGGGCCTCGTCGGCACCGAGATCGCGGCGGCTGCGCCCGCCGACGGCTACACGCTGCTGGCGGTGAGCCCGTCGCACGTGATCAACCCGATGATCCACGCCAAGAAGAAGACCTACGACCCGGTCAACGGCTTCGAGCCCGTCACGGTGATGGCCAACACGCACCAGATGATCGTCGCGCACCCCTCGGTGCCGGCCAGGAACCTGAAGGAGCTCATCGACTACGCGAAGAAGAACCCCGGCAAGCTCAACTACGGCTCGGCCGGCATGGGCTCGGCCACCCACCTCAACATGGAGCTCTTCAAGTCCATGGCCGGCATCGACATCGTGCACGTGCCGTACAAGGGCTCCACGCAGGCGCGCCAGGACGTGCTCGCCGGCCAGGTGCAGCTCGCGGTCGACGGGCTGCTGCCGATGCAGCCGCTCCTCAAGGACGGTCGCCTCATCGCGATGGGACTCACCAGCAGCAAGCGCTCGCAGAGCAACCCGGAGATCCCGACCATCGGCGAGGTGGTGCCGGGCTACGCCTCCGACACCTGGTATGGGCTCCTCGCGCCCGCCGGCACGCCCAGGGACGTGATCGCGAAGCTGCACGCGGCTGCCGCCAAGGCGCTCACCTCCGCCGCCGTCAAGGACCGTTTCCACAAGCTGGGCGCCGAGACGGTGGGCAACACGCCCGAGGAGTTCCGCAAGCTCATCGAGACCGAGCAGAAGACCTGGGCGAAGGTGGTCAAGGACTCCGGCGTGAAGGCCGACTGATGAAGCGCGCCTCCACGCGGCTGCGGGAGCTCCTCGCCCGCGGCCCGACGCTCTACGTCCCGGGCTGCTACAACGCCATGAGCGCGAAGGTCCTCGAGCAGGCCGGATTCGACGCGATCTACATGACGGGCTACGGCACCTCGCTCTCCCTCACGGGGCTTCCCGACGTCGGGCTCGCCACGATGACGGAGATGGTGGCCAACGCCCGCTACATCGCCTCGGCCGTGCGCATCCCGCTCGTCGCCGACGCGGACACCGGCTTCGGCAACGCGATCAACGTGATCCGCACCATCCGCGAGTACGTCGGCGCCGGGGTGGCGGGCCTGCACATGGAGGACCAGGTGAGCCCCAAGCGCTGCGGCCACGTGGCCGGGCGCCTCGTCATCCCGCTCGAGGAGGCCGTGGGCAAGATCCGCGCGGCGGTGGACACGCGAAACGAGATCGATCCCGACTTCGTGCTCATCGCCCGCACCGACGCGCGCGGGGCCCACGGCGGCTCGCTCGACGACGCCATCGCGCGCGTGAACGCCTACCTCGCGGCCGGGGCCGACCTCGGCTTCATCGAGGGGCCGACCTCGGTGGAGGAAGTGAAGCGCATCTGCCGCGAGGTGAAGGGCCCCGTCTTCTACAACATGACGGGCGTCTCGCCGCGCTTCACGATGGACGAGCTGCGCGAGCTGGGCATCGCGATGTGCATCTCGCCCAACGCGATGCTGCGCTCGGCGCTCGCCGCCATGCACGACCTCGCGGCGCAGATGCGCGCCGAGGGCCCGGTGGCCGAGACCCGGTTCATGGAAGGCTTCCGCAAGCATCCCCTGGGGGATCTCCACACCTTCGCGGGCTTCGACCAGGTGCGCGCGTGGGAGCGCGAGTACCTGGGCGAGGAAGCCATGAAGAAGTACGCCGATTCCGTGGGGCACGTGCCGAAGTAGCGGGGCGATGGGCCTCACCCTCTACGACAGGATCTGGAACGCGCACGCCGTGGCCACGGGCCCGGGCGGGCGCACGCTCCTCTACATCGACCGGCACCTGCTGCACGACGGGAGCTTCCACGCCTTCGAG
>JAHCLE010000162.1 GCA_026125445.1 Burkholderiales bacterium
GAGCTGGGCGGGCCGCTGCACTCCAAGGGCGTGATGATCCTCTCCGGGTTCCTCGCCGGCCGCTACGCCATCGACCGGCCGCTCTCGCTCGCGGCCACGCTCGTCTTCGAGCAGAACTACGGCGGCGTGGAGGGCGACAGCGCCTCCTGCGGCGAGCTCTGCGCGCTCCTTTCCGCCCTCGCCGAGGCGCCGCTTCGCCAGGCCATCGCGATCACCGGCTCGGTGAACCAGCACGGCGACGTGCAGGCGATCGGCGGCGTGAACGAGAAGATCGAGGGCTTCTTCGACTTGTGCAAGGCGCGCGGGCTCACCGGCGGCCAGGGCGTGGTGATCCCTGCGGCCAACGCCCGCCACCTGATGCTTCGCCGCGAGGTCGTGCAGGCCGTCGACGAGGGCCGCTTCCGCGTCTTCGCGGTGACGCGCGTCGACGAGGCGCTCGAGATCCTCTCGGGGCTCCCCGCCGGCGAGCGCGACGCCCTCGGGCACTTCCCCGCGGGCAGCCTCAACCACCGCGTCGAGCAGCGCCTCGCGTCCTTTGCCGAGCGCGTGCGCAGCTTCGCCGCGGGTCCCCCGGGCAGGAAGGACTGGCGGCGCGGCAGGCCGAAATGAGATGAAGATCCGGCGCATCGTCGTGGGCCTCGATTTCGCCCCGCAGAGCCGGCAGGCGCTGGAGGCGGCGGCCTCGCTCGCGGGCGAGCTGGGCGCGGAGCTGGAGGCCCTCTTCGTGGAAAGCGACGAGCTGCACCGGATGGCGGGCCTGCCCTTCGCGCGCGAGCTGGGCGTGGGCTCGGCCTCGGCGCGGCGCATGGACCCGGACGCGCTCGAGCGCACCTTCGAGGCGCAGGCCCGGCAGGCGCGGCGCGCGCTCGCGCAGCTCGCCGAGCCGCGGGCGCTTCGCTGGCGCCTTCGCGTCACGCGCGGCTCGGTGACCGAGGAGATCGTGGCCACCGCCACGCCCGACGACCTCACGGTGATCGGCATCTCGCGCCTGGGGCCCGAGGCGCTTCGCCTGGCCCGGGAGGTGCCGGCCACCGTCCTCGTGCTGCCGCGGTCCCGGCGCTTCCGCGGCCCGCTCGCGGCGGTCTGCCCTCTCTCGGTCGATCCGGCGCGCGCCGTGGGACTGCTCCTGGCGCTCTCCGGCGCCGTCGGCGACGGGCTCACCTTGCTCGTGACCACCGGCGATGTCGAGGCCGCCAAGCCGTGGTGCGAGAAGGTCGGCGCGCTGCTGGAGGAGAACAACTGCCGCGCCGACATCGAGATCGTGCGCGAGAGCCAGCCCGAGGCGCTGCAGGCGGCCCTCGAGCGCCTGGCGCCGCGCGCCGTGGCGATCCTCGCCCCTCCCCCGCCCGCCCGAACGCCCCGGATCGGCTAGCATTGCCCTGAGGTACCTGGTACGCGTACCAGGTACGCGTACCAGGTACCGGGATGGGATCGATCGAGGTCAGCGAGAAGGATGGCGTGCGGTACCTGCACTTCGGCTCCGAGCTGGTGCAGGGCGCCATGCGCATCGCGCGCCCGTCGTCGCTGGAGCTCGAGTACACGCGCGAGATGATGCTGCCGCTGCTGCTCGCTCCCGGCCGCGGCTGGCCGCGAAGCGTGCTGCAGGTGGGGCTCGGAGCCGCCTCCTTCACGCGCTTCCTGCTGCGCCACCGGCCCGGAGCGCGCCTCACGGTGGTGGAGATCGACCCGGGGGTGGTCGCCGCGGCGCGCCAGTTCTTCAAGCTGCCGCCCTCCTCGCCGCGGCTCGCGATCGAGATCGGCGACGCGCACGGCTGGCTCGCGGCGACGAAGCGGCTCTTCGACCTGGTCCTCGTCGACGGCTTCGACGAAGAGGGCAACGCGGGAATGCTCGAGACCGTGCCCTTCTACCTCAATTGCCGCAGCCACCTGAGGCCGGGCGGCATGCTGGCGGCCAACCTCCTCACGCGCCGGCGAAGCGTCGGCCCCGTCCTGCGGCGCCTGCGGGAGGCCTTCGAGGGACGGGTGGTGGCGCTTCCGCCGTGCGGCGCCGGCAACACCGTGGCGATCGCGGCCGCCGAAGGGGACCTCGCGCTCGATGCCGGGGCCCTGCGCGAGCCCGCGGCCCGGCTGGCCGAGGAGACGGGGCTGGACCTCTCTCCGACGCTGGCGCGGCTTTCCTGATCGCCCGCGTTTCAGGCGCAACATCCGGGCCGCCGGAAACCCCTTGTCGACCGCAAGCACCCGCCCATCGCCTTCAGGCGTAATGCCGCCGCACCCGATTTGCGACTTGCCTCACAGTCGGGCCGGGCGTTCGGTCCGACACTGGGCTCGTCGAAACGCACGACTCCCAAAGCGGGAGGACACGATGAGCAAACTGGCAGGCAACGACTGGCTGGCGAAGACCCTGGTGATGCAGGCGGCCGTGGAGCGGCGCAGCGATACGCTGCCCGCGATGGGCTTCCGGCCGGCGTTCTACGACTACGCCACGGGCTGCGTGTTCCCCTCGCGCGACGCCCAGGGCCGACCGGCTGCCGATCACCGGATCGACGGCCTGCCGGACGAGGCCGTGGCGGTGCGCGCCGAATGCGGCCGCGTGCTGGCCGCCAAGGCCACGCTCCTCGCCGGCTTCGAGCGCGGCGGGTTCTTCTACACGCGCGAGTCCGCGTGGCGCGCGGCCGAGGAGTGGGGCTGCGCCGCCTGACCCTCACCCCCAGCCCCTCTCCCAAGGGAGAGGGGAGACAGGCGCTCACCGGACGGGGACAATGGGCCGTGGACTCCGGCCGACCTGCGCTTGCTGCGATCGCCCTCCTGGCCTTCACCGGCTGCGCGGCCGTGGACGCCGGGCCTGCGCCTGCCCCGGCCGGCGACGGCGACATCGCCGCCCTCGAGAGCGCCTTCTGGTACTGCGACTACGTCGCGACCACCCATGGCGTGCTCGCCGCCCCCATGGCCGCCTGCCAGTACGCGACCAGCGAGCTGAAGGCGCGCAAGTTCGGCGGCAGCCACAAGGCGCTCGTGGCCTGGTGGGAGGAGAACAAGGCGGCGGAGCACGGGCGGATGGGGGCGCGCGTCGACGTACCCTCACCCCCGGCCCCTCTCCCGCAAGCGGGAGAGGGGAGATAGCCGCCGACCGCGTTTCACTCCCTCCATCCCCGGTTTCGTCGCAGGGGGCGGGCGCCGGCCGGGCCGGGGTTGCTATCCTGCGCCCCATGAAAACCTTCACCTTCATCCTGCGCCGCTTCCTCGTCTGGCTGGCCGCCATCATCGCCGCGAGCATCGTGTGGGAGGGCTTCATCGGCCACGGCGTCGGGCCCTCGTGGCTGTTCGAGCTGGGGATCCTCGCGATCCTCACCTGGTCGGTCATCAGCTCGTTCTCGCACGTGCGGCGCGTGCGCCTCATCACGGACCGCGTCGACGCCGAGTCCCTGGCCAACCGCCACCGCCGGCAGGTGGAGATCCCCTTCCCGCCCGCCGACGCTTTCGACCTGGTGGACGCGACCATCCGCGAGCTTCCCAACGTGGAGTCGATCGAGAGCACGAAGGACAGCCTGCAGACGCTCGCCCGGGTGCGCCGGGTCAACCCCTATGGCAGCGACAAGCCCGCCGGGGAACGCGGCCGCCGGAAGCCCCGCTACAACCTCGTGCGCGCCATCGTCGCGCCCGGCGAGGGCACCGCCAGCGCCACGCTCGTGTGCGAGCCCGAGGGCGGCGCGTGGCTCGACTGGTTCCGCGTCGACCACGGCACCAACCTCGAGAACGCGGAAGCCGTCACGCGCGCCATCACCCGGCGCGTCGCCGAGCGGCGCAAGGTGGAACAGGAGAACGCGCGCCAGAGCGAGACCGAGAAGGAGCTCACGGTCGCGAAGCTGAACCTCCTGCACGCCCAGGTGGAGCCGCACTTCCTCTACAACACGCTCGCGAGCGCCCAGGTGCTCACCCGCAGCGACCCGGCGCGCGCCGACCTCATGCTCGGCCACCTCATCACCTACCTGCGCAACTCGCTGCCGCGCGCGGAGGACTCGCCCTCGACCCTCGGCGAGGAGCTCGACCGCGCGCGCGCCTACCTCGAGATCCTGCGCATCCGCATGGGCGAGCGCCTCGCGGTGCAGGTCCAGGTCCCCGACGAGCTGCGCACCGTCCCGTTGCCTCCGATGATGCTGCAGACCCTCGTGGAGAACGCCATCAAGCACGGCCTGGAACCGGTGACCGGCGGCGGCAACATCTGGATCCTCGCCAAGGCGAGCGACGGCCGGGCGGCGATCACGGTGGCCGACGACGGGCGCGGTTTCTCCGAGGAAGGCGGCGGCACCGGCATCGGGCTTCGCAACGTGCGCGAGCGCCTGCGCCTCGCCTACGGCGACGCGGCCTCCTTCGCCATCGTCGCGAATTTCCCCAAGGGGGTTGCCGCCACCATCACCGTGCCCGTGGCCGGGCCCGCCGGAGGCCCCCATGCCTAGGGCCGTGGTCGCCGAGGACGAGGCCCTGCTGCGCGACGACCTCCTCGCCGCGCTGGGCCGCGCGTGGCCCGAGCTCGAGGTGGTGGCCGCGTGCGAGGACGGAGGCGCGGCGCTGGAAGCCATCGCCGACCACAAGCCGGAGGTGGCATTCCTGGACATCCGCATGCCGGGGCTCACGGGCCTGGAGGTCGCGGCCGCCGCGGCCGAGGCGAGCCCGGGCACCCAGGTGGTGTTCGTCACCGCCTACAACCAGTACGCCATCGACGCCTTCGAGCGCGGCGCCATCGACTACCTGCTCAAGCCCATCGTGCCCGAGCGCCTCGCGGCCACCGTGCAGCGGCTGAAATCCCGCGCGGCCTCGGGGACCCCGGACGCGGGCGCGCTGGCCGCCATCGTCGAGCAGCTTCGCGGCGCGCTGCCGGCCGAGCCGCGCCGCCAGAAGCTCGTCTGGCTCACCGCGAGCGTGGGCAAGGAGACGCGCCTCATCCTCGTGGACGACGTCGCCTACTTCCAGGCCGACAACAAGTACACGGTCGTGATGACGGCCGAAGGCGAGGCGCTGGTGCGCACCCCCATCCGCGAGCTCCTCGACGCGCTCGATCCCGCGATGTTCCGGCAGATCCACCGCTCGACCATCGTCAACATGCGCGCGGTGGCGGGCGTAACCCGCGACGAGTCGGGAAGGGGTACGCTCAAGCTCAGGAACCGGCCCGAGACACTGCCGGTGAGCATCACCTACATGCCCCTGTTCAGGAACCAGTGATGAAGCCCTGGTCGCGCACGGGGGCGGCACTCGCCCTCGGCGCGGCCGCCCTGTCGCCCGGCTGCTCCTCGTCGAGCCACTCCTCCGGGCCTGCCGCCCTCGAGTACACGGCGATCAAGGCCCCGGAGTGCATCGCCGACACGGCCGGCGCCTTCGTCACCCAGAACACCCCGCCGGTCGTGCCGCACTTCCCGTCGATGCCCAACACCGGCTACTACCTCGTGGTGCGCTACCTGGGCGAGGACTCGATCGCGGGCTCGCCCGGCTACGACTGGTCTTCCGTCACCGGCCTGGCGGTGCCGGAACCGCGGCCGCGCTGGCAGCGCTCGCGCACCGACGACGCCGTGCCCGGGACGAGCTCCGCCTTCCAGCTTCACTGCACCGACGCCGGGTCCTTCCTCGACACGGCGACCTTCCCGTGGCGCGACATCGTGGGCGGGGGCCCGCACACGGTGTACGGCTTCGCCTTCAACACGCCGGCGCCGCAGCCGCTCTTCGACGCCTC
>JAHCLE010000163.1 GCA_026125445.1 Burkholderiales bacterium
CGCGCCGTTACATCCGGCGGCGCTTCGGCGGGCGGCAGCCGTTGTGCGGCACCGGCGTCACGTCGGCGATCGAGAGGATCTTGAGGCCGAGGGCGTTCAGGGCCCGCACCGCGGACTCGCGCCCGGGGCCGGGTCCCTTGATGCGGACCTCGAGGTTCTTCACGCCGCATTCCATCGCGGCGCGGCCGGCGGCCTCCGCAGCGACCTGGGCCGCGAAGGGCGTCGACTTGCGCGAGCCCTTGAAGCCCGCGCCGCCGGAGGTGGCCCAAGAAAGCGCGTTGCCCTGGCGGTCTGTGATCGTGATGATCGTGTTGTTGAAGGAGGCGTGAACGTGCGCGATGCCCTCGGACACATTCTTCTTCGCCTTCTTTCGGACTCGCGTGGCGGCGGGTTTGGCCATGCTGGTTCTTCCTCGATTCGTGGATGGGTCAGGCGGCGGCCTTGGTCAGGCGCACGGCCTTGCGCGGGCCCTTGCGGGTGCGCGCGTTGGTGCGGGTGCGCTGGCCGCGCACGGGCAGCCCCTTCTTGTGGCGCACGCCGCGGTAGCAGCCGAGGTCCATCAGCCGCTTGATGTTCATGGAGGTCTCGCGGCGCAGGTCGCCCTCGACGGAGAAGCGCGACACCTGCTCGCGCAGCTTGTCCATCTCGCCGTCGGTGAGGTCCTTGATCTTGGCGGAGTGCTTCACGCCCGCCGCGTCGCAGATCACCCGCGCGCGCGCGCGGCCGATGCCGTAGATCGCGGTGAGCGCGATCGCGGCGTGCTGGTGGTTCGGGATGTTGATGCCGGCAATACGGGCCATAACCTGTCCTTAGCTCTTGTACTGTGCGTGGCGCCCGGTCAGCCCTGGCGCTGCTTGTGGCGAGGGTCCGAGCAGATGACGCGCACGACGCCCTTGCGCCGCACGATCTTGCACTTGCGGCAGATTTTCTTAACCGAAGCCTGAACTCGCATCGCTCTTCTCCTTACTTCGCCCGGAACGTGATCCGGGCCTTCGTCAAGTCGTACGGGGTGAGCTCCACCGTCACCTTGTCCCCCGGCAGGATCCGGATGTAGTGCATCCGCATCTTCCCGGAGATGTGGCCGAGAACCACGTGGCCGTTCTCGAGCTTCACCCTGAACATCGCGTTGGGGAGGGTTTCGACCACCTCCCCCTGCATCTGGATCGTCTCTTCCTTCGCCATGTCCCCGCCTAGCGCACCGGGAAGCCGCCCGCGCCGCCCTTGAAGTTCGCCTTCTTGAGCAGGCTCTCGTACTGGTGCGACATCAGGTAGGCCTGCAGCTGCGCCATGAAGTCCATCGTCACCACGACCACGATCAGGAGCGAGGTGCCGCCGAAGTAGAAGGGGACGTTGTACTGCGTGTGCAGGAACTCCGGCAGCAGGCAGACCAGCGTGATGTAGATGGCGCCGATGAGCGTGAGCCGGGTGATGATCTTGTCGATGTAGCGCGCCGTCTGGTCGCCGGGACGGATGCCCGGGACGAAGGCGCCGCTCTTCTTCAGGTTGTCGGCCGTCTCCTTCGAGTTGAAGACGAGCGCGGTGTAGAAGAAGCAGAAGAAGATGATCGCCGAGGCGTAGAGCACCACGTAGAGGGCCTGGCCGGGCGAGAGCGCCGCGGAGAGGTCCTTGAGCCAGGTCATCTTCTCGTTGGAGCCGAACCAGCTCGCCAGCGTCGCCGGGAACAGGATGATCGACGAGGCGAAGATCGGGGGGATGACGCCCGACATGTTGAGCTTGAGCGGCAGGAAGGAGCTCTGCCCGCCGTAGAGCTTGTTGCCGACCTGGCGCTTGGCGTAGTTCACCAGGATGCGGCGCTGGCCCTTCTCGACGAACACGACCACGTAGGTCACGCCGACCACGAGGGCGAAGATGATGAGCGCCACCAGGATCGACATGGCGCCGGTGCGCACGAGCTCCAGGGTGCCGCCGATGGCGTGCGGGAGCCCCGCCACGATGCCGGCGAAGATGATCATCGAGATGCCGTTGCCCAGCCCGCGCTCGGTGATCTGCTCGCCCAGCCACATGAGGAACATGGTCCCCGTCATGAGGGTGACCACGGTCACGAGGCGGAAGGCGAGCCCCGGCTCGATGACCAGCCCGGGCTGCGCCTCGAGCGCCACCGAGATCCCCAGCGCCTGGAAGGCGGCCAGCACGACCGTGCCGTAGCGCGTGTACTGGGTGATCTTGCGCCGGCCCGCCTCGCCCTCCTTCTTGAGCGCCTCGAGCTGCGGCGAGACGACCGTCAGCAGCTGCATGATGATCGACGCGGAGATGTAGGGCATGATGCCCAGCGCGAAGATCGAGAAGCGCGACAGCGCCCCTCCCGAGAACATGTTGAACATGTCCAGGATGCCGCCCTTGGTCTGCTGGAAGAGCTTCGCGAGCTCGGCCGGGTCGATGCCGGGCACCGGGATGAACGTCCCGATCCGGTAGACGACCAGCGCGCCCACGAGGAACCACAGGCGCCTCTTCAGGTCGCCCAGCTTTCCGAGGGTTGCGAGGGGGTTGGCGGACAAGTCGGTTGCCTCTGCGCTCAGGCCGCGATGGAGCCGCCCGCGGCCTCGATGGCGGCCTTGGCGCCCTTCGTGACGCCCACGCCCTGGACCTTCAGGGCCTTCTCCACCTTGCCGGCCAGGATGATCTTGGCCCGCTTCGCGGCGTCGGCCACCAGGCCCGCGGCCTTGAGCGAGGCGAGGTCGACGGTGTCGCCGGAGACCTTGCGCAGGTCGCCGAGGCGGACCTCGGCGGCCGGCTCGATGGTGACGGCGACGAAGCCGCGCTTGGGCATGCGGCGCTGCAGCGGCATCTGGCCGCCCTCGAAGCCGACCTTGTGGAAGCCGCCGGCGCGGGACTTCTGGCCCTTGTGGCCGCGGCCGGCAGTCTTCCCGAGGCCGGAGCCGATGCCGCGTCCGACGCGGCGACGGGCCTTCTTCGAGCCCGCGGCGGGCTTGAGCGTGTTGAGTTCCATCTCAGTCCTCGACTTTCACGAGATAGCTCACCTTGTTGATCATGCCGCGGATGGCCGGCGTGTCGACGTGCTCCACCGTGTGGCGGATGCGGCGCAGGCCCAGCCCGCGCACGGTCGCCTTGTGGGGGGTGAGGGCGCCGCGCAGGCCCTTGACCTGCGTGACCTTGATTTTCTTGGGGGAAGTCATCTCGGGTTCCTTCGCCTCAGCCGACGATCTCTTCGACCTTCTTGCCGCGCTTGGCCGCGATCTCGGAGGGGCGGTGCTGCTGGAGCAGCCCGTCCAGGGTCGCGCGCACGACGTTGTAGGGGTTGGTGGAGCCGTGGCACTTGGCCGAGATGTTGGTCACGCCCATCACCTCGAAGACCGCGCGCATGGCGCCGCCGGCCTTGATGCCGTTGCCTTCGGCCGCGGGCTGCATGAACACGCGCGTGGCGCCGTGGCGCCCGAGCACCTCGTGGTGGATGGTGCCGCCCTTGAGGGCCACCTTCACCATGTTGCGGCGCGCCTGCTCCATCGCCTTCTGGACGGCGACCGGGACCTCGCGCGACTTGCCCTTGCCCATGCCGATGGAGCCGTCGCCGTCGCCCACCACCGTGAGCGCCGCGAAGCCGAGGATGCGGCCGCCCTTGACGACCTTGGTCACCCGGTTCACCGAGATCATCTTCTCCCGGAGGCCGTCGCTGCGCTCGTCCTGCTGTTCGATTTTCGCCATGTCGGTTTCCTGTGGTCTTTAGCGGGCCGGCGCTAGAACTTCAGGCCGCCTTCGCGGGCCGCGTCGGCGAGCGCCTTCACGCGGCCGTGGTAGCTGAAGCCGGCGCGGTCGAACGCCACCTCGGTGATGCCGGCAGCCTTCGCCTTCTCGGCGATGCGCTTGCCGACGAGGGCCGCGGCTTCCTTGTTGCCGCCGTTGGCCTGCTGCGCGCGGACTTCCTTCTCGGCGGTCGAGGCCGAGGCGAGGATCTTCGCGCCGTCGGCCGCGACGACCTGGGCGTAGATGTGCTGGTTGGTCCGGTGCACCGTGAGGCGCACGGCTTCCTGCCGGCGGATGCGGGCGCGCGTCTTGGCGGCGCGGCGCAGTCTCGAGGGTTTCTTGTCGGTCATGATCGGATTCTCCGTAGCTTCGCCGGTCCGGACGTCACTTCTTCTTCGTTTCCTTGATCACCACGGTCTCGTCGGCGTAGCGCACGCCCTTGCCCTTGTAGGGCTCCGGCGACTTGTACGCGCGGATCTCGGCGGCGACCTGCCCGACCTTCTGGCGGTCCACGCCCTTGATCAGGATCTCGGTCTGCGTCGGGGTCTCGGCCTTCACGCCCTCGGGAAGCAGGTGGACGATCGGATGCGAGAAGCCGAGCGCGAGGTTCAGCTTGTTGCCCTGGGCCTGGGCCTTGTAGCCCACGCCCACGAGCGTGAGCTTCTTCTCGAAGCCCTTGCTCACGCCCTTGACCATGTTGGCCACGATGGCTCGCAGGGTGCCGGACATGGCATTGGCCTGGATCGACTCGTTGGCGGCGACGAACGACACCTGGGAGCCCTCCACCTTGACGACCACGTCGCCGGAAAGCGCCTGCTTGAGCGTGCCCAGCGGGCCCTTCACGGTGACTTCGGACTGGCCGAGGGAGATCTCGACCTTCTCGGGGATGGCGACGGGATACTTGGCGACGCGGGACATGTCTGGCCTCCTTACACCACGATGCAGAGGACTTCGCCGCCCACGCCCGACTCGCGGGCGCGCCGGTCGGTCATCACGCCGCGGGAGGTGGAAACGATGGCCACGCCCAGGCCGTTCAGGACGCGCGGAATGTCGTCGCGACCCTTGTAGATGCGCAGCCCCGGGCGCGAGACGCGCTCGAGCTTCTCGATGACCGGCTTGCCGGCGTAGTACTTCAGCCCGATCTCGAGGACGTTCTTGCCCTCGACGGTGCGCTGGGCGAAGTCCTCGATGTAGCCCTCGTCCTTGAGGACCTTGGCGATCGCGAGCTTCACCTTGGAAGCCGGGATCGCTACGGTGACCTTGTCCGTCGCCTGGGCGTTGCGGATCCGGGTCAGCATGTCCGCGATGGGATCACTCATGCTCATCGTGGGCCTCCTACCAGCTCGCCTTGATCATGCCGGGAATCTCGCCGCGCATCGCGATCTCGCGGATCTTGCTGCGCGCGAGGCCGAACTTGCGGAACGTGCCGCGCGGGCGACCCGTGATCGCGCAGCGGTTGCGCAGGCGCACGGGGGAGGCGTCGCGGGGCAGCGCCTGGAGCTTCGCCAGGGCCGCGTCGCGCGCCTCGTCGGTCGCCTTGGGGTCCTTGATGATGGCGAAGAGCGCCTTGCGCTTTTCCGCGAACTTCTTCACGGTGGCGCGGCGCTTCGCCTCGCGGTTGATGAGTGCGAGCTTGGCCATTACGCCCTCTCAGTTCTGAACGGGAAACGGAAGGCGGCGAGGAGGGCCTTGGCCTCCGCGTCCGTCTTCGCGGTCGTGGTGATGCAGATGTTCAGGCCCCGGAGCGCGTCGACCTTGTCGTACTCGATCTCGGGGAAGATGATCTGCTCCTTGATGCCGATGCTGTAGTTGCCGCGGCCGTCGAAGGCGCGGCCCGAAACGCCGCGGAAGTCGCGCACGCGCGGCAGCGCGATCGTGACCAGGCGGTCGAGGAACTCGTACAT
>JAHCLE010000164.1 GCA_026125445.1 Burkholderiales bacterium
CGCCTACCTGATGATGGGCCTCACGGCGGTGTCGGGAATCGCGGCGATCATCGGCGGCGGCATGTACCTCGCCATCACCGTGGGCTCCGTGTTCTTCGGCAAGAAGATCCAGACGCCGGGTTTCGAGCACGTGCCGGTGAAGAAGGGGATGGCGCCCGCGCCCGCCCCCGTCGCGGTGGCGCCGGCCGGCCACGGCTCGATCGGGCTGGGAGGCTTCGTCGCCCCGGGCACCTTCGTCCTGGCGATGGTGTTCCTCACCTCCTTCGTCCTCTACTACTTCGTGAACTGGAAGTACCTGTCGACCGTCTGGCCGCTCAAGTAGCGGCCCGGCAACGGAGATCGAAATGAAGGAGGATATTGTTCGGGCCGGCTCGTTCCTCGACCACGCCAAGATCTTCTTCGACCTGTTCAAGCTGCGCATCGGGTTCGCCATCGGGCTCACCGCGTTCGCGGGGGCCCTGGCGGTCCCGGGCCGCAGCGCCCCGGGGTGGCAGGTGGCGTTGCTCGTCGCCTGCGTCGTGGCGGCGTCGGCCTCGGCCGGCGCCTTCAACCAGTACGCGGAGCGCGACCTCGACGCCCGCATGGGGCGCACGAGGAACCGCGCCTTCGTCACCGGGCGCCTGGCGCACGGTCCGTTCTGGCTCGCCGTCATCGGCCTCATGCTCTCGCTCTCGGTGTGCGCCACGGCGCTCGCCGTGAACCCCGTCGCCGCGCTCTTCGTGTTCCTCGGCGCCTTCTTCTACGGCGTCGTCTACACGGTGATCCTCAAGCGCCGCACCTGGCTCAACATCGTGATCGGCGGGCTGGCGGGCAGCTTCGCCGTCCTCGCCGGGGCGACTGCCGTGGCCCCCGACGCGGTCGGGCCCGTGGCCCTGGCGCTGGCCTGGGTCCTCTTCCTGTGGACCCCCCCGCACTTCTGGAGCCTCGCCATCGCCTACCGCGACGACTACCGCGCCGCGGGCGTGCCGATGCTGCCGGTCGTCGTGGGCGACGCCCGTGCCGCGCGTGCCGTGCTTGCCGGCACCGTCGTCCTCGTCGCCTCCTCGTTCCTCCCGCTCGCGTTCGGCCTGGGCGCCGCCTACGCCGCGGGGGCGATCGCGGGAGGCCTGCTCTTCCTGCGGGCCGCGGCCCGCCTCGCATCCGATCCGTCGCGCAAGACCGCGATGGGAAGCTTCCACGCCTCCCTCGCCCAGCTCTCGCTCCTGCTACTCGGCGTGATACTGGACGCGGCCCTGCGGGGATAACCCGCATGGGCAATGGATGCCGACCGCGCTGGCTGCCTACGGCGGCCGCGCTCGTCTTCGGGATCGTCCTCGGTGCTGCCCAGGCGCGAGCAGCCACCGAGGCCGCCTCCCTGGAGCCGGGCGCGACCCTCGCGCGCAGCCAGCGCGCCATCGGCATGACCGTGGGCGAGCACGCCCTTCGCGCCGCCGACGGCACGCCCTTCCGCCTGTCGCAGCTGCGCGGCCGCCCGGTGCTCGTGAGCTTCGTCTACACGGGCTGCTCGCAGGTCTGCCCCACGACGACCCGCTTCCTGGCCCGCGCCGTCGCGGAGGCCGACCGCACCCTCGGCCCCGGGCGCTTCGCCGTGGCCACCATCGGCTTCAACTACCCCTACGACACGCCCGAGGCGATGCGCGCGTTCGCCAAGGCGCAGGGCATCGATCGCCGCGACTGGCACTTCCTGAGCCCCGAGGCGGGCACGGTCGAGGCCATCACGGGAGAGCTCGGCTTCAGCTTCGCGGCTTCCGCCGGCGGCTTCGACCACCTCACCCAGGTGACGGTCCTGGACGCGGGCGGCAAGGTCGTGGCCCAGGTCTACGGCGAGGACTTCGAGGTGCCCATGCTCGTGGGCCCGCTCAAGGCCCTGCTCACCGACGCGCCGATGCCGCAGGTGACGCTCGCGAACGTGGTCGAACGCGTGCGCCTGCTGTGCACCGTCTACGACCCGCGCACCGGCCGCTACCGCCTCGACTACCGCATCGTCCTCGAGATCTTCACCGGCACCACGATCGTGATCGCCGTCCTCGGCTTCCTGCTGCGCGAATGGCTGCGCAACCGCCGCCTGCGCGCGGGGCTGGGCTAGGCCCATGCTCAAGCTCCTGCAACGGCTGCTGCAGCGCCTCTTCCTCCTCGCCGAGCGCGCGGCCAACGCCATCTTCGGCGAGAAGTTGAATCCCCTCTACCACCTGGGGGCGCTCAGCTACTGGCTCTTCTGGGTCGTGGTGGCGAGCGGCCTCTACCTTTACGCCTTCTTCGACACGAGCGTGACCGAGGCCTACGCCTCCGTGGAGCGCATCACCCACGCGCAACGCTGGGCCGGCGGCATCATGAGGAGCCTGCACCGCTACGCCTCCGACGGCATGGTGCTCACCATGGCGCTGCACCTGCTCCGCCACTTCGCCTTCGACCGCCACCGCGGCTTCCGCTGGTTCTCGTGGGTGAGCGGCGTGGTGCTCCTGTGGCTCGTCTACGCGGCGGGCATCAACGGCTACATGCTGCCCTGGGACCAGCTGGCGCAGTTCACGGTCACGGCCACGGCGGAATGGTTCGACGCGCTGCCGGTGTTCAACGGCCTGCTCATCCGCAACTTCCTCACCGAGGACAGCGTCAACGACCGCTTCTTCTCGCTGCTCTCCTTCCTGCACATCGGCCTGCCGCTGGGGGTCCTCGCGCTCCTGTGGATCCACACCCACCGCGTGCCCCAGGCCAAGACCACGCCCCCCGCGGGGCTGATGGCGGGGCTGGGCGTGGCGATGATCGTCCTCTCGGTCGCCAGGCCCGCGCTCAGCCAGGCGCCGGCGAACATGGCGGCGACCGCCGCCGCCATCGACTTCGACTGGTTCTACCTGCCGACCTACGCCCTGCTCTACCAGTGGACGCCCGCCTCCCTCTGGGCGCTGACCGGCGGGCTCACGCTCCTCGCCGTGCTCGCGCCGTGGCTGCCGCCCAAGTTCGGGCGCCGCGAGGTGCGCGCCTTCCACATCCTCGCCAATCCCGACAACCGCATCGTGCGCGTGAAGGAGGACGAGACGATCCTCGACGCCTGCCTGCGCGAGGGCCTGCCCATGGCCTTCGACTGCCGCAACGGCGGCTGCGGGGAGTGCAAGTGCGCCGTGCTGCACGGCGAGGTGGAGCTCGGCGCCTGGCAGGAAAGCGCGCTCACGGCCGCCGAGCGCGAGGCGGGCAAGGTGCTCGCCTGCGTGGCCAAGCCCGTCTCCGACGTCGAGATCGAGTACGTGCCGGCCGCGCGCGCCGCCCGCCCGGTCGCCGTGCACGAGGCGCGCGTCGCGTCGATGGACCTCCTCGCGCCCGACGTGATGCGCGTGCGCCTCGAGGTCGAGGGCGGCAAGCGGATCGACTTCTACGCCGGGCAGTACATCAACATCCTGCTCGACGACGGCCAGAAGCGCGCCTTCTCCTTCGCCACGGCGCCGCACGAGCCCGGCCCCATCGAGCTGCACATCCGCCGCATCGAGGGCGGGCGCTTCACCACCCACGTGTTCACCGCCATGAAGGTGGGCGAGCGCGTGCGCTTCGAGGGCCCCGTGGGCTCGTTCTTCCTGCGCGAGGACGGCGAGAAGCCCGTCATCTTCGTGGCCGGCGCCACCGGCTTCGCGCCGGTGAAGAGCATGGTCGAGCACGCCTTCCACGCCGGGGTGAAGCGGCAGATGGTCCTCTACTGGGGCACGCGCCGGCTCGCCGACATGTACCTGCGCGAGCTGCCCGAGCGCTGGGCGGCCGAGCACCCGAACTTCCGCTTCGTGCCGGTGCTCTCGGATCCCTCGCCCGAGGACGGCTGGCAGGGCAGGACGGGCCTCGTGCACGAGGCGATCCTCGCCGACTACCCGGACCTCGGCGGCCACCGCATCTACGCCTGCGGCTCGGTCGCGATGGTGGAGGCCGCGCAGCCCGCCTTCGCGAGGCAGGGGCTCTCCCCCGACGACTGCTTCTCGGACGCCTTCAAGCTGGCGCCGCGCATCCACGCGAAGGAAGCCGACCTCGTGCGCCTGGGAGGACGGCCATGAACGCGCCGCTTCGCTACGGCCTGCAGGCCGTCCTCTACGCGGCCTTCGCCGCCACGCTGGGCTACTTCTCCACCTCGCCCGCCTTCGAGCCCCTGCCTCCGGGGCACGCGCTCATCCGCCTGTCGCTCAACCACGCCGGGCAACGCAAGGCCGCCTGCCGCGTCCGCACGCCCGAGGAGCTGGCGAAGCTCGCCCCCAACATGCGTGCCGCGGAGGACTGCCCCCGAGAGCGCGCCCCGGTGCTCGTGAAGGTCGACCTCGACGGCAGGACCGTGGCCGAGATCTCCGCGCCGCCGGCGGGACTGTCGCGCGACGGCGCCTCCGTGGCCTACCGGCGCATCCCGGTGCAGGCCGGGACGCACCGCATCCGCGTCGCGCTCGCCGACGACGCCGCCGGCACCTTCGACCGCGTGCGCGAGGAGGAAGTCCGCCTCGAGCCCGGCCGCGTTCTGGTGATCGACTTCGAGCCCGGCAAGGGCGGGATCGTGCTGCGATGAACCGTGGTCGAGGAACGAGCCGGCCCATGACGACATCGGCCCTGCCCGCCCCCGGCCCCGCCGCGCTCGCCGTCGAGCGCGCCGACGCTCTCTTCGACGCCGCCTTCGGGCAGCGCCTCAACCCGATGCGCCATCTCGGCGCCCTCGGGTTCTTCTTCTTCTGGATCTGCTGCGCCTCGGGCATCTGGATCTACGTGGGCTTCGACACCAGCGCCCTCGGCGCCCGCGAAAGCCTCGCCGCCATGGACCGCGGCGAGTGGCCCCTGGGCGCGTTCGCGCGCGCGCTGCACCGCTACAGCGCCGACGCGGTGGTGGCGGTGACCGCCCTGCACCTCGTGCGCGAGCTCGCGCGGCGGCACTACGCGGCCTTCCGGCGCTTCGCGTGGCTCACGGGCCTCTTCGCGCTGGCCCTCATGTTGCTCGCCGGCATCAACGGCTACTGGCTCGCCTGGGACCAGCTCGCGCAGTGGAGCCTCACCGCCACCATCGAGTGGTTCGACGTGCTGCCGGTCTTCGACGGCTCGCTTGCGCGCAACGTGATCGACGGCGGCCAGGTGAACGACCGCTTCTTCTCGCTGCTCACCTTCCTGCACATCGGCCTGCCCCTCGGGATGCTGGCCGCGATGTGGGCCCACGTGCAGCGCGTGAGCCCGGCGCGCACCAGCCCGCCGCGCGACCTGGCGTGGGGATCGGCCGCGATGCTGGCCGCATTGAGCCTCGCCAAGCCGATTTCGCTCATGCCGGCGGCCGACCTCGCCTTCCTGCCCGCGCGCATCCCGCTCGACTGGTTCTTCCTCTTCCCGCACCCCGTCATGGCCTGGCTCGGCCCGGACGGCCTGTGGACCGTGGTGGCGGCCTTCTTCGCCCTCCTGGCGGCACTCCCCTGGGCCACCCGCGTGCCGCGCGCCCCGGCCGCGCGCGTG
>JAHCLE010000165.1 GCA_026125445.1 Burkholderiales bacterium
GGCATGGACCCGAAGGTCTTCGCGGGGATCGTGAACACCTCCAGCGGCCGCTGCTGGAGCTCGGACACCTACAACCCCTGGCCCGGCGTCCTCGAGGGCGCTCCCGCCTCGCGCGGCTACGCCGGGGGCTTCGGCGCCGACCTCATGCTCAAGGACCTCTCGCTCGCCACCGAGGCCGCGAGAGCGGCGAAGGTTCCCGTGCTCATGGGCGCGGTCGCGCAGCAGGTCTACCAGAAGCACTCCGCCGACGGGCACGGCGGCAAGGATTTCTCCAGCGTGATCCTCCAGTACCTGAAAGAAACGCCATGATCCGGCACCGCATCGAGGGCCACACGGCCTTTCTCACGATCGACAACCCTCCCGCCAACACCTGGACGCCGGAAGACCTGCGCGCCCTCGAGAAGCTCGTGGGAGAGCTCAACGCAGACCGCTCGGTCTACGCCGCGGTGATCACCGGCGCCGGCGAGAAGTTCTTCTCCGCCGGGGCCGACCTCAAGAAGTTCGCCGGCGACAAGGTCTACGCCCGCCACTTCATCGCCTGCTTCGGCTCCGCCTTCGAGGCGCTCATGAACGCGCGCTTCGTGACCATCGCCGCGATCAACGGCTACGCCATGGGCGGCGGCCTCGAGTGCTGCCTCGCCTGCGACCTGCGCATCGCGGAATCGCACGCCCAGATGGCGCTCCCGGAGCCCGGCGTGGGGCTGCTGCCCGCTGGCTGCGGCACGCAGAACCTGCCGGGGCTCGTGGGGGAAGGCTGGGCCAAGCGCATGATCCTCACCAACGAGCGCGTCGACGCGGCCACCGCGCTTCGCATCGGCCTCGTGGAGGAAGTGGCCGACAAGGGCCAGGGGCTCGCGAAGGCCACCGCCCTCGCCGCCCGCGTGGCCACGCTCTCGCCGCGCGCCGTCGAGTACTGCAAGAGCCTCATCCACAACGCGCGCAACGGCATCCCCCGCCGCGCGGGCCTGGCGCTCGAGCGCGAGCGCTTCATGGACCTCTTCGACCATTCCGACCAGCTCGAGGGCGTGAACGCCTTCCTGGAGAAGCGCGCCCCGGCATGGAAGAACGACTGAGGCCGGGCGCCTCGCCCGTCCTCGCCCGCGAGGGCCTGCTCGCGCAGATCCGCGACGGCGTGGCCTGGGTCACGCTGGACCGCCCCGCCGCCCTCAACGCGCTGTCGCTCGCGATGCTCGAGGGCCTCGCGCAGTGGCTGGACGACTGGGAGCAGGACGACCGCGTGCGCCTGGTCGCGCTCCGCGGCGCGGGGGACAAGGCGTTCTGCGCCGGCGGCGACATCCGCGAGCTGCGCAGCCTCTTCGTCGGAGGCAGCGGGCGGCACCGCCACTTCTTCGAGGTCGAGTACTCCCTCGACCACCGCATCCACACCTATCCCAAGCCGATGGTCGCGGTGATGGACGGCATCACCATGGGCGGCGGCATGGGCATCGCCCAGGGCGCCACGCTGCGCATCGCCGGGCCGCGCACGCGCGTGGCCATGCCGGAGACGCGCATCGGCTTCTTTCCCGACGTGGGCGGCACCTGGTTCCTGCAGCGCGCCCCGGGGAAGATCCCGCTCTACCTCGGGATCGTGGGCGTCACCATCGGCCCGTCCGACACCCTCCACGCCGATCTCGCGGACGCGCTCTTTTCGCCCGAGTCCATCGCGGCCCTGGCCGAGGAACTGCCGCGCGCGGCGACCGCGGCCGACCCCCGGCGCGCGCTGGCGGAACTCGCCCGCCGGCACGCCGTCGCCCCGTCGCCCTGCGAGCTTCAGGCCCTGCGCCCGGCCATCGACCTGCATTTCGGGCAGCCGGGTGTGGCGGCGATCCTCGATTCGCTCGCGTCCGAGTCGCGCCCGGAATACGCGGGCTGGGCCGCGAAGACGATCGCCCTGCTGGAGGAGCGCTCGCCGACGCTGCTGCGGGTGGCTTTCGAGCAGCTCACGCGCGGTCGGGGTCTCTCTCTCGCCGATTGCTTCCGGCTGGAGCTGAACCTCATCCACGGCTGCTTCGACCACGGCGACTTCGTCGAGGGCGTGCGCGCGTTGATCGTGGACAAGGACAACGCCCCGCGCTGGAACCCACCCTCTCTCACCCACGTGACCGACGCGTCCGTCGAGGCGTTCTTCGCGCCGCGCTGGAAGCCGCCCGAACACCCCCTTCGCCATCTCTAGTCCCAGGAGGAAATCCATGAAGCTCGTCACCTACTCCCCCGCCGGCGGCGGCGCGCAGCGCCCCGGCCTCGTCGTCGACGGGGACCGAATCGTCGACATCCCGGCCCACGTCGCGGCCACCCCCGGCGTGGACTTCTCCACGATGCTGGGCATCATCCGGGGGGGCGCACCGGCGCGCCAGGCGCTCGACGCCCTGGCGGCCAGGCCGCCGGCCGCCGCGGTTGCGATGAAGGATGTGAAGCTGCACGCCCCCATCCCGCGCCCGGCCAAGAACGTCTTCTGCGTCGGCTGGAACTACCTCGAGCACTTCGAGGAAGGCGCCAAGAAGCTGCAGGACAACCGCGAGCTGCCGCAGTGGCCCGTGTTCTTCAGCAAGGCGCCCACGGCCGTGAACGGCCCCTACGACCCCATCCCCTTCGACGCCTCGATCTCCACCTCGCTCGACTGGGAGGTGGAGCTGGGCGTGGTGATCGGCCCCGGCGGGAAGGACATCAAGGCCGAGGATGCGATGAGCCACGTCTGGGGCTACACCGTGATCAACGACGTCTCCTGGCGCGACCTGCAGCGCCGCCACGGCGGCCAGTGGCACAAGGGCAAGAGCCTGGACGGCACCTGCCCCATGGGACCGGTGCTGGTGACCGCCGACAGCCTCGACCACGCGAACCTGCGCGTGGCCTGCCGCGTCAACGGCGTCACCAAGCAGGACTCGAACACGAAGTTCCTCTACTTCAATCTGCCGCGCCTCATCCACGACCTCTCGATGGGCATGACCCTCGAGGCGGGCGACATCCTCTCCACGGGCACCCCCGAGGGCGTGGGCTTCGCGAGGAACCCCCCGGAGTTCCTCAAGCCCGGCGACCTCCTGGAAACCGAGATCGAGGGCATCGGCACGCTGCGCAACCCCGTCGGGGGTTGATCCCGCCCCGGGGGACGGCGAGAATAGGCCTCGTTCCCCCGGAGCCCCGCCATGCCGAGCAAGATCCCGCCCGGAGCCAGCGTCGTCGGGCGCATGGAAATCTACCGGCGCCTGGTCGAAATCCCGGCGCTCAAGGAGAGCTACGCGCGCAAGTTCGCCGTGGCCGCCTTCGTGAGCGCCCAGACGCCGCTGGTGGTGTTCATCGTCTACCTGCTGGTCGCGCGCGCCGACTGGGCCTCGATGTACCCGCTGCTCGCGGCGCTGGTGCTCGCCTCCGTGGCCGGCTACCTGGGCACGCTCTGGCTGCTGCGCGAGATCCTCGTGCCCATCGACCTCACGGCCGAGGCCCTGCGCGAGTACCTCGAGAGCCGCAAGATCCCGGACCTGCCGGTCAGCTTCCCCGACCAGGCCGGGCGCCTCATGGAAGGCACGCAATACACCCTCACGCAGTTGAACGAGACGATCAACCGCCTCGAGCGCGTATCCGACTCCGACGACCTCACCGGCATCTACAACCGCCGCGCCGGCGAGAAGCGCCTCACCGAGGAGATCGCGCGGGCCGAGCGCGACCTCGAGACCTTCCAGGTCGCCTTCTTCGACCTGAACGGCTTCAAGGACATCAACGCCACCCACGGCCACAGCGCGGGCGACGCCTGCATCTCGCACATGGCGGCGCTGCTTCAGCTCAACACGCGCCGCGGCGACTGGGTCGCGCGCTGGGGCGCCGACGAGTTCATCGTGGGCCTGCACCGCAACCGGGCCCTCAAGATGGTGATGGAGCGCATCGTGGCCGCCATCGCCGCGAGCCCCTGCGAGATCACCGCCGGCAAGGAGCTGCAGCTCACGGTGAGCGTGGGCGTGGCCGAGTACCGCTTCGGCGCGGGCAAGGCGGGGCTGCTGGCCGACGCCGACCGCGCGATGTTCGAGGCGAAGGCCATCGCGAAGGAGAAGGGCGGCTCGCCCATCTGCTTCTTCCACGAGGTGGCCACCGGCACGCCGGCGCGGCAGGCCGAGGCTGCCTAGAGGCGCGCCTCTAGCCCAGGAGCAGCACGCCCGCGCCGAGGGCCGCGAAGATGACCGCGGCCACGACGTGCACCGCGCGCACCGGCAGGCGCCTGGCCAGCGCATCGCCGAAGAAGGCCACCGGCGCGTTGGCGAGCAGCATCCCGACGGTGGTCCCCATCACGACGGCGGTGAGCGAGTCGAAGCGCGCCGCCAGCGCCACGGTGGCGATCTGCGTCTTGTCGCCGATCTCGACGAAGAAGAAGAGCACCAGCGTCGACAGGAAGACGCCGCCCAGCTTGCGCTCGGCGGACTCGGACTCGTCCAGCTTGTCGGGGACGAGCATCCACGCCGCCATGGCGATGAAGGAGATCCCCAGGATCCAGCGCATGGCGTCGGGGCCGATCGTCTTCGTGAGCCAGGCGCCCACGGCGCCGGCGATGCCGTGGTTCACGAGGGTGGCGAAGAAGATCCCGGCCACGATGGGCCAGGGCCTGCGGTAGCGCGCGGCCAGCACCAGCGTGAGGAGTTGGGTCTTGTCCCCGATCTCGGCGAGCGCGACGATCCCGATCGAGACGAGCCACGCCTCGATCAAACCAGCGCTTCCTCGGCCGCCCTCACGAGGGCGCCTCCCGCGATCATCGTTTCCGCCAGCGAGTCGGCCTGCGGCAGCAGGTGGTCGGCGAAGAAGCGCGCCGTGAGCCGCTTTCCTCGCAGATACGCGCCATCGCCCTCGCCCGCCTCGAGCTGCTTCGTGGCAGCGACGGCCGCGCGCGCCATCATCCAGCCGCCGACCGCGAGGCCGGCGAGCTTGAGGTAGTAGACGGAGCCGGCCGCCACCGCGCCCGGGTCGTTCGCGAACACGGCCACGATCCAGTCGGTGGCGCGCTCCAGCGCGTCGATCGCCTTGCCCAGGCGCGCGCCGATCGCACGAAGCTCCGCGTCTCCCGAGCCCGCGAGGCCGGCGACCGTCTTGCGCATCTCGGCGATGAGCCCCTTCATCGTGGCTCCCGCCTCGCGCCCGACCTTGCGTCCCACGAGGTCGTTGGCCTGGATGCCGGTGGTGCCTTCGTAGATCGTGGAAATGCGCGCGTCCCGCAGGTGCTGCGCGGCGCCCGTCTCCTCGATGTAGCCCATGCCGCCGTGCACCTGCACGCCCAGCGAGGCCACCTCGAAGGCGGTCTCCGTCGACCAGCCCTTCACCACGGGGATGAGCAGGTCCACGGTCGCCTGGCAGCGGCGGCGCTCGGCCTCGTCCGGGTGCGCGTGCGCGCGGTCGAGGAGCGCCGAGACCTGGTAGGTCAGCGCGCGCGTGGCTTCCGCGCACGA
>JAHCLE010000166.1 GCA_026125445.1 Burkholderiales bacterium
GACGCCGCCGGCAACATCACGCAGATCAGGCGACAGGCGGCCACGGGACTTGCGATCACGGGCGTGGATCCCGGAAGCGGCGCCGTAGGAGCTGCGGTCACCGTCTACGGATCCGGCTTCAGCCCGACGCCGGCGAACAACACGGTGCGCTTCAACGGCACGCAGGCGACCGTGAGCGTCTCGGATTCCGGTTCCCTGGTCACCGCCGTGCCAGCGGGCGCCACGACGGGGCGCATCACGGTGACGGTCGGTGCCGCGACGGCGACCAGCCCACTGGACTTCGTGGTGGTCGTTCCGGGCGTGCCGACCGTGAGCGCATTCACGCCGGCTGCCGCTGCCGCGAACGAGGTGATCGCGGTCACCGGCACTCACTTCGAGCCGCCCGCCTCCGTGACGGCGAAGCTCGGCGCCACGACGGTGGCGGCCTCGGTGACGAGCCCCTCGTCACTCACCTTCAGCGTTCCCCCGTCCAGCGGTTCCGGCCAGATCTCGGTGACCAATCCGTCGGGCACGGGGACGAGCGCACAGGATCTCATCGTCCTTCCGACAGGATACGCGGCCACCGACCTGGAGACCGTACTTCGCCTCTCGCCCGGTGCGGGCGGGTCCGCATTCCAGATCGGTACTGCATCGAAGTTCGGCGTGATCCTCTTCGATGGCCAGCAAGACGGGTACTACACGGTGCAGTTCGGGCAGTTGGCCCATTCGCCGTCGAATGCGGCCGTCAACTTCAAGGTCCTCAACCCGGACAACTCCCAGCTCGCTGCCGGCAACGTGGGTAGCGGATACCGGCCCACGATCCACCTGCCGAAGCTGCCATCGACGGGAACCTACGCGATCTTCGTGAGCCCGGGTGTGGCCACCATGTTTTCCCAAGTCTCGGTCGCCGCCGATCCGGTCTTGGGAATCGACGGGGCTGCCGGCTCGTTCGCGATGGGAAGCCCCTCGCAATCCACGCGGTCGGTTCTCACGGTTTCGGCCGGGCAGGCCCTCGGCTTCGGCGTGACGGCATTCGCGCACAATGGCAGCACCTCGAGCGCCACCGGTTTCAAGGTCATCCAGCCGAGCGGCGCCCTCGTCGGAGGAGGAACGCTCTTCACCGCGTACAGTCCTTGGTCCGCGACGCCGCAGGGCAACTGGGATGGCGAATTCCGGGCAGCCGAAGCCGGGACGCACCTCTTGATCGCCGAGCCACCGTGGGGCTACGCCGCCAGCTACGGTGTACAGGTGAGCTCCGAAGTCTCCGGTACGCTCACGGCGGACACACCGGTCGAGTTGTCGCTGACGCGGGTCGGCCAGGACGCGGGTTTCACGTTCGCCGCGGTCCCCGGAGACAATCTCGCGATGGAACTCTCCGGCGTGAGTCCGCAGCCGGCGTTGCAGTCGATTGCCGTGAGAGTGCTCCGACCGGACGGCGTGCTCTTCAAGTCGGGAACGGTCTCTTCGCCGCTATACGGTACGCTGATCCCGCTCGGGGCCCTTCCCGCCGCCGGCAACTATGCGGTGGAAGTCGACCCCAGTTACGGCAACTACGGCACCGCCCGGGTCGCGCTCAAGCGCGGACCACTCCTGTCGACCACCGATCCGCCGACCGCGTTCTCCACGGCGGTGACGGGTGAATCCGCCCGGTTCCGGTTTCAGGCGACGGCCGGGCAGAACCTCTCCCTGGCCCTGTCGGGGCTTGCGTACGCCGGCACGAGCTCGAGCTACGCATCCCTCACGGTGTTCAAGCCGGATGGCACTTCGCTCACCTACAACAACTGCTATCCGAGCTCCTACGGAGGGCGCTGCAAGATCACGCTCGCGAACCTCCCGTCCACCGGCGAGTATTCGGTCGCGGTCCAGCCCCCGGCGGGCGTGACGCTCACGGGCAATGTGTCGCTCTCGGCCGACCAGACCGGAACGCTGGCGGACAACGTCCCCGTGGCACTTTCCGTCACGCGGCCGGGCCAGAACGTGCGCTATACGTTCGCAGGCACGGCGGGTCAGAGTTCGGCGATCGAGCTCGCCCAACTCGTGCCGTCGCCCTCAGGCCCCTCCGTCTACGTGTATGTCCTCAAGCCCGACGGCACGATTCTCACATCGTCCTCGGCGACCGCGAACGGGGTATTCGTGAACCTGCCCTCGCTGCCCGTCACCGGCACTTACACCGTCCTTGTCGATGCGGCCTACGGGATCGCATTCGATGCGAGGCTCACGCTCGATCCCGGTGCCAGCCTCGCGATCGATGGAGACATGCCATTCCTGTCCACCGCCGTCAATGGAGAGACGCTCCGGTTCACGTTCCAGGGCACGGCAGGCGCCATGCTGGAGCTGGGCCTGAACGGGCTCGCCTACAACGCGGCCAGCAGCTCCGCGATGATCGTGAACGTCTATCGGCCGGACGGCGCGAGCGTCGCGGGGGCGTACTGTTACACGTCGACCGCGGGAGGCGGCTGCGAGGTCACGATGCCCGCCGCGCTTCCCTCGACCGGAACCTATTCCCTGACGGCCATGGCACCGGCGGGGTACATGATCGCCGGCGGGACCCTCGCGCTCTCCACGCGCGCGACCGGCACCCTGGTGATCGGCGATTCTTCCCAGCCGATCGTGATCGCCCGGCCTGGCCAGACGGCGCGTTACGCGTTCAGCGGTACGGCAGGGCAGCTATTGAGGCTCAACTGGACCGGCACGGTGGTCTCCATTCCCGGCGTGGGGATGGTGTCCGTGAATGTTCTCAAGCCCGACGGCTCCACCCTCACGTCCTCCTCGTTCGGTACCGGCGCTACCGGGGGCGTGGACATCGCATCGCTGCCGGCGACGGGCACCTACACGGTCGTGTTCAACCCGTCGTACGCGGCAACCATGACGGCGCCAGTAACGCTCGTGACGCGATGAGGGGCCGCGGCATGTACCTCGCGCTTACGACGATTCGAAGCAAAGGAAGCCTTGCCGTGATTGCCATTCGCCTTTTGCGTACTCTTGCCGCCGGTCTGACGTTAGCGACTGCGGGTGCGATTCCAGCCCAGGCGGCACTCTGCGTCGAGAGCGGAGGCACGGACATCTGCACCAAGCCGGTGGTCAAGTCCGACTGGACGTACGGCGCGGGAGACTGCGTGGCGCCATTTCTCTGGCGAAGTGCGCTCTGGTGCGACGTGCGGGGTGGAACCTGGGACGCCACGCCGGTGAACGGGCCGGTCTGCGTGAATCCGGGACCGTGGGCGGAATTCAACATCTCCTCCTGGTCCTCGCAGTTCGAGCAACGCGCCCACAACGCGTGCCAGATGGGGGTCGCTGATACCGGCTGGACCGCGCACGTCATGCCGGGAGGCATGTGCGAGGACTGGGAACAGCGCATGGACGGCGTCGTCGTGACGCAGCCTCGCGATCTCCACTTCACCGGCATGTCGCCCGATGCGAACGGGGCATGCACAAGTGCATGGTCCGAGCACGTCATCGCGCTTCGCTCCCGCGACGTAGGGTGCCCGCAAGGCATGCGCGCGAGTTCCGACCCGATCAAGGGCGCGGTGTGCGTCAAGGTCCCGCCCTGTGAAAAATGCCTCGGCAACCCCGTCGATCCCGACAGCGGCGCGAAGTTGCAGCGCGAGCCGGACTATGTCTTCGGCGGCACCGGCGGCCTCGCGTTCGAGCGCTTCTACAATAGCCAGGGGTACTTCTCGCGCGTCGAGAGATCCTACCGTCTCGACGACTTCTGGCGGCACACCTACCAGGGCGAGATCGTCCCGATCACCGACATCACCGGCTTCATCGCGGCGGCCCGGCGCCCGGAGGGGACCACCAAGTACTTCCGCACGGACGGGCGAGAGCTCCACAACGTGGCCGGCGGAGCGTATCGCCTGGAGAAGCTCGTCGACGGCGGAGGAGCGACCACCGGTTGGCGGCTCACGACCGACGCGAGCGACGTGGAGCTGTACGACGCGCAAGGGCGCCTCGCCTCCATCACGCGGCGCAGCGGTCACGCCCACACTCTTGCGTACGACGGCAACGGCCGAATCCAGAGTGTGACCGACTCCTTCGGGCGCGCGCTTCAGTTCGCCTACGATCCGTCCGACCGCCTTTCCACGCTGACCGATCCCGCGGGCAGAACCTATGCCTACGGCTACGACGCGACGGGGCGCCTGGTCACGGTGACCCATCCTGGCAACGTCACGCGCACTTACCTCTACGAGGACACGAGCCACCCCTGGGGCCTCACGGGAATCGTGGACGAGGGGGCGACCCGGCTCTCGACCTATAGCTACAACGCCGACGGGCGCGTGGCGAGCACGGAGCGCGCGGGCCAGGAGAATCGATTCACGTTTTCGTACCCCTTTTCCCTCACCACCCCCCGCACCACCACCGTTTACGACGCGTTCGGGGTCCAGCGCACTTACGATTTCCAGACCATAGGCGGCGCCACGAAGATGACCCGGGAGTATCTCTATACGGGCTCCGAGACGCGAAGCTATGACGCCAACGGCAATCTCGCCTCGAAGACGGACCGGCGCGGCTACGTCACCACCTACGTATACGACGCAGTGCGAAACCTCGAATCCTCGCGCACCGAGGCTTCCGGGACCGCGCTCGCCCGGACGATCGCAACCACTTGGCACCCCACTTTCCGGCTTCCGGCACAAATCACGGAGCCCTCGGGCGTCGCGGGCGTGAATCTGGTGACGGCGTTCGCCTACGATGCGGCCGGCAACCTCACGCAGAAGACCCAGACCGCGGGCGCGCTCACCCGGCAGTGGAACTACACCTACGACGCCTACGGCCAGGCGCTCACCGTGAACGGCCCGCGCACGGACGCGGTAGACGTGACCACGATGACCTACTACCCCGCCAACGATGCCTGCGTCGGCTGCCGCGGCCAGCTCTGGACCGTCACGAACGCCGCCGGCCACGTTGTCACGTTCAATGCCTACTCGGCCGATGGCCGTCCGACTCAGATCACGGATGCAAACGGCGCCGTGACCGCGATGACCTATACGCCGCGCGGCTGGCTCGAATCGCGCACGGCCGCGGGCGAGACGACGGCCTTCCAATACGACGAAGTCGGCAACCTCACGCGAGTGACGCTGCCCGATGGTTCGTGGATCGCCTACACCTATGACGCCGCCAATGCGCTGGTGGCCGTTAACGACAGGCTCGGCAACTCCATCCAGTACGAACTCGACGTGATGGGCAACCGCGTCGAAGAGCGGGTGCTGGACCCTCAAGGTGCCCTCAAGAAGGGGCTCTACCGCGTTTACGACGGCGGCAACCGCCTCTTCCGCGAAATCGGGTCGCAAGGGCAGACGACCGAGTACACGTACTCGGACCTGCTGCCCACCACCGTGAGGGATCCGCTCTATCGCGCCACGTCGAACTACTACGACGCATTTGGCCGGCTGGA
>JAHCLE010000167.1 GCA_026125445.1 Burkholderiales bacterium
TAGGTGAAGAAGGTGAGCGTCACGGCGCCCGCGGTGAGGCGGGCGAAGGTGGTCGAGGCGTTGGCCGCGATCATGAGGCCGCGCCCCACGATGATGACGTAGAGCGCGATGAGCACGAGGTTGCCCGCCAGCCCGAACTCCTCGCCGAACACCGCGAGGATGAAGTCCGTGGAGCGCTCCGGGACGAAGTCGAGCTGGGCCTGCGTGCCGTTGAGCCAGCCCTTGCCCAGCACGCCGCCGGAGCCGATGGCGATCGTGGCCTGGATGATGTGGTAGCCGGCGCCCAGCGGGTCCTCGGTCGGGTCCAGCAGGGTGAGGACGCGCTTCCTCTGGTAGTCGTGGAGCATGCCCCACAGGAAGGGCAGGCTCACCATGCCGGTCACGAAGAGCCCCGCGAGCACCTTCCACGACAGGCCCGCGAGGAAGATCACGAAGAAGCCCGAGGCGAAGACGAGGAGCGCGGTGCCGAGGTCCGGCTGGCGCACGACCAGGCCCACGGGCAGTGCCAGCAGGATCGCCGCGATGGCGTAGTCGCGCAGCTCGATGCCCTCCTGGTGGCGGTGGAACCACCACGCCAGCACGAGGGGAACGCCGATCTTCATGATCTCGGAGGGCTGGATCGTGGTGAAGCCGAGGTTGAGCCAGCGGCGGGCGCCGTTCCTCACTTCGCCGAAGAGGGCCACGCCCACGAGCAGCACCAGCCCCGCGGCGTAGATCGGCACCGCCAGGCGCATGAGGGCCTGCGGCGGGATGTTGGCCACGATCCAGAGCGCCGCGCCGGCGATGGCGATGTTGCGCGCCTGGCCCAGCACGCGGTCGAAGGACCCGCCGCCGGAAGCGGAGTAGACGACGGTGAGGCCGAGGGAGAGCGCGAGCACCAGCGCCACCATGAGGGGGCCGTCGATGCGGCGCGAGACGATGTCGAAGAGGCGGCTAATCACCGACGGCCTCCTCGTCGCCCAGGACCGGCTTCTTCTCCGGGCGCTTGGCGAGCAGGTAGTAGTCGAAGACCTCGCGCGCGATGGGCGCGGCCGTCGAGCCGCCGTGGCCGCCGTTCTCCACCAGCAGGGCGAGCGCGATCTTCGGGTCGTCGGCCGGGGCGTAGGCGATGAAGAGCGCGTGGTCGCGGTGGTGCTCCTTCACGCGCTTCTCGTCGTACTTCTCGCCCGACTTCATGCCGACCACCTGGGCGGTGCCGGTCTTTCCCGCCACCAGGTAGGGCGCGCCCTGGCCGGCGCGCGTGGCCGTGCCTCCCGGGCGCGTCACGTCGATCATGGCGGCGCGGACGAGCTCCAGGTGCTCGGGCTTGAGGGCGAGCGCCTCGCCGTTCCTCACCGGCAGCTCGCGGATCTGCTGGGTGCGGGCGTCCTGCACCGCGCGCACCAGCCGCGGGTGCACGGGGGTGCCGCCGTTGGCGAGCGTGGCCACCGCCGCGGCGAGCTGCATCGGCGTTGCGAGCCAGTAGCCCTGCCCGATGCCCACGCTGATGGTGTCGCCCGCGTACCACTTCTGCTTGAAGCGCTGCCACTTCCAGTCCGTGGAGGGCTGCAGCCCCGGCAGCTCCCCGTCGATGTCCACGCCCGTGCGCGAGCCGAAGCCGAACTGGGTCATGAAGCGGTGGATCGCGTCCACGCCCAGGTCGTTGGCGAGCCCGTAGTAGTACGTGTCGCAGGAGATCACGATGGAGCGGTGCATGTTCACCATGCCGTGGCCGCCGGGCTTCCAGTCGCGGAAGGGCCGCGAGACTCCCGGCAGCATCCAGTGGCCGGGGTCGGCGATCGTGTACTCGGGCGTGCGCCTGCCGTAGGTAAGCGCCGCCAGCGCCATGAAGGGCTTGATGGTGGAGCCCGGCGGGTACTGTCCGCGCAGCGCCCGGTTGTTGAGCGGCTTGTCCGGCGAGTTGTTGAGCGCGTCCCAGTTGGCCGGGTCGATGCCGTCGACGAAGAGGTTGGGGTCGAAGCCGGGCCGCGAGACCAGCGCCAGGACGTCGCCCGTCTTCGGGTCGAGCGCCACCAGCGCGCCCCGGTAGTCCTGGAACGCCTCCTCGGCCACGCGCTGCAGTCTCACGTCGAGGGTGACGACGAGGTTGTTGCCGGACTGCGGCTCGGAGCGCGAGAGCGCCCGGATCGCGCGCCCGCCGGCGTCGATCTCCACCTGCTCGCTGCCGGTGACGCCGTGCAGCTCCTTCTCGTAGGCGCCCTCGATGCCGAGCTTGCCGATGTGGTCGGTACCCTTGTAGTTCGTCGCGAGGCCCGCCGCCTCGATGCGGCGCACGTCCGCCTCGTTGATGCGCCCGATGTAGCCCACCGCGTGCGAGGCGATGTCGCCGTGCGGGTAGGAGCGGAAGAGCCGCGCCTTGATCTCGAAGCCCGGGAAGCGGTAGCGGTTCACCGCGAAGCGCGCCACCTCCTCCTCGGTGAGCCGCGTGCGGATGGGAAGGCTCTCGAAGTTCTTGCTCTCCTCCTGCAGCCGCTTGAAGCGCCGGCGGTCGCGCGCGCTCACCTCGATCACCTGGGCGAGCTCGTCGATGGCGCGCTCGACGTTGCCCACCTTGCCGGGCGTGATCTCGAGCGTGTAGGCGGAATAGTTGGCGGCGAGCACCTCGCCGTTGCGGTCGAGGATGAGGCCGCGGTTGGGAACCACCGGCACCACGGAAATGCGGTTGGCCTCCGCGAGCGTGTGGTAGTGCTCGCGCTGGATGACCTGCAGCCAGACGAAGCGGGAGGCGATCAGCGCGAAGGCGGCGAGCGCGAGGAAACCCGCCACCGTGAGGCGGGAGCGGAAGACGTTGAGTTCCGCGCGCTGGTCGCGCAGCGCGAGACCGACGCTCATGCCGCCGACTCCCGGCGCATGCGGCGCAGCCCCGGCAGGTAGAGCAGCCACGTGAGCGGCCCCCAGGCGAGCGCGGCGACGAGCGGCGAGAGCGCCATCGCGAGGCCGGGGGGCGAGGCGCCCAGCAGCAGGTTGAGGAGCAGCACGACGACGGTGGCGCCGATGAAGAGCCCCAGCACGTGCAGCGACTGCTCGAGGATGGGGAAGGAGAGCACGCGCACGCGCAGCACCTGCGCGCCGTAGGTGGCGATCACGTAGGCGAGCGCGTGCTGGCCCAGCAGCATCGAGTCGCCCACGTCCATGGCGAGACCCAGCGCGAAGGCGAGTCCCTGCCCCACGGAGCCGGGCTGGTGGATGGCCCAGAAGACCAGCACCACGAGCACCAGGTCGGGCCGCGCGGCGAGCGCCCAGCCCGCCCAGGGCAGCGAGTTGAAGAGGTAGGCGCCCACCAGCGAGGCGAAGATGAGCCCCGGCCCCGCGGGGAGCTTCATCACGTCGCGTGCGACGGGCGTGAGATCGGCGGGTCTCATGGCGCGCGCCGTCCCTTGGCGGCGCTGCGGTCGCGGGCCGGGCGCTTGTCGTCGGCTCTCGCCTCGGGCGGCGCGGGCAGCGCCGGCCGCGGCGCCGTGAGGATGCGCACGAAGCGGTGGTTGTCGACGCCGGCGGCGGGGCGCGCGGTGATCTTGGCGAACATGTAGGCGGCGTTCTTCTCCACGGCCGTCACGCGCGCGACCACGAGGCCGGCGGGATAGGTGCCGTCGATTCCCGAGGTGACGAAGAGGTCGCCGTTCACGATGTCGGCCGACACCGGCATGAAGGGCACGTCGATGGAGCCGTCCTTTCCCGAGCCCACCGCGATGGCGCGAAGCCCGTTCCGGGTGAGCATCACCGGCACGGACTGGTCCTTCTCGGTGACGAGAGTCACCTCGCTCGTGAAGGTCCCCACGGCGGTGACCTGGCCCACCACGCCCTCGCCGTCGATCACCGGCATGCCCGCCTTGATCCCCTGCGTGAGCCCCTTGTCGAGCACGAGCTTCCGGGAGAAGGGATTGCGGCCGTAGCTCGTCACCTCGGCGAGCACGCCGTCGGTGGCGAAGCGGCTGCGCCCGGGGGTCATGGCGAGCAGGCTCTCCTGCTCGGCCGCGAGCAGCTTCGACTGCTGGGCCGCGGCCGCGTACTCGAGCACCTTGGCCCGCAGCTCCTCGTTCTCGCGCAGCAGCCGGTCCTGCGAGGAGAAGTACTCCGCGACGCGCGACATCGCCGCGCCGGGGGCGGCCGCGAGGCTCTGCAGGGGGGCCACCAGCACGGAGAGCGACAGCCGCACGGCCTCCAGCGCCCCGAACCGGTGGTCCGCGATCATGGTGGCGATCGCGAGGAGCGCGAAGAACGTGAGGCGGGCGAGGGGGCTGGGCCCGCGGTGGAAGAACGGAGGCGGCTCGCGGATCACGCCGGGCGGGGCGTCAGTCGTTCGTGAACACGGTGCCCAGCTTGTCCATCTCCTCGAGCGCCCGGCCGGAGCCGCGCACCACGCAGGTGAGCGGGTCGTCGGCCACGATCACCGGCAGCCCCGTCTCCTCCATGAGCAGGCGGTCGAGCTCGCGCAGGAGTGCGCCGCCGCCCGTGAGCACCATGCCCTTCTCGGCGATGTCGGCGCCCAGCTCGGGCGGCGTCTGCTCCAGGGCGCTCTTCACGGCGGAGACGATGGAATTGAGCGGGTCGGTGAGCGCCTCCAGGATCTCGTTGGAGGAGATCGTGAAGGAGCGCGGGATGCCCTCGGCGAGGTTGCGGCCCTTCACCTCCATCTCGCGCACCTCGCTGCCCGGGAAGGCGGAGCCGATCTGCTTCTTGATCTGCTCGGCCGTCGATTCCCCGATGAGCATGCCGTAGTTGCGGCGGATGTAGTTGATGATGGCCTCGTCGAACTTGTCGCCGCCCACGCGCACGCTGGCCGAGTAGACGATGCCGCCCAGCGAGATGACGCCCACCTCCGTCGTGCCGCCGCCGATGTCGACCACCATCGAGCCGGTGGCGTCGGCGATCGGGAGGTCCGCGCCGATGGCCGCGGCCATGGGCTCCTCGATGAGGAACACCTGCGAGGCGCCGGCGCCGATGGCGCTTTCCTTGATGGCGCGCCGCTCGACCTGGGTGGAGCCGTAGGGAACGCAGATCACGATGCGCGGGCTGGGCCGGAACCACTGGTTGTCGTGGATCTTCTTGATGAAGTACTTGAGCATCTGCTCGGTGATCGTGAAGTCCGCGATCACGCCGTCCTTCATCGGGCGGATGGCCGTGATGTTGCCCGGCGTGCGCCCGAGCATCTGCTTGGCGGCCAGCCCCACCGCCTGGATCGTCTTCTTGCCGTTGGGGCCGCCTTCCTGGCGGATGGCCACCACGCTGGGCTCGTCGAGGACGATGCCCTTGCCGCGCACGTAGATGAGCGTGTTGGCGGTGCCGAGGTCGATGGCGAGGTCGGTGGAAAAGTACTTGGAAACGAAGGAGAACATCTTGATCCGTAAGGAA
>JAHCLE010000168.1 GCA_026125445.1 Burkholderiales bacterium
GCGAGCACGGTGCCCACGTCGTCGCCCAGCATCTTCACCTGCTCGCGGGCGATCTGCGTCCAGCACGCGTCGTTGCCCACCACCGCGATGACGGGGATGCCGTGGCGCACGAAGGTGTCGAACTCCGCCAGGCCGTAGCCGCTCGCGCCGTCGCCCCAGACGAGCCAGACCTCCGACTTCGGACGCACCGTGTGCGCGCCGATGGCGAATCCGGCGCCGACGCCCAGGGTGCCGAAGGCGCCCGGGTCCAGCCAGGTGAGCGGCCCGCGCGGATGCAGGATGTAGGAGGCGGTCGCCACGAAGTCCCCTCCGTCGGCGACGAAGACCGCGTTCTCCCCGGCCGCGTGCTCCAGGGCGCGGAAGAAGGCCACGGGATTCACGTGCGTGCCCGAGGCCGCGGCCTGGGCGTCGATCTCCTTCTCGCGTTCGGCGTCGCGGCCCGCGAGCGTGGCGATCCACTCGGAGCGCCGCGTGCCGTGCGCCTTCTGCGCCAGCGCCACGAGGAAGCGGCCCGCGTCCCCGATGGCCTCGATGTCGGCCGTGCGGTTCAGGCGCGCGTCCTTCGTGCTGCGGTTGGCCGCGATGAGGGTCGCGGAGCGGCGCACGTGCTTGCCGTAGTCGAGGCGGAAGTCGCAGGGCACGCCCGCGAGCAGCACGCAGTCTGCCTCCCGAAGCGCCTTGCGCCGCGCGTGGCGCATCTGAAGGGGCGAATCGCGTCCCAGGAGCCCGCGCCCCATGCCGGAGAGGTAGACGGGGATGCCCAGCTTCTCGACGGCCTGGGCGATCTCCTCGGCCTGGCCCGCGTCCACCAGGGCCTGGCTGCCCAGCACCATGAGGGGACGCTCCGCTTCCTTGAGCGCGTTGGCCGCGAGCGTGACGGCGGTGTCCCCGGCCCGCGGCGCGTGCACCTTGCGGGCGTGCGGCGAGTAGGCCTTGCCGCTGCCCTCGAACATCTTCTCGGCGTGGCGGTTGAGGTACCACTGCAGGAAGCGGTCGGCGACGGAAGTGCCCTTGCCCGCCGCGTCGGCGTACCAGCCGCGGATGAGTTCCTCGTCGTAGAGGAGGTCCACGGGGCACTCGACGAAGGTCGGGCCCGGCACGCCCGAGAGCGAGGCCACCAGCGCCTCCTCGACCGCCGGGCCCAGGTCGGCCACGCGCCGCACCTGCTTCACGAGCTTCACGTGCGGCTCCACGAGCGGCGCCTGCTCGATGTCCTGCAGCGCCCCGCGCCCCTGCAGCGCCGTGGGCGCCGCCCCGCCGAGCAGCAGCACCGGCGACTGCGCGAGCTGCGCGTTCTTGAGCGCCGTGATGGTGTTGGTGATGCCGGGTCCCGCGGTGACGGCCGCCACGCCCGGCGTGCCGGTGAGCCGCGCCGCGGCGTCGGCCGCGAACACCGCCGTCACCTCGTCGCGGGTGTCGACGATCCGGATGCCGCGCTTCTTCGCCGCCACGAGGATGGGGGAGATGTGGCCGCCGCACAGCGTGAAGATCCAGCGCACGCCGTAGGCCTCCAGCGCCGCCGCGACCCGCTCGCCGCCGTGCGCCGGCGCCGACGGATGCTTCGCCCTGGGTTTGCGGGACTTGACCATCGTTCAGCCTTTCGCCTGTTGCGACTCCCGCGCCGAGTGCCGGCGCGCGAGCTCGCGGTAGTCGACCTTGCCCACCCGCGTGAGGGGGAGCCCGGTCACGAACTCGACCTCCCTCGGGCAGGACCACTTGATGAGGCGCTCGCGGCAATGCGCGACGATCGCCTCCTGCATCGGCGCCCCGGCCCGCGACGGGTCGCGCAGCACCACGCAGGCCTTCACGCGCTCGACCTGCGCCGGGTCGGGCACGCCGATCACGCACACCTCCGCCACGGCCGGGTGCTCGCGGATCACGGCCTCGACCTGGGCCGGGTACACATTGAAGCCCGAGGACTTGATCATGCGCTTCAGGCGCACGGAGAAGTACGTGAAGCCGTCCGCGTCCATCTTCCCGAGGTCGCCGGTGTGAAGCCACGTGCGGCCGTCGGCATGGACCTTGAGGGTCTGCGCCGTGGCCTCGGGGTCGTCGAGGTAGCCGATCATCACCGCCGGGCCGGCGATGCAGATCTCGCCCTCCTCGCCCACGGGCGCCTCCGCGGTGGTGCCGGGCTGCACGATCTTCGCCAGCATGTCCGGGAACGGGATGCCGATGGAGCCCTCGCGGTACTCCGCGAGCGGCGTGGCCATGATGCCGGTCACCGCCTCCGTGAGGCCGTAACCCTCGAGGAGCTTCACGCTCCCGCCGCCGCGGGCCACCATCGCCTCGAACTTCTCCTTCACCGGGCGCGGCAGGGTGTCGGCGCCGCAGAAGCACGCCGTCAGGCAGGAGAGGTCGGCGCTTGCGAGCGAAGGGTCGCGGGTGAGCGCCTCGAAGAGCGTCGGCACGCCCACCAGCACGTTGGGCCGGTCACGGCGCAGCACCTTCGAGACGATCTCGGCGCTGAACTGCGGCACCAGGATCGACTTGCCGCCGGCCATGAACGCGGCGTTCACGCACACGCCCAGCCCGAAGCCGTGGAAGATCGGCAGGATCGCGAGGATCGCGTCGCCCTCGCCCAGGCCGCACCAGGAGGCCGCCTGCATGCCCTCGGCGATGAAGTTGCGGTTGGAGAGCACGATGCCCTTGGGCAGTCCCGTCGTCCCGCCGGAGAAGAGGACGGCCGCCGCGTCGTCCGTCTTGCCCGCGGGCGCCGCGGTGGCGGGCGTGGCGGCGGCGAGAAGCGCCGCCCAGCGGCGGATGCGCGCATCTGCGGGCAGCGCCGGGATCTTTCGCCCCTTGGTCGCCCAGAAGCCGAGCCGCTTGAGCGCAGAAAGGTATTCCGGGATCGACGCCACCAGGATCTTCTCGAGGGGCCGCTTCGGCGTCGCCGCGGCCAGCGTGCCGAAGAAGGCGTCCAGGACGAGGGCCATTCGCGCCCCCGTGGCGTCGAGGAAGTGGGTGATCTCCGGCGCCGTGGACAGGGGATGGATGAGCGCCGGCAGCGCCCCCAGGCGGTTGGCGGCGTAGAAGGCGATCACGCCCTGCGGCGTGGTCGGCATCGAGATGAGGAAGCGCTCGCCCGCGCCCAGGCCTTCCGCCGAGAGCGCCGCGGCGCAGCGGTCGACCGAATCGAGGAACTCGCCGTAGGTGGCGCGGGTGCCCAGGAAGTCCCAGGCCACCGATCGCGGCACGCGCCGGGCGGTGGCCGCGAGGGCCTCGTAGAGCGTGACGCGGGGGTAGTCGATCGTGGCCGGAACGCTTCCGTAGAAGCGCAGCCACGGCCTGTCGGTCGTCATCTCGGCACGCGCCGGTAGTCCACCGCCATGATCTCCTTCCACGCCTCGGCCTCGCGGCGCTCGCGCACCGCACGGTAGCCGTCCGGGCCTTGCCGCGTCCAGCTGGTGCGGATCTCGGGCCTGCCCTGGGCCCGGCCCTGCCAGCAGGAGCCGGCGAGGTCCTTCATCCATCCGAGGTAGGCGAGCGGGTCCTCCGCCGGGGCCTGGGACCAGGCGAGCGGGGGAAGGCAGAGCGCGAGGGCGGCAAGGCGCAGCTTCATCGGACCTCCGTGAGGGCGATGTCGCCACCGCGCTTCTCGAGCTGCAGGAGGACCGGTTCGCCGGCCGCCTTGCGCACGCCCACCGTGGCGGGAACGACGACGAAGTTGAGGTGGTAGGTGGTGTAGTAGAGGCCGTGCCCGTCGCACCTCACGACGATGGAGCCCTTGCCCGGGTCGCCCTTCGCGCCGCGGCCGATCTCGAGCGCATAGGCGCCGCCGCAGCCCTCGGGCAGGCGAGACGGCTCGTGGCGCACCGTGGCGCGACTCTCCGGCGATGCATGCAGCGACTTCGCGCCCGCCTCGAGGTCGTAGGCGACGCGGGTGGCCGCGTCCGTGCAGCCCGCCAGGGCGAGCGCACCGCCCGCGAGAACCGCCCGCCCCGCCGCGACCATCGCCCCGGCCTATTCCGGCAGCGCCTGGATCTCGAAGGCGGTGCGCAGCATCGGGCTGAGGGGCGCGCCCAGCGGCTCGAACCACTTCGCGTAGATCTTCTCGATCTCGCCTGAGCGCATGAGGCCCGAGAGGGTGCGGTTCACGACAAGCTTGAAGTCGGCGTCGTTCCTTCGCAGCATGAGGCCGAAGGGCTCGTAGGAGAGCAGCCGCCCGGTCACCATGTAGTCGGCGGGATTGCGCGCCTTCGAGCGCAGGCCCAGGAGCTGGATGTCGTCGCTCACGTTGGCCTCCACGCGACCGCTCTCGAGCACCATGAAGCCCTCGCCGTGGTCCTTCACGTTGAGGACCTTGATGCCGAGGTTGAGCTTGTCCGAGAGCGCCTTGATGGCGCGCTCGTTGGTCGTGCCCTGGGAGACGGAGATGGTCCTGCCCTTGAGGTCCTCGACGTCCTTGATGCCCGACTTCGTCTTCACCAGCAGGCGCGTGCCGCCGATGAAGGTGACGTGCGAGAAGTCGACCTGCTTCTGGCGCGTGAGCGTGTTGGTGGTCGAGCCGCACTCGAGGTCGACCGTGCCGTTGGCCACGAGCGGGATGCGGGTCTGCGACACCACGGGGATTCGCCGCACCTTGAGGTCGGGCATCTTGAGCTCGGCCTTCACCGCCTCGACGACCTTCTCGCACAGGTCGATGGAGTAGCCGATGGCGTTCTGCTTTTCGTCCAGGTAGGAGAACGGCACCGACGTCTCGCGGATGCCCAGGGTGAGCGTGCCGGTCTCCCTGACCTTCTTCAAGGTTCCGGCGAGCTCCTGCGCGCCCGCGGCCCCGGTCACCAGCAACAGCGCTACGATGGCGATGCTCTTCATGAATTCCTCCCTTTTCGATGCAGCGATTCTACTAGGAACCCGGAATGACCCTCCGCAAGACCTGCGCCGTCGTTGGCGGCGGCACCATGGGCGCCGACATCGCCCTCACCCTGGCCCGCGCCGGCAATCCCGTCCACGTGGTCGAGACCTTCGACGCCGTGCGCCAGGGCCTTCCGGCCCGCCTCGCCGCGGGGCTCGCGGCCTTCGGCTGCCCGGACCGCCTGGACCTCGTCGAGATCCACGCCGGCCTCGACGAGGTCGACTGGCCCGCGGTGGACCTCGCGATCGAGGCCGTGCCCGAGAAGCTCGAGCTCAAGCGCGCGCTCTTCGCCGACCTCGCC
>JAHCLE010000169.1 GCA_026125445.1 Burkholderiales bacterium
GACGGCGACAAGCGGCTCGCCTCGATGACGCTGCTGGCGGCGCAGACGGACTTCACGGAACCCGGCGAGCTCGCCCTCTTCATCGACGACAGCCAGCTCACCTTCCTCGAGGACCAGATGTGGGAGAAGGGCTTCCTCGATTCCACGCAGATGTCGGGGGCCTTCCAGCTGCTGCGCAGCGTGGACCTGGTGTGGTCCAGCCTGGTGAAGCAGTACCTCAAGGGCGAGAGGACGCCGGTCAACGACCTCATGTCCTGGAACGCCGACGGCACGCGCATGCCCTACCGCATGCACACCGAGTACCTGCGCAGCCTCTTCCTGCACAACGACCTCGCGAGCGGGCGCTTCAAGGTCTGGGGCAAGCCCATCGCGCTGCCGGACATCGACATCCCGATCTTCTGCGTGGGCACGGTCACGGACCACGTGGCGCCGTGGAGGAGCGTCTACAAGATCCACCTCCTCACGCACGCCGAGGTGACCTTCTGCCTCACCACCGGCGGCCACAACGTCGGCGTGGTGAACCCGCCTTCGCCGGAATCGAAGCGCAGGTACAAGCTGCACACCCGGCCGATGGGGGGCGACTACCTCGATCCGGAGGCCTTCGAGCAGAACACGCCCGATTCGCCCGGCTCGTGGTGGACGGCCTGGGAGCACTGGATCGCCGGCAAGTCCTCCGGCAAGGTGGCCCCGGCCAAGTTCGGCGGCGCGGCCTTCAAGCCCATCGGCGAGGCACCCGGCAAGTACGTCTTCATGCGCTGAAGGAATGGGGACGGGTACAGTACCCGTCCCCTTTCCAATACAATCCGGCCCATGACTGAGACCGACGGCACCCTCATCCTGCTGCCCGTGGACGGCTCCGAGACCTCGCTTCGGGCCGCGGAGTACTGCGTCTGGTTCGCGCGGGCGACGGGGGGGCGCGTGCTGGCGCTGAACGTCCAGCCCGCCTTCGAGAACTGGCAGACGCACGGCATCGGCCACGACGTGGCCATCAAGCACCGCCAGGAGCTCGCCCGGTCGAGCTGCGCCAAGGCGCTGGAGATCCTCGCCGGCACTCCGCACGAGTTCATCGAGGCCGAGGGCGAGCCCGCGGAGACCATCGGGCGCATCTCCGCGGAGAAGAACTGCACCCACGTGGTGATGGGCACGCGCGGCCTGGGCAAGGTCTCCGGCGTGCTCATGGGGTCGGTGGCGATGAAGGCCTTCCACCTCGTGAACGTCCCCATCACTTTCGTCCGGTGATGCCCCTCCCGCGCCCCGCGGGCTAGGCGAGCAGCGGCAACATCTCCCCGGCGGCACCGCGCAGGCTCACGCTCGCGCTTCCCGTGAGCGGCGTGGGCTGTGGGTTCACCTCGATCACGCGCGCGCCGCCTTCGAGCGCGATGTAGGGAAGGGATGCCGCGGGCTCCACCACCGTGGAGGTCCCGACACACAGGAAAACATCGCAGGTGCGCGCCGCGGCCAAGGCGGCGGCCAGCGCCTCGGGCGGCAGCGCCTCGCCGAACCACACCACGTCGGGGCGAAGGAGCGAGCCGCAGCGCGGGCAGGTGGGCACCTCATCGGCCGTCTCCTGCCAGCTCTCGATCGCGTGGTGGTTGTCGAAGCATTTCACGCGCCGGATGTTGCCGTGCAGCTCCACGACGCGCCGGCTTCCCGCCGCGCGATGCAGTCCGTCGACGTTCTGGGTGACGAGGGTGAAGTCCGCCTCGCGCTCCCGGCACCCCCGTTCGATCGCGACGAGCGCCCGGTGACCGGCGTTGGGAACGGCGTGAACGACCTTCTCGCGCCGCCACGCGTACCAGTCCCACACCAGCTTCGGGTTGGCCTCGAAAGCCTCCGGGGTGGCGAGCTCCTCGGGCCGGAACTTCTCCCACAGCCCCGTGAGCGCGTCGCGGAAGGTGGGAATCCCCGATTCCGCCGAGATGCCGGCGCCCGTGAGCACCGCAACGCTCGTCGCGTGCTCCAGCAGCTCCCTCGCCCTCGCGATGTCGTCGGCCATGGAAATGGGGACGGGTCCTGTACCCGTCCCCATCTTGTCACTCGGGCTGGATGTTGGCCTTCTTGATGATCTCGCCCCACTTCCTCGTCTCGGCGGCCTGGAAGGTGGCCAGCTCCTCGGGCGTGGTGGTGAAGGCGTCCACGCCGGTCTTCTCGTAGAAGGCGGTGACGGGGCCGGACTTGGTGGCGGCCACCAGCAGGGCGTTCAGGCGCTTCACGACGGCGGGTGGCGTCCCGGCGGGCGCGTAGGCGGCGAACCAGTAGCTCATCTCGTAGCCCTTCACGCCGGCCTCGGAAATGGTGGGAAGGTCGGGCGCCAGGCGCGAGCGCTTGTCGCCGGAGTAGCCCAGGGCGCGGAGCTTCCCGGACTGCACCTGCGGAAGCCCCGTGGTGGTATCGGTGATCATCATGTCGATGGTGCCGCCCAGCATGTCGGCGACGGCGAGCGGGTTGCTCTTGTAGGGCACGTGCAGGAGCTCGATGCCCGCCATCTGCTGCAGCAGCTCGCCCGCGATGCGCGAGGAGGAGCTTCCGGAGCCGAAGTTGATCTTGCCGGGGTTCTTCTTCGCGTGCGCGATGAATTCCTGCACCGTCTTCACCGGCAGGTCGGGCCTCACCACCATCACCTGCCCGCCCTTGCCCAGGCCCGAGAGCGGCGCGAAGTCCTTCACCGGGTCGTAGGTGAGCTTCTTGTAGAGGTGCTCGTTGGCCGCGTGCGTGGTGTTCGTGGTGATGAGCACGGTGTAGCCGTCGGCGGGCGCCTTGGCCACGGAGGCGGCGGCGATCATGCCGCTGGCGCCCGGCTTGTTGTCGATCACCACCGCCTGCTTCGTCTCGTTGGTGACGGCCTGCCCCACGGCGCGCGCGAGCGTGTCTGTGGCGCTGCCGGCCGCGAAGGGCACGACGAAGGTGATGGACTTCGTGGGGAAATCCTGCGCGCCCGCGGTCGTGGCGGCCAGGGCGAGGGCGAGTGCGGCGGCGAATCGGTTCATGGGTCTCCTCCGGTCGGGGTTTCGAGGTCTTCGGGCACTTGCACGGGCAGGTCGAGCACGAGGAACGCGAGCGACTTGCCGTGCGAATCGAGGTTGAGGGAATCGTTCACGCCGCCGTCGAGCACGTCGTCGAGGACGAAGTTCATGGCCTGCAGGTTGGGGAGCAGGTAGCGCGCGACCTTCGAGGGCCGGCGGTGGGCGAAGATCCCGGCCACCGCCTCCTCGGTGACCTGCGCCACCAGCAGCGGCCAGTATTCCTCGCGGCGGGCGATCACGCTGATGTTGGAGCGGTTGCCCTTGTCGCCGGTGCGGCCGTGGGCCAGCTCGCGAAGGGGAACGGTGCGCGCGGCCATCAGTCCACCCACTCGAAGCCGGCCTTCACCGCCTCGCGCGGCACGAAGCACGAGGCCGTGGAAAGCCGCGGGCGGATCGCGGTGCGCACGCCGCCGCCGCCGGCCGGGCCGCAGGTGTAGAGCGCCGTGACTTCCTGCGCGAGGCGCTCGGCCGCCTCCTTCTGGTCGTGGCGCGCGGCCACCCGCAGGCGCACGTCGCGCGCGTCCGACGGCACCTTGGCCGCGAGGAGCCTCCCCGCGTCGTCGGCGAAAAGGCTCGTCACGCCGATGAGGTCGATGCGCAGCTTCAGCTCCGGCAGCCTCTTCGCGAGGATCTCGGCGGCGAGCCGCGCGCGCGCTTCCGCCCCCGGCCCGGCGTAGGAGATTCCCCCCTCGGCGAGCCAGCCTCCCTCGTAGAACGCGGTCACCTTGAGGGTGGCAGGGCGCTCGTGGCCGCGCACGCCGGTGAGCGCGACGAGGTCCGTGCCGGCCTGCGTGACCTGCGCCTGCGTGATGTCCGCGGTGACGTCCGGCGTCAGGTAGGCGGCCGGGTCGTGCACCTCGTAGAGGAGCTGCTCCTTCACGGTGGCGAGCGTGACGCAGCCGCCGGTGCGGTCGGCCTTCCCGATGATGCAGTCGCCGTCCTGGCTCACCTCCGCGATGGGAAAGCCGACGTTGGCGATGTCGGGCACGTCCTTGTAGCCCGGGTCGGCGAAGTAGCCCCCGGTCACCTGCGCGCCACACTCGAGGAGGTGGCCGGCCATCGTGGCGCGACCCAGGCGGTCCCAGTCGGAGGCGCTCCAGCCGTAGTGCGCCATGGCCGGGCCCACGGCGAGCGAGGGATCGGCCACGCGGCCGGTGACGATGATCTCCGCGCCCGCATCCCAGGCGGCGGCGATGGGCTCCGCACCCAGGTAGGCGTTGGCGCTCACGGGGTGCCGGGCCTCGCCGAGACGCTCCGCCAGAAGGGCGTGGTGCGCGGGGCCGGAGAGGTCGTCCCCGGTGACCACGGCGATGCGCGGGTTGGTGAAGCCCTCGATGCGGGCGATCTCGTCGATGCGCCGGGCGGCCGCGGTGGGATTGGCGGCGCCGAAGTTGGAGACGATGCGGATGCCGTTGCCGAGGCACTCGGCCAGGACGGGTCCCACGAGCCGGTCCAGCAGGGGCTCGTAGCCGGCCTGCGGATCCTCGCGGCGGCGCAGCTGCGCCAGCGCGAGCGTGCGCTCGGCCAGCGTCTCCAGCATCAGGCACGCGGGGCCCCCGCGGGCGGAGAGCGTGGCCACGACGGCCTCGGGGGCGTCGGGACGGTCTCCCGAGAAGCCCGCGCCGCAGCCGATGAGCAGGGGTTGTCGCGCCATGGGGGGGACTCTATAGTGGGCGCGGTTATCGGGGAATTCGTTATTTCCGATGGATTGATTCGCGATGCAGCTCAATCTCTCCACCCGGCACCTGCGCGCCTTCCTGGCGCTCGCGGAGCTTCGCAGCTTCACCCGCGCGGCGCACCGCTGCCACCTCTCGCAGCCGGCTTTCAGCGCGCTGGTGCGCTCGCTGGAGGATGCCGTGGGCGCGCGGCTCTTCGACCGCGACACGCGAAACGTGGAGCTCACCGCCGAGGGGAGGACGCTGGAGGAGCCGGCGCGGCGCCTGCTCGCCGATTTCGAGACGCTCGCGTCCGACATCGGCGAGCGCGTGGCGCTACGAAAGGGGCGGGTGTCGGTGGCGGCGCTGCCCTCGCTCGCCGCCGGGTGGCTGCCGGGCCTCTTCGCCGAGTACCGCGCCGCGCATCCCGGCGTCGACCTGGAGCTCTTCGACACGCTCTCGGACCAGTGCCTGGA
>JAHCLE010000017.1 GCA_026125445.1 Burkholderiales bacterium
GGATGACGAGGCGAACGCGCTGCTGGCCGCATTCTACCGGCCGCCGGGGGTGCCGCCGGTGTAACGGGTGGCGTTACTGCGCGGCGGATCGCGACCACCACCGCGCGGCCACCCACGCCACCAGTCCCGCGGCCATCACGTAGAGCGAGATCCGCACGGCTCCCTGCGAGTGCGCGTAGGTGACGCTGGAATAGAAGAGGTAGCCGCAGGTGGCCACGAATGCCGCCGGGAGCACGGGGTAGAGGGGCACCCGGAAGGGCCGGGCGACGTGGGCGTAACGGGCGCGAAGGACGAACAGCCCGGCGCCGACCAGCACCAGGAAGCCCCAGAAGACCGGCGCGGTGAATTCGACCAGGGTCTGCACCCCGCCCTTCTCGACGGCGGCGAAACCGACCAGCAGAAGCGCCACGGCCGACTGCACCAGGAGGGCCACGACGGGCACGCCCAGGGGCCCGTGCCAGCGGCTCATGAAGGCGAGCGGCGGCCAGTCCTGCCCGAGCGCGTAGTTGCTGCGCGCGCCGACGATCAGGGTGGCGTTGATCGAGGTGAGCGCCGCCATGGCCACCAGTCCGGCGATCAGCGTCTCGCCCGCCGGGCCCAGCGCGGCGAGGAGGACGTCCGCCCCGACCGCCTTGCTCGCCTTCATGCCCTCGAAGCCGAGGGCGTGCTCGACGGCGAGGACGAACAGCCCGTAGATCAGCGCCAGCAGCCCGATCGAGATCACGAGGACGCGCAGGATCGCCCGCTGGCCGCCGCGGACCTCGGCCGAGATGTAGGCGGCCTCGTTCCAGCCCCCGAAGGTGAAGAGGACGAAGACCAGCGCGAGGCCGAAGGCGGCCGGCGCCCCGCCTTGCCCGGGTGCCGGCGCCGCTTCCGGCGCATGCGCCGCCCCCCCGGCAAGGAAGCCGGCGGCGATGACGAGCGCGACCCCGGCGACCTCCAGGGCCGTCAGGAGATTCTGCGCATTCGCCGACCGGCGAAGCCCGAACAGGTTCACGGCCGTGAGGGCCAGGATCACGAGCGCCGCGTAGATCGCCGGCGAGTTCGGCCCGAGGTCGGCCACGCGCGCGAGGTAGTCGCCGCAGACGAAGGCGAGCATCGCCGTGGAGCCCGTGAGGATGACGCTCACGCGCGCCCATCCGAAGAGGAAGCTCAGGTCGCGGCCGTAGGCGCGGGTGAGGAAGTGGTAGTCGCCGCCCGCGTGCGGGAAGGCGGCGGCCATTTCCGCGTAGCAGAGCGCGCCCGCGAGCGTGAGGGCGGCGCCGGCGGCCCACGCCGCCCACATCCAGGCCGAGGACCCGGCGAGGCCGGCGATGACCGACGGCAGCGCGAAGATCCCGCCGCCGATGACGATGCCCACGATGATCATGACCGCGTCCGCGGTCGACAGCTGCGGCCGCGGCACGGCGCGGGACGCTGCCGGGTCGCTCACCGGCGGGCTACTTCCCGTAGAACTTGCCGCACCGCGGAGCCATCTCGGCCCAGGGCGACGGCCGCGGACCGCCCTGCAGCGTCGCCACGACCTCCGCGGATTCCCCGTCGGCGGCGCGCAGGTCCCCGGCAATCTCCCGGCCGGCCACCCGTCCCGTGAAGTTCTGGTGGACGCCCTTCGCGTCGCGGAAGGAGAAGCGCAGAAGGTCCCCGCGCAGGCTCGCGCCGAGGAGCGGGTGGCGCGTCCCGCCGTCGACGACCTCGCCCCCGATCTTCTGGTAGATCTGCGTGATGTCGACAGTGAATGCCGCGCCGCCGGACCCGGGCTCGCGGAAGGCCCAGCGTCCCCCGACCCGCGCCGGCACGACCCACAGGAACGCGACGTCCAGGCCCATGGCCGTCATGTCGTCGGGCTCCCAGTCCCCCATGGAGAAGAGGTAGGAGGCCACGCGGACGCCGGGGCGCATCTCGAGGATGCGGTGGCGCAGGCACTGGTTGAGGTGCGGCAGGAGGAAGATCGTGAGGACGTCGGCCCGCGAGAAGTCCGCCTTGAAGACGTCGCCCTCGACGACGCGGGCGCGTCCCTCCGCGCCCGATCCGCGCACCATGCACTGCGCCAGCTTCACGAGCTCGGCGTTGTACTCGATGCCGAGGGAGCGCGCGCCGAACTGCCGGGCCGCGGCGATGGCGAAGTTGCCGTCGCCGGCGCCGAGGTCGATCACGTAGTCGTCCGCGCTCGTGCCGGCCATGCGAAGCATCCGCGTGACGAACTCGTCGGGCGTGGCGGCCCAGATCGCGTCCTTGCCCTTCTGGCCCGGCTCGGGCCTGTAGCCGACCTCCTTCTCGCACGCCTCGCGCAAGGGCGTCTGGGGGGGCGCCGGCGGGTGCATGGCGAGCGCCTGCGCGGGCAGGCAGAGGACGAGCAGTGCCGCGGTGATGCCGCGGCGGCCGCGCGCACGCACGGATCGGGTCGCGCTCCGGAGGAAGCTCATCGCGGCGGGCCGGAAGTCCGCGTCAGCCTTCGCCCTCGAGGAAGCTGCGCAGCTTCTCCGACCGGGAGGGGTGGCGGAGCTTGCGCAGGGCCTTGGCCTCGATCTGGCGGATGCGCTCGCGCGTCACGTCGAACTGCTTGCCGACCTCCTCCAGCGTGTGGTCGGTGTTCATCTCGATGCCGAAGCGCATGCGCAGGACCTTGGCCTCGCGCGGCGTGAGGGAATCCAGCACGTCCTTGGTGGCCTCCCGCAGGCTCGCGTAGAGCGCCGAGTCCGAGGGGGCGAGCCCGGCCTGGTCCTCGATGAAGTCGCCGAGGTGGGAGTCGTCGTCGTCGCCGATCGGCGTCTCCATGGAGATGGGCTCCTTGGAGATCTTGAGGATCTTGCGGATCTTCTCCTCGGGCATCTCCATCTTCACGGCGAGGGTCGCCGGGTCGGGCTCCTGGCCCGTCTCCTGAAGGATCTGCCGCGAGATGCGGTTCATCTTGTTGATCGTCTCGATCATGTGCACCGGGATGCGGATGGTGCGCGCCTGGTCGGCGATCGAGCGCGTGATGGCCTGGCGGATCCACCAGGTGGCGTAGGTCGAGAATTTGTAGCCGCGGCGATACTCGAACTTGTCCACCGCCTTCATGAGGCCGATGTTGCCCTCCTGGATGAGGTCCAGGAACTGCAGGCCGCGGTTGGTGTACTTCTTGGCGATCGAGATCACCAGGCGCAGGTTGGCCTCGATCATCTCGCGCTTGGCGCGGCGGGCCTTGGCCTCGCCCGTGGACATCTGGCGGGCGATCTCCTTCAGGTCCTTGATCGGGATGCCCACTTCCTTCTGCAGCGCGATGAGCGCCTCCTGCTGCTCGACGATCGCCGGCTTGAAGCGGTCGAGCGCCTTGGCGAACGCCTTGCCCGAGGCGATCTCCTCGGCGACCCACTTGAGGTTGGTCTCGTTGCCGGGGAACACCTTGATGAAGTGCGGGCGCGGCATGGCGGCGTTGCGCGTGCACAGCTCCATGATCTCGCGCTCGTGGCCGCGCACGCGCTCGACCAGGTGGCGCAGCCCCCCGCACAGGTGCTCCACCTGCTTGGCGGTGAAGCGGATCATCAGGAGCTCGCCGGAGATCGACTCCTGGAGGTCCTTGTAGGCGCGCGAGCGGTAGCCCTTCTCGGCGAGGAACTTGCGCATCTTCTTGTAGAGGCGCCGGATCTTGTTGAAGTGCACGAGCGAGTCCTGCTTGAGCTGCTCGAGGTCGGCGCTCGCCATGTCGGCGTCTTCCTCGCCCTCGTCCTCCTCGATCTCCTCGAGCTCCTCCTCCTCGCTCATCTCCTCGCCGACGATGTCCTCGCCGTCGGCGTCCACGAGCCCGTCGACGAGCTCGTCGATGCGCATCTCGTCCTTCTCGACCATCTCGGCGAGGCGCAGGATCTCCTCGATCGTGGTCGGGCAGGACGAGATCGCCTGGATCATGTGCTTCAGGCCGTCCTCGATGCGCTTGGCGATCTCGATCTCGCCCTCGCGCGTGAGGAGCTCCACCGACCCCATCTCGCGCATGTACATGCGCACGGGATCCGTGGTGCGCCCGAACTCGGAGTCGACGGTGAGGGAGAGGGCCTCCTCGGCCTCCTCGACAACGTCCTCGTCGGCGACCGGGTTGGTGGCCGCCTCGGTGAGCAGCAGCGTCTCGGCGTCAGGCGCGGCGTCGTATACCAGGATGCCCATGTCCGCGAGCATCGTGACCACGCCCTCGATCTGCTCGGCGTCGGTCATCTCGTCGGGGAGGTGGTCGTTGATCTCCGCGTAGGTGAGGTAGCCGCGCTCCTTGCCCAGGACGATGAGGTTCTTCAGGCGCTTCTTCTGCGCCTCGACCTCCGCGAGCTTCACTTCGGCCTTCTGCTCCTTGCTGGCGTTCTTCTGGGATTCTCTGGAGGGTTTCACGGGCGGCTCCGGGAAGGGCAGGTTAGGCGGGGAAAACTTGCCATTTTACCACTAGTTAGAGGGTTTATCGAGGCCGGAGTTCACGCCCCGCGCAGCGGCCTGGCTGGCCACGAGCCCGGCGAGCTCCTCCCGCTCGGCCTCGGTGAGCCCTCCCTCCAGGGCGCGCGCCTCCAGCTCGGCCTTGCGACGCTCCGAACGCTGCAGGGAGAGCCGCGCCTGCAGGCCGGCGAGGTCCGCCTCCAGGTCCAGCTCCGACTCCGGGACCTCGTCGAGTATCCGGCCGGCTCCCAGGGCGGCCTCGAGGACGGGGGAGTGCTCGCCGCCGTCGAAGTGGGCCACGAGCTGGCCCAGCGTGAGGTCCTGCTCGCCTTCCCGGGCGTAGGCGAGGACGGCGTGCAGCGCCCGCCCCTCCGCCGAGGACTCCTCCACGAGGTCGGGGTCCACCGAGCGGGCGAGCGCCGGCTTGCGCAGCAGCCTCTGCAGCATCTGCCCCTCGAGCGAAGGGGCCTTGCGCACGACCCGCGGGGCCGGCGCCTGGGCGGGCCTCGCGGCGGCGCGCGGCGGCAGGAATCCCGGCAGCTCGCCGGGATCGAGGCCTGCGAGCTCCGCCAGGCGCTTGCGGATCATCGCGCCCAGCGCCGGCGCCTCGATCTGCGCCACGAGGGGCTTCGCCTGGGCGAGGAAGCGCGCGCGCCCCTCCTCGGAACGCATGTCCACCTTCGAGGCGATCTCGCCCACGAGGAACTGCGACAGGGGCTTGGCGGCCGCCAGGGCCGCGAGGAAGGCTTCCTTCCCCGCGCGGCGCACGAAGGTGTCCGGATCGTCCTCCGGCGGCAGGAAGAGGAAGGCCACCGACTTCCCGTCGGCCAGGACCGGAAGCGACACCTCCAGGGCCTTCCACGCGGCCTTGCGCCCGGCGGCGTCCCCGTCGAAGCAGAAGACCACGTTGTCGGCCAGGCGCAGGAGCTTCGAGACGTGCATGGGCGTCGTGGCGGTGCCGAGCGTGGCCACGGCGTTCTCCACCCCGTGCTGGGCGAGGGCCACCACGTCCATGTAGCCCTCGACCACGATGACGAGGTTCGCGTCCCGGATGGCGCGCTTGGCCTGCCACAGGCCGTAGAGCTCGCGCCCCTTCTCGAAGAGCGGGGTCTCGGGGGAGTTGAGGTACTTGGGCTCGCCCTCGCCGATGACGCGGCCGCCGAAGCCGATCACGTTGCCGCGGGAGTCGAGGATGGGGAACATCACGCGGCCGCGGAAGCGGTCGTAGCGGCGGCTCTTCCTCGCGGGCTCGCCGTCGTGGGCCTCGGCGCCCTCCGAGTCGATGACGAGGCCGGTGTCCTTCATCTCCGCCGACTCGTAGTCGGGGAAGACGGCCTTGAGCGACTGCCAGGCGTCCGGGGCGTATCCCAGGCCGTAGCGGGCCGCGATCTCGCCCGACAGGCCGCGGTGCTTGAGGTAGTCGATGGCGAACGGGGTCTTCTTGAGCTCGGCGCGGTAGTAGTTGAGCGCCTCCATCATGCGGTCGGTGAGCCCCTTCGCCTGCGCGGCGGGTGGCCGGCCGGGGAGGTTTCCGCGCACCTCGGGCACCTCCATCCCGACCTGCTGCGCGAGCTCGCGGATGGCGTCCGGATACGCGAGCCCCGAGTACTCCATGAGGAAGCCGATCGCGTTGCCGTGGGCGCCGCAGCCGAAGCAGTGGTAGAACTGCTTCGAGGGACTCACGTTGAACGACGGGGTCTTCTCGTTGTGGAAGGGGCAGCAGGCCTTGTAGTTCGTGCCCGCCTTCTTCAGGCGCACGTGGCGGTCGATCACGTCGACGATGTCGACGCGCCCGAGGAGCGCCTGGATGAAGTCCTGCGGGATCATGCGGGCGGGGGACCGGCCGCGCGGCGCCTTCAGCCCGCGAGCTTCGCCTTCACCAGCGCCGAGACACGGCCCATGTCGGCGCGGCCGGCCACCTTCGGCTTCACCACGCCCATCACCTTGCCCATGTCCGCCGGGCCCTTGGCGCCCGTGGCCGCCACCGCTTCCGCGACGATCGCCGCGACCTCGGCCTCGGACATCTGCTGCGGAAGGTACGCCGACAGGATCGCCATCTCGCGCTTCTCGGTGTCGGCGAGCTCCCGGCGACCGGCCTTCTCGTACTGCTCGACCGAGTCCTTGCGCTGCTTGAGCATCTTCTCGATGACCGCGATCACGCCGGCGTCGTCGAGCGTGATGCGCTCGTCGACCTCGCGCTGCTTCATGGCGGCGGTGAGCAGCCGCAGCGTGCCGAGCCGCTCGGCCTCGCGCGCCTTCATCGCCACCTTCACGTCCTCGTTCACCCGATCGCGCAGCGTCATGGATTCCTCGCGTCGAAACGACCGCGGCGAGCGGGGCGCTGGGGCCCGGCTCGCCGCGAAGAAGGGGATTGCCCGGGGCCGGTCAGTAGAGCTTCGGCGGCAGCATCTGCGAGCGCATGCGCTTGTAGCGGCGCTTCACGGCCGCGGCGTGCTTGCGCTTGCGCTCGGCGGTGGGCTTCTCGTAGAACTCGCGGGCGCGAAGCTCGGTGAGAAGGCCCGTCTTTTCCACCGCGCGCTTGAAGCGGCGCAGCGCAACGTCGAACGGCTCGTTTTCCTTGACTCGGATGGTCGGCATGTCGGGTTCCGAAATGGTGGGTGCTGCTGAAAACCCTGCATAATATCAAAGTTTTGCACCCCTGAAAAGGCGAGATTTTCGCCCCCTCCACCAAGTGCTCACCCTCGGCATCGAAACCTCCTGCGACGAGACCGGAATCGCCCTCTACGACAGCGCCGGCGGCGTCCTCGGCGAGGCGCTGCACTCGCAGGTGGACCTGCACGCCCTGTACGGCGGGGTCGTCCCGGAGCTCGCCTCGCGCGACCACATCCGGCGCATCGTGCCCCTCGCCCGGGAGGCGCTCGAGCGTGCCGGCCGCGAACTGGCCGACGTGGACCTCATCGCCTACACGGAGGGTCCCGGCCTCGCCGGCGCCCTGCTCGTGGGCGCCTCGGTCGCCGCCGGCCTGGGGCTGGCCCTCGGCCGCCCCGTGGTCGGCGTCCACCACCTCGAGGGCCACCTCCTGTCGCCGCTTCTCGCCGATCCGCCGCCCGAATTCCCGTTCGTGGCCCTGCTCGTCTCGGGAGGGCACACGCAACTCATGGCCGTCGAGGGCGTGGGCCGGTACGCCCTGCTCGGCGAGACGGTCGACGACGCGGCCGGCGAAGCCTTCGACAAGACGGCGAGCCTTCTCGGGCTCGACTATCCCGGCGGGCCGGCGCTCTCGAGGCTCGCGGCCTCGGGAAACGCCCGGCGCTTCGCCTTCCCGCGACCGATGATCGCGAGCGAGGATCTGGACTTCAGTTTCAGTGGATTGAAGACCGCGGCGCTGCATTGCGTGCGCAAGCACGCGCTGGACGACGCCCTGCGCGCCGACATCGCCGCCTCGTTCCAGGCCGCCGTCGTGGACGTGCTGGCCGCGAAGTGCCTGCGGGCCCTGGAGGCCACCGGCATGTCGCGACTCGTCGTGGCCGGGGGCGTGGGGGCGAACGCCGCGCTTCGCGAGCGCCTCGCGAACGAGACGGCGCGCGTGGGCGCGAGCGTCTTCTTCCCGCCTGCGCGGCTTTGCACCGACAACGGCGCGATGATCGCCTTCGCCGCCGCGCTGCGCTTCGGTTCCGCGCCGGCGGGAACGGAAGGCTTCGGCGTGCGGCCGCGCTGGGATCTCGCGTCGCTGCCAGCGGCCTGATCCTCACCCCCGACCCCTCTGCCGTTGGACAGCCCCAACAAGTTGGGGCCCCCCGGGGAGAGCAACCGTGTTGGAGATCAAGCGGGTTGATGGGCCGCTGGCGGCTGCCAGCGGGTGTGGGTCCTGGCCATGGCGTTCAGGATCGTGAGCATCTTGCGCATGCAGGCCACGAGCGCGACCTTGCGGGGCTTGCCGGCGGAGATCAGGTGCTCGTAGAAGACCCGGATCACCGGGTTGGTCCGGATCGCGGCCACCGAAGCCATGTACAGAGCGGTGCGCACCCGGGCCCGGCCGCCCCAGATGTGGCGCTGGCCCCGGAACGTACCGCTGTCGCAGTTGACGGGGGCAACCCCCACCAAGGCGGCGATCTTCTTGCGGTTGAGCTGCCCCAGTTCAGGCAGGTCGGCGAGCATGGTGCGCACGCTCACCGGGCCGATGCCCTTGAAGGAGCGCAGCAGGTCCTCCTTGTCCTTCCAGGCGGGCGAGGTCCTGAGCTTGTGGGTAAGGTCGATGTCCAAGCCCTCGATGGCCCGATCCAGCCAGGCGATGTGCTCCTTGATGGGCTTACGCATCGTGCCGAAGGCCAGCGCCAGGCGGTTCTTCTCCTGGGTTCGCATGGCGATCAGCTGGCCTCGGCGCACCATCATCGCCTGCAGCTCCTGGGTGTCCTCGTCGGGCACAGCCGTGACCTGCGGGTCGATGGCCACGCCGAACTGCGCGATCGCACGCGCATCGATCGCATCCGTCTTGGCCAGCAACCCCGAGGCCTTGGCGAAGTCGCGCACCTGCCGCGGGTTGACCACCGCGAGGCGCATGCCGGCTGCGGAGATCGCCATGGCGGCCTCCGTCTCGTAGCCGCCCGTGGCCTCCATCACCACCAGATCGGGCCGCAGCCGCTTGAGCGCCTCGACCAGGATCACGATCCCGGCCTCGTCGTTGCCCTGGCTGCTGGCCGTCCCTTCCGGCAGGACGCACACGTCCAGCCGGGCCTTCGATACGTCGATTCCCACTACCTTGAGCTTGTCGGTCATGGCGCGCTCCTGAGTACCCGTCCTTGCAATGATGCGAGCTCGGCAAGCCGGCTCGGGCAACCGTTCGGGTTGGTCAGAAAGGTGAGCCCGGCGACCCATGCTCTCCCGCGTGCTGCCTTGCGGCGCACAAGGGGAGTAACGGCCTGCCGGACTCATTCGGTCAAACGCCATGAATTTACAGCCCCCCCTTCAACATACAAGGGGAGAAGAGCTAGTCCGTGCCGCGGCGGTAGGCGCGCTCGGCCTCCTCGAGCTCCCGCTCGGCGAGGCGAAGGTCCTCGTCGAGCTTGCGGCGGCGCTCGTAATAGGCGTCCTGCGGCACCTGCTGCGGGCAGATGAGCGAAGCCACGCCGTTGGGGTCGACGGCCTCGAAGCAGTTCGGGCGCGGCGGCGACTCCCCGCGCTTCAGGGGCGCGTGCCGGCGCTGGACGGTCTGCATCTCGCCGGGCTGCGGCTCCTCGCCCAGCTCAACGGCCTTCTTCGCCGCCTCGACCCGCGCCTGCGCCGCCCGCAACTTCTTGTCGAGCTCGTCGCGCCTCTGGCGCCGGTCCTCCGCCATGCCTGTGGCCGCGGCGGGCGCCTTCTGCGCCTCGGGCGGCCTGCCCGACGGCAGGAGGTTGGAAGTGGCATCCGTCTCGATGCGCTGCACCGTGCCGTCGTAGTTCTTGGGCACGCTGTCGGAGTAGGTGACGCGCCCCTGCCGGTCGGTGAGCTTGTACAGGACCTGCTGCGCGGCGGCGGGCATCGCCACGGCCAGGATGAACGCCAGGGCGAACGCTCGCCGCGCGAAGACGTCAGTCAATGGCGGCCATCCGCGCGGCCTTCTGGGCCCGGTCCAGATCCGCCTCGGCCGCCTTGACCGCGGCGTCGAGGGCCTTGATGCGCGCGTGGTAGGCCTCCGTCGGCTCGGGCCGCGCGCCGCCTCCCTTCTTCCCGATCCACTGGGTCTCTTCCGGCGTGGGATCCTTGCCGTCCTCGCGCGCCTTCTTCGCCGCCTCCAGGTTCTCGCGCGCGCGGGCGAGCTCGGCATCCGCCCTCACGCGCTTGAGTTCCGGCGCCGTGAGCGGCAACCGGATGGGCTTGGAGGCCTCGCCCACGGTGGCGAGCGTGGCCACGTTGGCGGAGAGGTCGACCTCGATGCGGGTCACCTTGCCCTGGAATTCCTTGGGCGGGGCCTTGTCGACGTAGGTGACCTTCCCCTTCGTGTCGACGAGCTTCCACACGACCTGCTTGTCGCCCTCGCCGGCGGCCCAGGGGGCGGCCACGAGCAGGACGGCGGCGAGCAGGAGCGGTCGGGCGTTTCTTCGCATGCGGATTTCTCCTTCTTCTAGGCCGCGGCCGCGCGCGGCTCCCCGCACACGGCGCAATGGGGATCGCGCGAGAGGCGCACCTCGTGCCAGCGCTGCGCGCGCGCGTCGAACAGCAGCATGCGCCCGGCGAGCGTGTCGCCGATGCCGGCCAGGAGCTTGATCGCCTCCATCGCCTGCATCGTCCCGACCACGCCCACGAGCGGGGCGAACACCCCCATCGTGGCGCAGCGCTCCTCCTCGCCGTGCGCGTCGGCCGGGAAGAGGCAGTGGTAGCAGCCCGAGCCGGGCTTTCGCGGGTCGAAGACGGCGACCTGGCCGTCGAACCGGATGGCGGCCCCCGACACCAGGGGCACGCGCTCGCGCACGCACGCCTCGTTGATGGCGTGCCGGGTGGCGAAGTTGTCCGAGCAGTCGAGCACCACGTCGGCCTCGCGCGCCAGCGCGCGAAGGCCCTCGGGGCCGAGCCGCTCCGGGAGCGCGCGCACCGAGACCTCGGGATTGATCGTGGCGAGCGTGGCGGCGGCGGAGACGGCCTTGTTGGTGCCGATGGCATCGACGCGATGCACGACCTGGCGCTGCAGGTTGGTGAGGTCGACCGCGTCGCCGTCGGCGATGGTAATGCGGCCCACGCCGCTCGAGGCGAGGTAGAGGAGCGCGCCGGAGCCCAGCCCTCCCGCCCCCACCACGACCGCGTGCGAGGCGAGCAGGCGCTCCTGCGAATCCTCGCCGAAGCCGTCGAGCAACAGGTGGCGGCTGTAGCGCAGCCGCTGGTGGTCGTCCACGGCGCGTCGCCCGGGGAAGGGCCGCCCTACTTCGCGGCCGCGGCGGTGATCGGCAGCCCCTTGAGGTGCTTCAGTGCCGCGACGAGCTGCACGTCTTCCTTCTTCTCGGCCGGGGCCTTGGCGTCCTTCGCGTCCTTCGCGTCCTTGGCGGCCGGGGCCTTCGTTTCGTGACCAGCCTTCGCCTCGGGGGCGGGCTTGGCCGCCGGCGCCTTGGCGCCCGGGCCGTCCACGCCGGCCTTCGCCTTCTCCTCGTCGCCCTCGAGGTGGCGCTGCAGGTCGGCCTCGCGCGTGAACAGGCGCGAGTCGGTCGTGGCGTCCTCGACGACGAAGTCGGGCACGATGCCCTTCGCCTGGATGGAGCGGCCGTTCGGCGTGTAGTAGCGCGCGGTCGTGAGCTTCACCGCCTGGTTGTTGGGCAGCGGCAGGATGGTCTGCACCGAGCCCTTGCCGAAGGTCTGCGTGCCGATGATCGTGGCGCGCTTGTGGTCCTGGAGGGCGCCCGCGACGATCTCGGAGGCCGAGGCCGAGGCGCCGTTCACCAGCACCACCAGCGGCACGGACTTGGCGGCGGCGGGGAGCTTGGCGAGATAGTCCTCGCGGAAGCTGCCGCGCACGTAGTTCTCCTTGGTCGCGGTAAGGCGCATCTTCGCGTCCTCGGTGCGCCCGTCGGTGTAGACGACCAGCGCGTTCTTCGGCAGGAAGGCCGACGACACGGCCACGGCCGCGTTGAGGAGCCCGCCGGGGTTCATGCGCAGGTCGATCACGAGGCCCTTGAGGTCGCCGTTCGACTGCTTGTAGAGGTCGTTGACGGCCTGCACCAGGTTCTCGCCGGTGTGCTCCTGGAACTGGGTGACGCGGATCATCCCGTAGCCGGGCTCGAGGATTCGCGCCTTCACGCTCTTCACGCGGATCACGTCGCGCTTGAGCTTGAAGTCCATCGGGGCGGCCTGGCCCTTGCGCACGATGGTGAGGAGCACCTCGGTGTGGGGCTTGCCGCGCATCTTCTTCACGGCGTCGTTGAGGCTCAGCCCCTTCAGGCTCACGCCGTCGAGCTTCACGATGAGGTCGCCGGCCTGGATGCCGGCGCGGTGCGCGGGCGTGTCCTCGATGGGGGCGACCACCTTCACGAAGCCGTCCTCGGCGCCGACCTCGATGCCCAGGCCGCCGAACTCGCCCTGGGTGCCCACCTGCAGGTCCTTGTAGGCGTCCTGGTCGAGGAAGGCCGAGTGCGGGTCGAGCCCCGTGAGCATGCCGTTGATGGCTTCCTTGAGGAGCTTCTTGTCCTCGACGGGCTCGACGTAGTCGTTCTTGATGCGGCCGAACACCTCGGAGAAGAGGCGCAGGTCGTCGACGGGGAGCTGGATGGTCGACTGCTGGCGGTCGGCGACCGCGGAGAAGTGCAGGCTCGCGGCCACGCCGAGGGCGGCCCCGAGGACCACCAGCCCCACCTGCTGCAGTTTCCCGCTCATGTTCGCCACCTCGTCGTTGTCTGGACAATGCCGCGGCCGGATGCGCGCCCTCCCCTTCCGGGGAACTCAGCGCGCCACCCAGCGCAGCGGATCGAACGGCTTGCCGTCGAATCTCAGCTCGAAGTATAAACCCGATTCCTGGGCGCCCCCCGAGGACCCGACCTGGGCCACGGCGTCGCCGCCCTTCACCCCTTCGCCCACCCGGCGCAGCAGCCCCTCGTTGTAGCCGTACAGGCTCATGTAGCCCCCGCCGTGGTCGAGGATGAGGAGGTTGCCGAAGCCGCGCAGCCAATCCGCGTAAACCACCCGCCCGTCGGCCACCGCCCGCACCAGCTCGCCGACCGCCGCCCGGATGAAGAGCCCGCGCCAGGTAACGCCGCCCTCTTCCCGTGGACCGCCGTAGCGGTTCATGAGTTCCCCCTTCACCGGGAGCCGGAGCTTCCCCTTGAGGGCGGGGAAAGGCTGGGCGGAGGCCGAGGCGTCGGCCACCTGGTCCACCGGCGTGCCGCGCCTGCCGTCGGGAGCCTCCCGCCCCTTCTGCGCCTCGCGCGCCTTCTGGGCTTCCCTCGCCTTCTGGGCCTCGCTCGCCGCCAGCGCCCGCGCGATCTCCCGCACCAGGCGGGTGAGCCGCTCCTCGTCGCGCTTGAGCCGCCCGATCTCGCGCCGGCCCTTCTCGACCTGCCCGGCGTAGCGCTTGAGCGCGGCGGCGCGCGCCGCACGTTCCCGTTCGAGCTGCTGGGTCTGCCTCGCCTGCGCGGCCTGGTTCGCGGCGATCTCGGCGCGCTTCTCGCGGGCCTCGGCCTCGAGGGCGGCCACCTCGTCGGCGCCGCGCTTCAGCTCGGCGAGCGTCCCGGCGCGCGCGCGCTGCACGTAGCCGTAGTAGGCCAGGTGGCGCGTGAGGGTGGCGAGGTCCTTGCCCTCGAGGATGAGGCGCAGCCGGTCCTGGCCTCCCTGCTCGTACTGCAGGCGCAGGAGCTTTTCCGCCAGCGCGCGCTGGCCCGCGATCTCCCGGCGCGCGCGCTCCCCGCGCTCGCCCAGCGCCGCGAGCTGCGCCGTAAGCGCCCGCTTCGACTGGTCCAGCTCGAAGAGCGCGCGGTTCGCCTCGCTCACGGCCTTCTCCGCGGCCTTGAGCGCCTCGGCGGCCTCGCCGCGGGATTCCTCGGCCTGCGCGAGCTCCTTCTCCAGGCGCTCGATGCGGCCGCGAAGCTGCGTGAGTTCCTCCTCGGAGGTGCTGGCGGGCCTGCCCTTCGACGGCGCGGCGGCCGCGAGTCCCGCCGCGAGCGCGACGCCGGCGAGGACGGCGGCCGCGGCGCGACGAACCCGCATCCGCTAGCGGGCCTTGCCCTGGCTCGCCACCGCGGCGGCGGCCTTCGCGATCGCCTCCGGGTCGCCGAGGTAGTAGTGGCGCAGGGGCGAGAGCGTGTCGTCGAGCTCGTAGACGAGCGGCACCGCCGTGGGGATGTTGAGGCCGACGATGTCGGCATCGGAGACGCCATCGAGGTACTTCACCAGCGCGCGCAGGCTGTTGCCGTGCGCGGCCACGAGCACCCGGTCGCCCGCGGCGACGCGCGGCGCGATGCGCTCGCGCCAGCAGGGCAGGACGCGGGCGACGGTGTCCTTGAGGCACTCCGTGCGGGGCACCTGCGCGCCCAGGCCGGCGTAGCGCCGGTCGCGCGCGGCGTCGCGCTCGTCGCCTTCGGGCAGCTCCGGCGGCGGGACGTCGTAGCTGCGGCGCCAGACGAGCACCTGCTCGTCGCCGAACTTCGCCGCCGTCTCGGCCTTGTTGAGCCCCTGGAGGCCGCCGTAGTGGCGCTCGTTCAGGCGCCAGTCCTTCTCCACCGGCAGCCACAGGCGGTCCATCTCCTCGAGCGCGAGGTTGAGGGTGCGGATGGCGCGCTTGAGCACGGAGGTGAAGGCGACGTCGAAGTCGTAGCCCTCGGCGGCGAGCAGCCGGCCGGCCGCGCGGGCCTCGTCGACGCCCTGCGCGGAGAGGTCCACGTCGGTCCAGCCGGTGAACCGGTTTTCCTTGTTCCAGGTGCTTTCGCCGTGGCGGATGAGGACGAGCTTTTTCATGGCATTCGTGGCAGGATCGCGGGCTTTCCCATGGTATCAAACGAACGCACGCCCGACGCGCGCGGCGAGTTCCTCGCCGGCTGCCGCGACATGGCACCGGTCCTCGTCGGGACGGTGCCGTTCGGCTTCGTGGCGGGAGTGGCGGCGGTGGGCGCCGGGATGACGCCGCTCGAGGGCATCGCGCTTTCCCTCTTCGCCTTCTCCGGCATCGCGCAGCTCGTCGTGGCGCAGCTCGTGGCCGCGCAGTCGCCGGTCGTGCTGACGCTCGCCGCCGCGCTCATCGTGAGCCTGCGCTTCCTCATGTACAGCGCGGCGCTCTCGCCGCACGTGGCGCACCTGCCTGCGCGCTGGCGCGTGCCGCTCGCCTACCTGATGACGGACCAGGGCTTCGCGATGGGCGTGCACATCTACTCGCAGCCCGGGGACCTCCGGCTTCGCCACTGGCACGTGCTCGGCTCGGGGATCACGCTCTGGGTCGTGTGGCAGTCGTCGGTGGTCGCCGGCGCCGTGCTGGGGGCGCAGGTGCCCGCGGCGTGGTCGCTCGACTTCGTGGTGACGCTCTCCTTCCTCGTGCTCCTCGCCCCCGCGCTGCGTACCCGGGCCGATCTCGCGGCCGCCGTGGTGGCGGGCGCCGTCGTGCTCCTCGCCGCGGGGCTCCCGTACAAGCTCTCGCTCGTGGTCGCCTCGCTCGCGGGAATCGCGGCGGGCGTGGCCGCGGAATGGATGCACAAGCGATGAACGAGTGGATCGTCATCCTGGGCGCCGGCGCCGTGACCTTCCTCACGCGCGCCTCCTTCATCGTGTTCGCCGACCCGCAGAAGTTCCCGCACGCCTTCCGCGTCGCGCTCGCCTACGTGCCCGCGGCCGTGCTCGCGGCCATCGTCGTGCCGGGACTCGCGATCGCCCACGGCGCGCTCGACCTGACTGCCTCCAATCCGCGGCTCCTGGCGGGAATCGTCGCCTTCGCGGTGGCCCTCAAGGTGCGAAATCCCATCGTCCCGATCGGCGCGGGCATGGCGGCCCTCTGGGCGCTGCAGGCGCTGGCGGGCTGAGGGTTCGCCGGGGGCCCCCGCCGGCTGCTAAAATGGGCGTTTTTCCGCAACCGCTACGCCGCTTCCCGGCACCCCATGGGCCAATTCCTCCTCGACAACATCGCGCTCGTCGCGCTCTTCCTCGCGAGCGGCGCCCTCCTCGTCTGGCCGGACCTCTCCCTCTTCTCGGGCGGCGCCCAGTCCGTGGGCACCACGGAGGCCACCCGGCTCATGAACCAGCCCGGCTCGCTCGTGCTCGACGTGCGCGAGGATGCCGAGTACGCCGCGGGGCACCTGCCGCGCGCGCGCCACATCCCGCTCGCGCAGCTCTCCGGCCGCCTCGGCGAGATCGCCAAGTTCAAGGAAAAGCCGGTGATCGTCACCTGCCGCAGCGGCGCGCGCTCGGGCTCGGCCTGCCGCGCGCTGAGGAAGGCCGGATTCACCCAGGTCTTCAACCTCAAGGGGGGCATCGGCGCGTGGTCGCAGGCGAACCTCCCGGTGGAGCGCTAGCGCCATGGCCAAGGTGGTGATGTACGCGACGGGCGTGTGCCCCTACTGCGTGATGGCGGAGAAGCTCCTGCGCGGCAAGGGCGTGGCCGACATCGAGAAGATCCGCGTCGACCTCGACCCGGCCCGGCGCGAGGAGATGATGACCCGCACGGGGCGGCGCACCGTCCCCCAGATCTACATCGCAGACCGCCACGTCGGCGGCTTCGACGACCTCGCCGCGCTCGACCGCGCCGGCGGCCTCGACCCCCTGCTCGCCGCCTGAGACGCCGCGGGCCAGACCCACACACCCAACCGAAGGAAGCGCCATGAGCGACGCCCAGAACCAGCCCGTCTTTTCGATCGAGAAGCTCTACGTGAAGGACATCTCGCTCGAGATCCCCAACGCCCCGCAGGTCTTCCTCGAGCGCGAGGCGCCGCAGGTCGACATCCAGCTGCACCACCAGTCGAACAAGGTCGACGAGGGCGTCTACCAGACGCTGCTCACCGTGACGGTCACCGCCAAGGTCAAGGAGAAGACGCTCTTCCTCGTCGAGGCGGGCCAGGCCGGCATCTTCACGATCCGCAACATCCCCGACGCCGACATGGAGCCCGTGCTCGGCATCGCCTGCCCCAACATCCTCTACCCCTACGTGCGCGAGGTGGTCTCCGACCTGGTGTCGCGCGCCGGCTTCCCGCCGGTGGTGCTCACGCCGGTCAACTTCGAGGCCCTCTACCAGGCGCAGAAGCAGGCCCAGGCCGAGCAGCAACAGCAGCCGGCCTCGCCGATCATCCAGGCCACGCACTGACGGCGATGCGCGCGGCGGCGGCCCTGCTCGTCCTGGCGGCGCTTCCCGCCGCCGCCGCGGAGTTCCGCTCCCTCGGGGAACGCGCCGCGATCCTCTACGACGCGCCTTCGCTGAAGGCCGACCGCATCTTCGTCGCGAGCCGCGGCCACCCCTTCGAGGTCCTGGTGAAGCTCGACCAGTGGACCAAGGTGCGCGATTCCGGCGGCGAGGTCGGCTGGGTCGAGAACAAGTCGCTCGGGGACCGCCGCAACGCGATGGTGAGCGTGCCGGTGGCCGACGTGCGCGCCGCCCCCGACGCGAAGTCGGCCCTCGTCTTCGAGGCCTACAAGCAGGTCGTGCTGGAGGTGCTCGAGCCGCCCGCCGAGGGCTGGGTGAAGGTCCGCCACCGCGACGGCCAGCAGGGCTACGCGCGCGTGGCCCACCTCTGGGGCGTGCAGTAAGGCCATGAGGATCGCGGTCCTCGGGGCCGGGGCCTGGGGATCGGCGCTCGCGATCTCGCTTTCCGCCTCGCACGAGGTCCGCCTCTGGGCGCGGCGGCGCGAGGCCTGCGACGAGCTCTCGCGCAATCGTTCCAGCCCCTACCTTCCCGAGGTCCGCTTTCCCGACGCACTGCGCGTCGAGGCCGATCTCCCGTCCGCGATCTCCGGTTGCGACCTCGCGATCGTGGCGACCTCGACGGCGGGGCTTCGCGACACGGCCACGGCCGTGGCGGCCATCCGGCCCCGCATCGACCTCCTCTGGGCATGCAAGGGCTTCGAGCAGGGAACGCGCGCGCTGCCGCACGAGATCGTCGCGGAAGTCCTGCCCGTGGCGTCGCGGACCGGCGCGCTCTCGGGCCCGAGCTTCGCGCTGGAGGTGGCGCGCGGGCAGCCGACGGCCCTCGTGCTCGCCTCGAGGGACGCGGCCTTCGCCTCGGAATCGGCCGCGCAGTTGAACAGCGCGCGACTTCGCATCTATTCGAGCGCGGACCTCCTCGGCGTGGAGCTGGGCGGCGCGGTGAAGAACGTGATCGCGATCGCCGCGGGCATCGCCGACGGGCTGGAACTGGGCCGCAACGCGCGCGCCGCCCTCGTCACGCGGGGCCTCGCGGAGATCGTGCGGCTGGGCGTCGCCCTGGGTGGGCAGCCCGAGACTTTCATGGGCCTCACCGGCCTGGGGGACCTCGTCCTCACCTGCACGGGCGACCTCTCGCGCAACCGCGACGTGGGGGTGCGGCTCGCGAAGGGCCAGGCGCTCGGCGACATCCTGCGGGAGCTGGGCCACGTGGCCGAGGGGGTGCAGTCGGCGGCCTCCGTGCGCGACCTTGCGCGCGGGCGCGGCATCGAGATGCCGATCACCGAGGCGGTCTGCGGCGTGCTGTTCGAGGCGCGGCCGCCCGCCGAGGCCGTCCGCCAGCTCCTCGCACGCGACCCGAAGGCCGAATAGCCCGGAATCGCCGCCTCACTCCCCGCCGCGCTTGACCACCGGGATCGCCACGCGGGACGCCTCCCGCACCACGACCTCGATCGACGTGTCCCGCCTCTCGCCGGACTCCCAAGGCAGCGGCAGCGTCTCGTCGAGCACGCGGATCACCCGCGTCCCGGCCGCCACGAACGGGAACTCGAACCGGCCCAGGGCGTCGGTTCGCGTCGCGAAGCGGCCGTCGAGATACACGGTGACGCCGGCGGCGCCGGCCTCGCCCGCCTCCTGCGTGCCGGTGCGGTTGGCATCGAGGAAGACCACGCCCTCGATGCTCCCCCCGCCGGTGCCGGGCGCGCCGCCCAGGGGCACGCTGCCGGTGCCGGCGCCTTCCTCGTAGCGAAGCACCAGGAAGTAGGAGCGCGAGTCCGCCGGCAGGAACAGCGTGTCCGGCGGAGGGGCCAGCGGATCGAGCGACTGCGATTGCCGCTGCCGGCCGTTGGAGTAGATGTAGTTGCCCTCCAGCGACCAGTTGGCGTCGACCCGCCACAGCAGGCTCACGTTGGCGCTCGTGCTTCGGCTGCCGTCCCCGCGCCGCTCCGTGCTCGCGTTCCCGAGCATCGTGATCTCGTTGCCCAGCGGCGCCGAGAACGACACCGCCCCGCCCCGGATCGATCCCGCGGCGTTCTCTCCCGACTCGCGCCCGAACCCGAGGCTGGTGTTGAGGGCCCAGCCCTGCGGCAGGTTCCACGCGTGGTCCAGCACCACGCGCCGCACGCGGATGCTGCCGCCGCTCGTGCCGTCGATCCGCGCCCCGCTGCTTCCCCATTCGTTCTGGAACCGGGCGTCGGCGAACACCGAGCCCCCGCTTCCCGAATAGTCGCGATAGGAGCCGCCCGCGCCGAGGTTGAGGGAGCGGCTGTACCGCCAGCGCCCCGTGGCCGACACGTAGACCCCCGATTCGTCGGGTCGCGAGATCGAGCGCAGGGCGTCAACGTTCGCGTCGGCGGACCACTGCCGCGTGCGCCACGAGCCGCGCGCATATACGCCCTCGGAATCGCTCGCCATGCCCTGGCCCGACCAGCTGAGCTTGGGGTCGAGCCGGAAGACGCCCCAGCCGTAGAGCGAGGTCCCGCGCTTCCACTCGCCCTCCACCCACATGCCGCGGCGCGTATCGTCCGTTTCGGTCGATCGCGTCTCGACGGCATTGGCCTGGATCGTGTGGGCGTCGCCCGTGGCGCGCACGGCCACGTGTGCCGAACGCGTGTCGCTGCTGTCCTCGGGCCGCGTGGGATTGCGGAACAGCGAGAGGCCGTCACCGCGCTCGAAGCGGAAGGCGCCGGTGAAGGGGCCGATGCTCTTTTGCGCCCCGAGGGTGGCGAGAGTGCCGGGCAGGGTGAGGAATCCCGACACCGGGAAGCCCTGGAGCAGGCCCGGCTCACCAGCCGCGGCGATGAGCTGCGTCTGCAGCGCCGGGTTCAGCCATTCCGTGGCCGCTCCCCGCGCGTACCGCGAGGGCACGTAAACGCGCGAGGGCTGCCGCATGAGCAGGGGCGCGAGCGAGGGCGTCACGCCGAGCTCGTTGTTCACGACCCAGCCTCCCTCCATCGGCAGCCCACGCTGCCGCACCGTGATCGCGGTGCGGTCTTCCTCGAGGGCCAGGTTGGCGTCGATCGAAAGAGTGCCGTGGTTGGGCGTCACGACGACCCCGGTCGCGGTGAAGCCCCCGGCGCGCGAAGTGGAGAGGGAACCGGAGGGCTGCGTGCCCAGCCGCGTCTCCAGGCGCAGGAAGCGCGGCCAGCCGGCCGCGTCGTACGGGGCCTCCTTCGCCTCCGCTTCCGCCTCCTGGGTCGCCAGCCCTTCGATCACGCGATCGACGTACTCCGGCTCCGGCGGGGGAGCGGACTCGGCGGCAGGCTTGGCGGCGACCAGCCGGACCTGGGCGAACGCCGGCGCGAGCGCCGTCACGATCGCCGCGAGGGCCGCCCACCTCAAGGCGCGAAGCGCATGTCGAGCGGCTGGCGGCTCTTGCCCCATTCCAGGTTGCCCTTCACGGTCAGCGGGTACTTGATGGCGGGCGGCTGCCGTCCTTCCTCCGTGACGGGCACGAGAGCGATGGTCCGGGTCGCCCCCGGCAGGATCGGCGACGGGTCGGGAGCGATCTCGAACTCCTTGCCGTCGGCGTCCTTCGCAAGGAGGAATCCCTCGAGCCGGCCGGTCGCATTGCCGTCGTTCCTCACGTCGACCACGGGCACGCGCCCCGCTTTCGATCCGGACACACTCGCGTTGGCGATCACGAGGTTCGGGGAGACGTCCCCGACCTTCGCATAGACGATCACGCCGATGCGCCCGGTGACGGGGAAGCTGAACGCCCCCTGGGCCACCTTCGTCGCGTCCAGTCCCTCGACCATCACGGCGAAGCGGCATTCCTGCGCGGGAGCGTCGGCGGGCGGCGTGACTTCGAACCGGTAGCGGTAGCGGCCATTGGACGGGATCGAGAGCTCGCGTCGCTCGATGGCCACCCAGCGCCGGCAGCTTCCCGGGGCGAGTGCGCTGGAGAAGTCGACGGTGCCGTCCTCCTTGAGGGACCAGTCGGCCGTGTAGATGCGGAAGCGCCCGGTCTCGCGGCCCACGTGCTGCAGCTCGAGGATCTCGCGGCGGGTCTCGCCGGCCTTCACGGAGAGTTCCACGCGCGGCGGCGAGATGTAGAGCGCGAACTCCTGCGCGGCAGTGCCGAGCGGGAGTAGGGCCAGTCCGGCGAGCGCACAGGCGCCCGAATGCGGGCGCGAGCGGGACGGGGCGGGGCGATGGGCGGGGTTCATCGGGCTAGGGCGTATCGAGCTCGAAATGGAAGGCGAGGCGTTGCGTCTCCGTGGTCATCTGCCGGGCGTCGGTGGCGAGGTGGACGCGCAGCGTGTCCTCGAGCGCCGGTCCCGGGATCGCGCCCGAGTAGACGAGGGCGCGTTCTCCCGAAACCAGCCTGCCGCCGAGAAGCCTCCCCTGCGTGGTCCACTCGGCCGTCACCGGCCCTCCGGCGTCCACCGGAAGGACCATGTAGATCCGTCCCTGGCGCCCCGCCCAGGCCCGGGTGTCGATCCGGACCTCGACGCGCAGGTTCATGTGCACCGTGTTGATGCCCGTCCGCAGCGATCCCGGCGCCCACTCCCAATGGGCGTTGGGCGGGAAGACCTGGCTGGCGGGATCCTCGAGCCTGAAGGTTTCCGCGAGGCACGCCGGCGCCAGCGCCAGCAGGCCGATCGCTGCCACCACGAGGGATCGCCTCAGCATCATGGCGCCGACAGCGTGTACGTCACCTGGGCGGTGTAGGTGCCCTCCGGCCGCAACGCCGTGTTCGCGAACCTGAAGGTGTGGCAGTTCTCGCGCATCGTGCCCTGGGCGACGGTGGTGAGAAGCTGCGTGCCGGCCGCGAAGGTCCCCGCGGGAATCGCCGTGGGGTTCGGGTCACCGCCCAGGGCCGACACGGTCCAGCTGATCTCGCTGATCGGGATCGTGTCCCCGTTCGCGTTCACGAGGTTGGCGGGCGCGGTCACCTGCAGGCTGGCGTTCGCGGGCTGGGAATTGAAACGCCGCTGGTAGGCGGCCCCCACGTACACCTGGGTCGGCGGCGTGCACACCGCGAAGTTGTCGTACGGGCTCTGGGACTGTGTGCTGTTGCTCGACATGGTCTGGGCCACGCCCGAGCCGACCTGCGCAGCCGGCACGGTGACGCTCACCGTGTTGACAGTGGCGCTGTTCTGCCAGAGGCCCGCGCCGTTGCCCACCATCATGAAGACGCGCGCCGGGTTGTTCGTTCCCAGCCCCGTGAGGATCCAGGCGTCGGCCGCGGGGGCAACGGCCACCGCCAGCGCAAGCAACGCCAGGAGGCGGAACCTCGGAAGAACTTGAACGCGGGACATGACAGGGAATCTTCTCAGAATCCGGGGGCCCCGGCCATTGCCGGCCACCCCCGAAAGGAAGCGGGGGCGGCGATTGCCACCCCCCGCGGACTTGGCTCCTGGCCGCCCTGCGCTCAGGGGAGCGAGGCGGTGTAGGTGACCTGGCCGGACTTGGCCGCGGTGCCGCCGTAGGTACCTTCGGCGACGACGGCGCTGTTCGCGTAGCTGAACGTCCAGTTCGCGGTCTCGTTGAAGACGCGGTTGGTCGCCGTGAGGGTGACCGCCGTGCCGTTGCCGCTGGCGGCGAAGGCGGGGTGGCCGAGGGCGGCGTTGTCGCTCGTCGCCGAGATCGTCGTGTAGGCCAGCTGGTCGGCCGAGTCGTTCACCATCGGGCCCGGCGTGTTCGAGTTCAGCGAGATGTTCCCGCCGTTGCCGCGCACCTGGACCGCGACCGTGGCGGCGGCGTTGACCGGGGTGCCATCACCCACGTTCGCGGCCGGCACGCTGATGGAGACCGTGTCCACGGCGGCGTTGTTGTTGGGGAAGGTGCCCGTGCCGACCTTCAGGAACAGGATCTTCGGGATCGTGACCTGGATGTTGAGCTTGGCGCTGGCGGACAGGGGCGTGGCACCGCTCTGGAAGTTCGATTCGGCCGCCGCGAGGGTCGGGACGGCGAGGGCAACCGCGAGGGCGATCTTGGTGAGGTTCGAGGCTTTCATCTTGTTTCTCCTGTTTTCGATGGTGGATAGGTCACTCAGCTATCTTTTTTCGGCATCGGCCCCGGGTGCGCCTTGCAGCCTTTGCCGGAATCTCTGGGTTCTCTCCGGAACCGGGTTTCGGGCCTTTCGGAGTGTTTCGGGTTCTTCCTGGGGCTCCGTTACGTTTCTCGATCGACGGTGCCATTAGGCGCCCAAACGCCATTTGTTTCCGTGAAGGGACTCACAGAAACCCATGATTTATTGAAACTTTTGGGCGTTTTTCGATTACACCCGTAGCCCGGCTGCAACATGGCGCCCGTCGCGGGCGGCTCATCGAGATTCGGGCTGAGGACCGAACAGCAAGCTGTTAAATCCACTACACTTTCGGCGCGATACCCGTGCCACAATGGCGGGGCTCACAGGGGCCCCGTCCGGTCCTGCGCCCGACAAGCAGAAATCCTCCGCAGGAGTCGATGTCCGATAATCGCCGCGATTTCGCAGCGTTCGACCGCCCAGGTACGCGGATGCGCCGGGGCGCGGCGACCATCGCAGCCACCCTCTTCTCGATATCGGCGCCCGCGCAGGAGGCGACTTCCTCCGCAACGACCGCGCCGCGTGCCGTCGCCCAGTCGGCGCCCATGGCCGGCATCACGAATCTCACCATCGCCGCGGGCGAGCGCCCGGCGCCCGCCCCGCCGCGTCCCGCGTACGTGGACCAGCTGATCGAGGGCGTGGCGCGGGAGGATGAGGCCCCCGCCGCGGCGGAGCCGGGCGACCTCACGCCGGGGTTGCGCGTCTGGTCGACGGAGTTCGTCCTCGATCACCGCGAGGTGAGCGACATCGGAGCGACGACTTCGCCGGGCGTGGCCCTCCGGCACCGCCGCGAGACGGAGCAGTACGGCGATTTCGTCCTGGAGGCCGACGTGGCCCGGGGAGAGCGCTTCCCTTCGGAGCCCCGGCTCACGCGCGGCCGCTTCACGCTCTTCCACGACCAGTTCGCGCTCTCGGACTCCTGGACCGCAAGCTCGGTGCTGGGCACCTGGCGCTCGGCCATCTCGCCCTGGTTGTCGAGCTCCTACCGGATCAACCTGCCCTCTTCCCTCGCGGCCGGCGCATTCACCACGGTGACCGGAAGGGATTCGGAGCTGCGCGCCGGCGTCGGAAGGATCGGGCGGCTGGTCGGCATGTCCGTCCAGGGCTTCGAGGCCCTGGACGGCACGGTGGCGAGCGCCGATTACTCGAAGCGGCTGCGGGACGGCACGCTGCTGGGCGGCGGCGTCGTCTCGATCCAGGGATCCCGGGACGTGCCGGACCACGTGGCGGCCACGCTCGCGGCCGACATTCCCGTGACGCTACCGGGGATGGACGGGCGCATGAAGCTCCAGGCGGCGATGGACGACAACGGCGAGACCGGGTTCTGGGCCGACGGCCGCGTGAAGTCGGGCCGGTTCAATCACCGCATCGGCGCCTACCGGATGGCGCCCGACCTGCTCTTCGGCGAGATCACGCCGCAGAAGGACAGCCGGGGCGTGTATTGGCGCGGCGACATGCGTGCCAGCGCGATGACCGCGAACGCCGGCCTCGACCTTTCGTCCACGAACCTCGACAGGAACCCCGCTCGCGGTGGCAGCGACGCGACCGAAGGCTACGGCAACCTTTCGCTGCGGCTGGACCGCTCCACCAGCGTGGGCGCGGGCCTGAGCCTTCGCGACGATCGCCCGCGCACGGCGACGGGACTGTCGAGCCGCCGGGGCGCGGTGAGCGGCTGGGTCTCTCGCGTCACTCCGTGGGGCGTGGCCCGGTTCGACGCGAACTACACGCGAACCAACCTGGACGGGCGGGCGGACGTCACCCGCTACTACGCCTGGTCGCACGAGTGGCCGCTGGTGGGCGGCATGGTCTCGCCCAGCACGCTGGTCACGTACACGAACGAGCAGGTCGACGGGCGTCCCGTGCGGCGTACCTCCGCGAACCTGCTGATGCGCGGGGACCTGCTCGGCCCCACGAGCTGGAGCGTTTCCCTCACGGCGGTCGACGTCGACGACGGGGAGGATTCCGAGCGCAACTACAACTCGGCGGTCTCGCTCGACTGGCAGGCCTCGCCCGAATGGCTGGTGCGGCTGCAATGGCAGCGAAACCAGATCCAGCCGACGGCCTCGAGCGCCCTCGTTCCCTTCACGAAGGACAACACCCTGATCCTCAGCGCGCGCTTCGAGGCCATCGGGGGGACGCCTTACCCGCGCGTCGCGGCCGTGGGCGGGCGCTCGGGGACCGGCAGCATCGCGGGTACGCTCTTCTTCGACGAGAACCGCGACGGCAAGCGCCAGCCGACGGAGCGCGGCGCGGGCGGGGTCACGGTCCTGCTGGACGGCCGGCAGATGCAGGTCACGGACGCGGAAGGTCGCTTTTCGTTCGCGCTCGTGCCGCCCGGCGAGCACCGCGTGAGCGTGGTCCTCGAGCGCATCCCGCTGCCCTGGGGACTCGAGGACGAGGCGCCGCGGCCGGTGGCAGTGCAGGTCCGCGAGGACGCGAGGATCGAGATCGGGCTCACGCGGGTCGCGCCGTGAGTGGCGCGACCGTCACGGGACGTTCGTGTCCACCTTCGCCCGGCCGCCTTCCCACTCGATGGTGCCCTTGATGCGGAAGGGCGGCACGAGCGGATCCTTTGCTCCGGAGCCGGGCTCCTGCGGCCAGAGCGGGATTCGCCGTGTCTCGCCCGGAAGGACGGGAAGGGGCGAGACCACCACCTCGAAGCTTCGACCCTTCGCGTCCGCGCCTTCGAGCACGCCGTCGGCGCGGCCCTGGGCCGTGCCGTCGTTCCGGATGAAGGCGACCGGCGTCGGGCGGCCGTTGACGGGCTCCATCGCCAGCCGTTCGATGGTCAGCGCCGGCTTCGCGTTGCCGACACGGACGTAGACGATGACGCCGATGCGGCCCTGAAGCGGCATCTGGATGTTCTCGATCGGCGAGATCTGCGTGGCGATCGACCCCGGCTCGATCAGCAGCGCGAAGCGGCACAACCCCTCCCGGGCGTCGGCGGGTACGTGCACCTCGAAGCGGTACTTGCGCCGCGACTTGCCCCCGACGCGCACCTTGAAGCGCTCGATGCGCACCCAGGGCCGGCAGGTGTCCGGGGCCAGGATGTCCGGCTGGAACTCCACTCCCCCGTCGCGGTTGAGGGTCCAGTCGGAGGTCCGCAGGCTGTAGTCGGCGACCGCGAGATCGTCGTTTCCGATCTCGAGGGACTCGCGCAGCACCTGCCCGGGCTTGGCCTGCAGCTCGAAGCGCGACGGCGTCACATTCACGGCGAACTGGGCCGTGGCCGCGAGGGGGGCCAGCAGCAGGCCGAGTGTCAGTGCGCGCAGGCGGTACATGGCTTCAGGGTTCGGGCTCGATCTCGAAATACGGGTCCACACGCAGGCCGGGGCCGACGAAGCGGGCATCGAGCTCGAAGCGGAAATCGAGCCGGACCACCGTGACCGGCGCGGATATCGCGCCATCGTAGACGAGCGTCCGCGAGCCGGGAATCGCCTCGCCCGAGGCGAACCCACCCCGGGAAAGCCAGCTCACCCGCAGCGCCGTCGGCGACATCAGCCCGGGCACCTGGGCCGGCACCGCGAGGTAGATCTTCCCGCGCCGCCCGACGTAGGCGCGCGTGTCGAGCCGGACCTCGACGTTCGAGGCCTCGGCCACCATCGCATGCAGCCAGTCGCGGTCCCCGGCGCTCTCGTGCTCGCCGAGCCAGCGCGGCGAGACGTCGATGCGCGCCCGCGGGGAAGCCGAGTCGTCGAGGCGCACCGGGGCGGCGAGGACGCCGCCCGCCGCGAGGGCCAGGGCCGCCAGCAGCACCCGTCTCATGGCATCACCAGGTTGTAGGTCACCGTGCCCTGGTAGTACCCCGTGCCGCCAACGGATCCGGGATACACGCCCACGTTCAGGAAGTTGAACTGGTTGCAGGTGCCGATCTCCTGCGAGGTATTGATGTTGTTGCTTCGCAGCACCACGGTGCCCCCCGCCGCGAAGGTGCCCGAAGGAATGTCGGCGGGCTCGCTCGAGATCCAGCCGATCTCGCTGAAGGGAATGGTGTTGCCGGAGGCGGCATGGATGAGGTTGGCGGGCGCGCTCACCTGCAGCGTCGCGATGCGCGGCGCGCCCCCGGGCGCCCTCGCTCTCGCGACGATCCGGACCTGGTTCGCCGGGCACGCGGGAAAGTTGGCCGTCTGCCCGCTGAAGGCGCCGGCCGAGGCGGCGACGGTGCCCGCGATCGGCGTGCCCGTGCCGAGGATCCCTGCCTGCCCCGCGAGGTTGAAGGACACGATGCTGGTCGTCCCGCCCGTCGCCCCGACCCGCAGGTAGATCTGGGCGGCGCCGTTGGCGATCGGGAACTGCAAGGCGCCGGCCGGCAGGGCGAGCGCCGCCGCGGCGAGCAGGCACGCGCGTCCCGCGAAATGGCGCAAGTGAAGGAGTTCGGGCCGGTGGCTCATGGCATCGTTGCCGTATAGGTTACCCTGCCTCCGGTCCCGGGGCCCGCCCCGTAGGTTCCCGCCGAGGGGATCGTCGCGTTGAGGTAGCTGTAGGTCCAGACCGCCGTGCGCTGCGTGACCAGGACCGTGTTGAGCGTGGGTTGCACCGCGGTGCCGCCGGCGTTGCTGAGCACGGGCGCGGGCAGCTGGGCATTGCTGCTCGTCGTCTGCACCTGGTCGTAGTTGATGTAGCCGTCCGCGACCGTGCCGGTGCCCAGCCCGAGGCCGGCGCTGTTGTTCGTCGGCGTGATGGTGACCTGGCCGTTGTTGCCGACGACCTCGATGTTGGCGGCCGATCCGCCGCCGGCCTCGCCGCCCGTCCCCGCGACCGGCGTCCCGTTGCCGATCTGCGCCACGGTGGGCGAGAACGTGATCTGGTTGATCGTCGCGCCGGTCGCACCGACGCGAAATCGCAGGAACCGCGGATACGTGACCCGGAAGGTCATGTTCCGGTTGATGTTGAAGGGTGCGGCATTGTCCGTCGACGAGCCGGCGAGGGCGGGCTCCGCGGCGAACAGCGCCGCGACGCCCAGTGCCGCCGCCATCAGGATCGGGATTGCCGGTGCCATCTTCGCCGGAAGCCTTGAAAGAAAAAGGGGCGCGGAACTCCGCGCCCCTGTCAGACCGCGGGCTGCCCCCTTCGTCAGGGCGTGGTGGCCGTGTAGGTCACGCTGCCGCCCGAGCCGCCGCCGGCGCCGTAGGTACCGGCGGAAGGCAGCACGTTGTTCGAGTAGGTGTACTGCCAGGTTCCGGCACGATCGGTCACCTTGAGACCGCCTACGCCCGCATCGCGGCCGAGGGTCGGTGCCGACGTGCCGCCGCCTCCGTTCGAGAGGACCGGTGCCGGCAGGCTCGCGTTGGTCGCCGCCGTGGTGATCTCGGAGTAGCTGATGTAACCGTCCAACGGATCGCCGGTGCCGAGGCCGTTGCCGCCGCTGTTGTTGGATTCCGTGATGGTGACCTGGCCGCGGTTGGCGCGCACGGCGACAGTCGCCGCGTTGCCGCCCGCGTCGCCTCCCGTGCCGGCGATCGACGAGCCGTCGCCCGCGTTCGTCACGGTCGCCGTGAAGGTGATGAGGCCGATCGCCCCGCTGTCCGCGCCGCCGAAGGGGTTGCCGGGACCGACGCGGAAGTAGAGGAAGCTCGGGATCACGATCGTGAAATCGTGCTGGATGGGCACGCTGAATGCCGCGGCGGTGTCGGTCGCCGATCCGGCCATCGCCGGGCTGGTGAATGCCACGATGCCGGCGGCCGCAAGGGCGGTCGCCAGGACTTTCAAGGTGCGATTCGTCTTCATGGTGTCGCTCCTGACTAAGGATGAGCCTGGTTTCTGTTCGTGGGCGATCTTACGCAAGACAGGGAGAAATGTCCAACTAGTCAATTCGTTAAGGAGCGTTCTTCACGTACATTATCAATTGTTCGGTGTCCGCGCCCCTCCCGGAAAAAAGCGCCGCCATCAACCTTGGGTCCGCATCGGCTCCGGAAACCCGTTTTCGCGCCTCTTTCCATGGTTCCATTGGACTCCGGTTGCGCCCCGGAGTCCGTGACCAGGATCACAAAACCACCTTGATTTTTCGACACTTTTCCCGAAAGTGCATTGCAGGAGTAGCAAACCTGAAACAACCGGGAAAGATGGCCGCCGAATCCGCAGCTAGGCGCTCGCGCCCGGGTACCCCCATTGCCGCCAGGCCTCGAAAACGGCCACCGCCACCGCGTTCGAGAGGTTCAGGCTGCGGTTGCCCGGCACCATCGGCAGCCGTACCCGGTTTTCCGGGGGAAACGCCGCGAGGAAGCCGTCCGGCAGGCCCGCCGTCTCCGGCCCGAAGACGAAGACGTCGTCGCGCCGGTAGTCCACCTCGTCGAATCGCCTCGCGCCGCGCGTGGTGAACGCGAACAGCCGGCGGTCGCCGAGCGCCGCGCGGCACGACTCCCAGTCGCGATGCACCGTGACGTTGGCCATCTCGTGGTAATCCAGTCCCGCGCGCTTGAGCTGCCTGTCGTCCATGGAGAAACCCAGCGGCTCCACGAGGTGCAGCGGCGTGCCGGTGTTGGCGCACAGCCGGATCACGTTGCCCGCGTTCGGGGGGATCTCCGGATTGACCAGCACGACGTCGACCATCGCCTCATTCCTCCCGCGGCGGTTCCGGCGTGCGCGCCGCCACCCAGCCCGACACGCGCCGCGCGCCTGCGCCGCGCAGCGCCTGCGCGATGGCGGCCAGCGTGGAGCCGGTGGTCATCACGTCGTCCACCACCGCCACGTGCAGATCCTCGAAGGTGCCGCGAACCGCAATGGCTCCACGAAGGTTTCGGCGGCGGGCAGCCCGATCCAGCCCGGCCTGCGGCGGCGTATGCCGGATCTTCGCCAACGCCCGCCCGTGCACGGGAATGCCGAGTTCCCGTCCCACCGCCCGGGCCAGGACGAGGGCAGGGTTGAATCCGCGCTCGCGAAGGCGCTGCGCCGAGGCGGGGGAGGCGACGAGAAGATCCGGCCGCGGCGCGCGCTTCGCCCGCATCGCGAGCGCGCGGCCGAGATAGGCCCCCGCCGCGAGATCGGCGGAGAACTTGAACCGCCCCACGAGGCGGTCGATCGGGAACCGGTAGTCGAAGGCGCTCAGCACGTCGTCGTACGCAGGAGGGTTCGCGAGGCACTCGCCGCACACCCCTTCGACCGCCAGCGGCAGGTCGCAACGGACACAGCGCGGTCCCGTCGGGGCTAGCAAGCGCTCACAATTGTCGCACACGAGGCGCTCGCCGGCCGGCTCCAGGCACAGGAGGCAATCGGATCGCCAGAACCTCGGAAAAACATGCGGAATGCCCGTTTTTTGGGCAACCGTTCGGAGTCGATCGCATATCCGTTTGACGCGACCCCGATTCTCCATGATCATCAGCAACTTACGAACCCTCCCCGTGGAAACCGCCTTGGACCAGATCGTCCACATCGTGCCGCCGGCCAACCCGAGGGCCCGGGCCCTGCGCGAAACCGCCCTCGCCCTCCTCGACCTTCCCTTCAACGATCTCGTCTTCCAGGCGCAGACAGTTCACCGCGAGAATTTCGACCCCAACCGCGTACAGCGCTCGACGCTCCTGTCGATCAAGACCGGCGGCTGCCCGGAGGACTGCGGCTACTGCCCGCAGTCGGCCCGGCATTCGGCCGGCGTCGAGAACGAGGCGATGCTGCCGCTGGACGAAGTCGTGCGCAACGCGAAGGCGGCCAAGGAAAACGGCGCCACGCGCTTCTGCATGGGGGCGGCCTGGCGCGGACCCAGGGCGCGCGATCTCGAGCCCGTGCTCGACATGGTGCGCGAGGTGAAGAAGCTGGGCCTGGAGACCTGCTGCACGCTGGGCATGCTCAAGGACGGGCAGGCGGAGCAGCTGCGCGAGGCGGGCCTGGACTACTACAACCACAACCTCGACACCGCGCCCGAGTTCTACGGCGAGGTGATCACCACGCGCGACTACCAGGACCGCCTCGACACGCTCGAGCGCGTGCGCGAGGCCGGCATCCACGTTTGCAGCGGCGGCATCGTGGGCATGGGCGAGTCGCGCGAGGAGCGCGCCGGGCTTCTGGCGCAGCTGGCCGCGCTGGACCCGCAGCCCGAGTCGGTGCCCATCAACCAGCTCGTGCAGGTGGAGGGCACGCCGCTCGCCGGCACCGAGGCGCTGCCGTGGGCCGAGTTCGTGCGAACCATCGCCGCGGCGCGCATCCTGATGCCGAAGAGCTTCGTTCGCCTGTCGGCCGGCCGCACGCAGATGCACGAGGCGGTGCAGGCGCTGTGCTACCTGGCGGGCGCCAACTCCATCTTCTACGGCGACAAGCTCCTCACCACCGGCAATCCCGACGTCGCGCGCGACGACGCCCTCTTCGCCGCGCTCGGCCTCACCGCCGCCTGAGCACCATGCCGCACGCGGGAATCGCCGCCCTCGAGCGCGGGCTGGCCGGTCTCGATCGCGACGACTTGAGGCGCACCCGGCGAGTGCTCGACTCGCCACAGGGGCCGGTGGTGCGCGAGGGCGGCGAGGAACTCGTCAACTTCGCCTCCAACGACTACCTCGGCCTCGCGAGCCACCCGCGCATCCTCGCCGCCGCGCACGCCGCGGTGGACGCCTTCGGATTCGGGGCTGGCGCCTCGCCTCTCGTCGTCGGGCACGCGCGAGCGCACGAGGAGGCGGAGGAAGCCTTCGCGCGCTTCACCGGGACGCCGCGGGCGCTGCTCTTCGGCAGCGGCTATGCCGCCAACCTCGGCATCCTCACGGCCCTCGCGGACCGCTCCGCCGCGATCTTCGCCGACCGGCTGGACCACGCCTGCCTCGTCGATGGCGCCCTGCTGTCGCGCGCGGAATTCCACCGCTACCCGCACGCCGACCTCGGGCGCCTGGAGGCGATGCTCTCGGCCTCGAAGGCCGCGGTGCGCATCATCGCCACCGACGCCGTCTTCAGCATGGACGGCGACGTGGCGCCCGTGGCCGAGCTCCTGGCACTGGCCGAACGCCACGACGCCTGGCTCGTGCTCGACGACGCGCATGGCATCGGCGTGCTGGGCGGCGGCCGCGGCACGCCCGCGCACCTGGGGCTGAGCTCGCCGCGCCTCGTCTACATGGCCACCCTCGGCAAGGCGCTGGGCGGCTACGGCGCCTTCGTGGCGGGAGAACCCGCGGTCGTGGAATGGCTCCTGCAGCGCGCGCGGACCTACGTGTTCTCGACGGCGCTGCCGCCGGCGGCGGCCGCCGTCGCCCGCGAGGCCCTGCGCATGATCGAGGAGGACGGCGCGCTCGTGGCCACGCTCCACGAACGCATCGCCCGGTTCCGCAGGGCGTGTGCCGAGCGCGGCATCGCGACGGCATCGACGGCCGCCATCCAGCCCGTCGTCGTCGGCGAGAGCGCACGGGCAGTCGAGCTCTCGGCGAGGCTTCGCCGCCTCGGCCAGCTCGTCCCCGCGATCCGCCCGCCGACGGTGCCGCAGGGCACCGCGCGGCTGCGCGTCTCGATCTCGGCCGCGCACACCCCCGGCCAGGTGGAAGGGCTCGCGGCCGCCCTGCAGGAGGCGCTTCGCGATGGCGCTGCACGTTGAGCGCATCGGCCGCGGTGCGGACCTGGTGCTGCTGCACGGGTGGGGGCTGCACGGCGGGGTCTGGCGATCGCTCGTGCCGCGGCTCGAGGCCCGGTTCCGCCTGCACCTCGTCGACCTGCCCGGCCACGGCCATTCCCGCGACGTGGCGTTCGGCGACCTCGACGCCCTCGCCGATGCCGTGGCCGAGGTCATGCCGGAAAGTGCCCTGGTGTGCGGCTGGTCGCTCGGCGGGCTCGTCGCGATGCGGCTCGCCACGCGCCAGCCTCGCCTGGCTTCGAGGCTCGCCCTCGTGAGCGCCACGCCGTGCTTCGCGCAGCGCCCCGACTGGCCCCACGCCATGGCCCGCGAGACGCTCGAGCAGTTCGCCGCCGGCCTGCACGCCGAGCCCGCGAGGACGATCCGCACCTTCGTGAACCTGAACGCGCTCGGCGGGCCGCACGCGCGCGAAAGCGTGCGCGCCCTCGCCGCGATGCTCGCGGAGCGCGGCACGCCCTCGGAAGCCTCGCTGCAGGCCGGCCTCGCGCTGCTGCACGATACCGACCTGCGCGACGAGGTCGGGAGCATCGACCGGCCCTGCGTGCGTCGTCCATGGCGGCCGCGACGCGCTCACGCCTGTGGGCGCCGGCCGCTGGCTCGCGGCGGCGCTGCCCTTCGCGCGCTTCCACGAGATCCCGGAGGCCGCGCACCTGCCCTTCGTGAGCCACCCGGAGGCCGTGGCCCTGGCACTCGAGGCGCTGCATGGATGAGCCGGCGCTCCCCGTGAAGCGCGACGTGCGCCGGTCCTTCGACCGCGCCGCGCGCACCTACGACGAGGCGGCCTTCCTGCAGCGCGAGGTGTGCGCGCGCCTCGTCGAGCACCTGGAGCCGATGCGCCTCTCGCCCCGGCGATTGCTCGACCTGGGTTGCGGAACGGGGCACGCGTTCGACGCCCTGGCGAAGCGCTTTCCCTCGGCATCCCTCCTGGGGCTCGACATCGCCCCCGCCATGCTCGAGCGCGCCCGCCGCCGCAGCCCCTGGTGGCGGCGGATGCTGGCCTCCGGCCATCCCGCCCTCGTGTGCGCGGACGCCGAGCGCCTGCCCGTGGCGCCCGCCTCGGTGGACCTCGTGTTCTCCAACCTCGTGCTGCAGTGGTGCGACCCGGCGCGCGCGTTCGCCGAGGCCTCGCGCGTGCTCTCCAACGGGGGCCTCTTCCTCTTTTCCACGGTGGGCCCGGATACGCTCAAGGAACTGCGCGCGGCCTTCGCGCAGGCCGACGGCGCGCCGCACGTCAACCGCTTCGTCGACATGCACGACCTGGGAGATGCCCTCGTGCACGCGGGCTTCGCCGATCCCGTGATGGAGATGGAGACCATCACGCTCGAGTACGACAGCGTGACGGCCATCGTCCGCGACCTGAAGGCGATCGGCGCCGTCAACTCGCTCCCCTCCCGCTCGCGCGGGCTGCCGGGGCGCAACCGCTGGCGGCGCATGACGGAAGCCTACGAGGGCTTCCGCCGCGGCGGCGTGCTGCCCGCGACCTGGGAGATCGTCTACGGCCACGCCTGGAAGGTGCCCCCGAAGCGCCTGGCCGACGGGCGCCAGGTGGTGGGATTCGCGCCGAGGATCCCGCGGTGAGCCGCGGCGTCTTCGTGACCGGCACCGACACCGGCGTGGGCAAGACGCTCGCGGCCTGCGCGCTGGTGCATGCGCTGCGCGCCCGGGGATTGCGCGTGGCGCCGATGAAGCCCGTGGCCGCCGGCGCCGTGCCGCGCGGGGACGGCTGGGCCAACGAGGACACGCTCGCGCTCATCGCGGCCGCGGGCCCGGGCGGGCCATCGCCGGAAGAGGTGACGCCGGTGCTGCTGCGCGAGCCGATGGCACCGCACATCGCCGCCGCACGCGAAGGACGCGAGATCCGGCTCGATCCGCTCCTCGACGCGCACCGCCGGCTCGCGACGCGGTGGGACTTCACCGTCGTGGAGGGCGTCGGCGGCTTCCGCGTGCCGCTGGGGCCGTCCCTCGACACGCGCGATCTCGCGGTCGCGCTAGGCCTTCCCGTCGTTCTCGTGGTCGGGCTTCGCCTCGGCTGTCTCAATCACGCGCTCCTCACCGCGGATTTGGTGCGGTCGGCCGGGCTGCGGCTCGCGGGGTGGATCGCCAACTCGATCGATCCGGCCATGGCCGTGGCGGACGAGAACGTCGCGGCGCTCGCCGAGCGCCTGCCCGCGCCGCTCCTCGCCCGCCTCCCCTGGTCGCCGGACGCGGATCCCGGGGATCTCGCCGGCCTCGTCGATACGCCGTCGCTGCTCCGATGAGCGCCGCGCCCATCCTCTTCGACCTCGACGGCACCCTCACGGACCCGCGCGAGGGCATCACGAAGTGCATCGCGCACGCGCTGGAACGCATGGGCGTCGAGCCGCCGCCGCTCGACGAGCTCACCTTCGCGATCGGGCCGCCGCTTCGCGCCTCGCTCGCGAAGCTGCTGGGCACGCGGTCTCGCGAGGCGGTCGAGCGGGCGCTGGCCCACTACCGCGAGCGGTTCGCCGACGTGGGGCTCTACGAGAACGCGCCCTACGAGGGCATCGACGGGGTCCTCGTGGAGCTTCGCCGCGCTGGCCATCCTCTCTATGTGGCGACCTCCAAGCCGCGCGTCTATGCCGAGCGCATCGTGAGCCACTTCACCCTCCACGCGCATTTCGAAGCCGTGCACGGCTGCGAGCTCGACGGCACGCGCGAGGACAAGCGCGAACTGCTCGCGCACCTCTTCCCCAGCCATGGGATCGATCCCGCGCGCGCGGTGATGGTCGGCGACCGCGGCGTCGACATGGTCGCCGCGCGCCACCACGGCGCCGGCGCCCTGGGCGCCCTGTGGGGATACGGCACGCCTTCGGAGCTGGAGGAGGCCGGCGCCCACGCGCTGTGTGCGCGCCCCGCGGAGATCCCCTCCCGCCTTCGCGAGCTCCTCGCCGCACCAAACTGATCCGCGGCACGGCCTCCCGGCACCGCGGCGGTGCACGCGTGCGCACGGTTCTTCGCCCCAGCCTCTCGGAACGCGCGCCGGCGAGGCGCTGGCACGCTTGATGCTGATGCTGGCGCAATCCCATCCCGCGAGGCGCGCCATGAGTCTCTTCGACAATCCCTTCGATGCCGGATCCCGTCTCACCTGCTCCTGCGGCAAGCACGCGTCCGCCGCCGAGCACGACGCCGGGGCGCGCGATGCCGAGGCGCTCTCGGGCCGGGCCCTGCAGACCGCCATGATGAAGGCGCTCTTTCCGCGCGATGCCGAGCGTCGCCGCTTTCTCCGCGCCGTCGGCGCGAACACGGCGATGGCCGCCATCGCGAGCGTCTTTCCCCTGGGCGCGCTCGAGGCCATGGCCCAGGAGAAGGGCAAGGTCGAGAAGAAGGACCTCAAGGTGGGCTTCATCCCGATCACCTGCGCGACTCCGCTCATCATGTCCGCGCCGCTGGGCTTCTACGAGAAGCAGGGGCTCAACGTGACGCTGGTGAAGACGGCCGGCTGGGCCCTCATCCGCGACAAGGTGATGAACAAGGAGTACGACGCCTCGCACCTGCTGGCCCCCATGCCGCTCGCGATCTCGCTG
>JAHCLE010000170.1 GCA_026125445.1 Burkholderiales bacterium
CAGCGCATCCTCGCCACCTGCCAGGCCTGCCACCCGAAGGCCAACGCCAACTTCGTGAAGTTCCAGCCGCACGCCAACAAGCACAAGAAGGAAAGCGGCCTGATCCTCTACTACACCACCAAGTTCATGCAGGTGCTGCTGGCAGGCGTGTTCGCCTTCTTCGGCCTGCACACGATCCTGTGGCTCTACCGGTCGCTCGCCGAGCTGAAGGCGAGGCGCGGCCGGCAGGCCCCCGAAGCGGAGAAGCACTGATGGCAAGCACCGTCCAGCCGGTTCCCGGCGCAGCCAAGGCGGCTGCGGGCGCCGCCCACAAGTACTACGAGCGGTTCGACCGCATCGACCGCGTCATGCACGCCTTCCTGATGACCACCTTCATCGGCTGCGCCATCACGGGAATGCCGCCGCTCTTCTCCGACGAGCCGTGGGCCGGCGCGCTGGCGCGGGGCCTGGGCGGGTTCGAGACGGCGGCGCTCATCCACCGCATCTGCGCCGGCGTGATGATCGTCGTCTGGCTCCTGCACGTGGTGCGCCTCTTCGCCAACGCCATCCGCCGCACCGGGTTCCTCGCGATGGTGTGGGGACCCAACTCGATGGTCCCGCAGCCCCAGGACATCATCGACATCTGGCTGCACTTCAAGTGGTTCGTGGGCAAGGGCCCGCGCCCGCAGTTCGACCGCTGGACCTACTGGGAGAAGTTCGACTACTGGGCCGTCTTCTGGGGCATGGCGATCATCGGGGGGTCGGGGCTCATCCTGTGGTTCCCGCAGCAGTTCGCGCTCTTCCTGCCAGGCTGGATCTTCAACGTGGCCACGGTCGTGCACGGGGAGGAGGCGCTGCTCGCCGTGGGCTTCATCTTCACCATCCACTTCTTCAACGGGCACATCCGCCCCGAGAAGTTCCCGATGGACACCGTGATCTTCACCGGCCGCATCCCGGAGCACGAGCTCAAGGAGGAGCGGCCCAACGAGTACCGGCGACTCGTCGCCGAGGGAAGGCTGGAGGCTACCGAGACCACGGCGCCGACGCCCTGGACGCTCACCTTCGGCTATCTCGTGGGCGGGACGGCGGTGATCCTCGGCACGCTCACCGTGGTGGTGATCATATTCAGCGTCCTCACCTGATGCCGGGGGCGGCTACAATGCGATCTTCGGGGCCGGCACGTCCGGCCCCGAGGCTATGGGGCAGGGGCGCCCGCGAGCGCCGGCAGGACACAATCGGGAGGAGAGCAACACCATGAATGCCAATGCGGCACGCAGGACGCTGATGTTCGGGTCGATCACCACGATCGTGCTGGCGCTGGTCGGCGTGGCGGTGGTGACGGCCGCCGGCATCGCGGGCTGGGAGTACTCCAACAGCAACGCGTTCTGCGCCACGATGTGCCACGGCGTCCACCCCGAGGAGATCGCCGCCCACAAGGTCGGGATGCACGCGCGCGTGAACTGCGTCGAGTGCCACATGGGCCGCAACTCGACGCTGCACCTGATGGCGCTCAAGCCCACGCACGCGAAAGAGCTCTGGGGCATGATCGTCGGCTACGAGCGGCCCATCACCTCCGGCACCCTGCGCCCGTCGCGCGAGGCTTGCGAGAGCTGCCACTGGCCCTCCGTCGAGCACCGCGACAGCATCGACGTCAAGGTCCACTACGCGACGGACCCGGAGAGCAGCGAGTCGCGCACGAAGCTCGTCCTGCACACCGGCATGGAGGCGATCCGCCAGGGCTACACCAAGGGCATCCACTGGCACATCCAGAACGAGGTCACCTTCGCCTCGCCGGACCCGCAGCGCCGCGAGATCCCCTGGGTCTCGGTGAGGAAGCCCGACGGCAGCAAGGTCACCTACATCGACGCGGGCTCCAAGCTCACCGTGCCGCAGATCGAGAAGCTCGAGAAGCGGGTCATGGCCTGCTACGACTGCCACAACTCGGTGGGGCACCCGTTCACCAATCCCGCCAACATCGTGGACGAGGCCATCCGCCAGGGCCGGATCGACCGCTCGCTTCCCGACACCAAGGCGCGCGCCGTCGCGCTGGTCAACGCGCTGCCGGACATCACGGGAGAGACCAAGGACCGCGAGGCCAAGGTCGACAAGCTGATCGCCGACGCCACGGCCAAGGCCAACACGCCCGCGGAAAACAAGCAGGCCGAGCAGAAGTTCAACAAGGCGATGCGCGAGATCCTGCTTGCGTCCTCGTTCCGCGAGAAGGGCTTCTCGTGGAAGTCGTTCCCCAACCACACGGGGCACGCGGACACGCCGGGCTGCTTCCGCTGCCACGACGGCAAGCACTACAACGACAAGGGCGAGGCCATCCGCCTGCAGTGCACGCTGTGCCACGCCCTGCCCGAGGTGACGCGCGAGAAGGGCAAGGGAAGCGTGGCGTCGCTGGTTCCCGACAAGGCGGGCGAGAAGCAGCCCGAGAGCCACCAGCGGCCCAACTTCATGCACACGCACAGCGACGACGTCGGCCCCGAGTGCGAGAAGTGCCACGGCACGCCGCTCAAGCACGGCAAGCAGGGCGGCAACTTCTGCGCCAACCCCGCCTGCCACGGCCGCACCTGGCCCGGCATGGACCTCACGGCCGAGCCGCCCAAGAAGGCCGCGGCGGAGCCGGCCAAGGCGCCCGAGCCCGCCAAGGCCGCCGAGCCCGCGAAGAAGGGATAGACCGCACCGATCCACGCGCCCGCCGGGGATGGTCCCTGGCGGGGCTCAACACCAAGGAGATGCCATGAAACGCCTGCTGATCGCCCTCGCCGCCGCCGGCCTCGTCGCCGGTTCCCTCCCCGCTTCCGCCGACGAGGCGGCCTTCAAGAAGGCCGGCTGCGCCAAGTGCCACCAGGCCGAGAAGAAGGGCAAGGGCGCGTCCATCAAGGACATGAGCGCCAAGTACAAGGGCGACGCCGGCAAGGCGATGGCCGTCGTGACGGGCAAGGACCACCCCGAGATCGACGCCAAGGGCGACGACCTGAAGAAGCTCGTGGGCTACGCCGTCGGCGCCAAGTAGCCGTCCGCGGGACGAAAAAAAACGCCGGCGCGAGCCGGCGTTTTTCATTGCGGGATCGCGGCGCCTACAGCGACAGGATCCACTTGGCGATGGAGCCGGCCACGGCGGCATCACCGCCCTTGACCACCTTGTGGTCCTCTTCCTGGCCGTCGACCTTCACCTTGCCGCCCTTCGACAGGAACGTCGTGAGCTTCGCCTCGGCGTCGGCCTTGCCCTTGTACTTCTTGGCCACGTCCTTGAAGGCGGGGCCGTCCTTCTTCTTGTCGACGGAGTGGCACTTGAGGCAGCCGTTCGACTTGGCGGCGGCTTCGTCGGCGGAGGCGATGCCGGGGGCCGCGAGGGCGGCGGCGATGGCGAGCGGGAGGAGCAGCTTCTTCATGAGGGTTCTCCTGGATCTGTGGACGGAATGCCGCGCAATTCATCACCTGCGGCCCGCGCGTAGGCACGACTACTAACGGACCGGGCCCGAACTGCGTTGACGCGGGGCCCGCCGGAAGCTGGTGGGCGATACTGGGATCGAACCAGTGACCCCTCCCGTGTGAAGGGAGTGCTCTACCGCTGAGCTAATCGCCCGATTCGGCGCGCATTTTACCCGAAATCCGCTCCCCGATGAGGGCTGAAGCGGGCCGAGGCCTTAGAATCGCGTCTTTGATCCCCGCGCATCCCCATGGTCCGCACCCGTTTCGCCCCCAGCCCCACCGGCTATCTCCATATCGGCGGCGCCCGCACGGCGCTCTTCTGCTGGGCCTACGCCCGGCGTCACGGCGGCAAGTTCGTCCTGCGCGTCGAGGACACGGACCAGGAGCGCTCGACGCAGGAGTCCGTGCAGGCGATCCTCGACGGGCTTTCCTGGCTGGGTATCGACTGGGACGAGGGGCCCTACTACCAGATGCAGCGGCTCGACCGCTACCGCGAGGCGGCCGAGCGCCTTCTCGCCGAGGGCAAGGCCTACCGCTGCTACTGCACGAAGGAGGAGCTCGACGCGATGCGCGAGGCGCAGGCCGCCCGCGGCGAGAAGCCCCGCTACGACCGGCGCTGGCGCGATTCGGCCGAGGCGCCGCCCGCCGGACGCCCCGCGGTGATCCGCTTCAAGAACCCGCTGGAGGGAGCGGTGACCTGGGACGACCTCGTGAAGGGACCCGTCACGGTCTCGAACGACGAGCTCGACGACCTCGTGCTCGTTCGCGCCGACGGCGTCCCGACCTACAACTTCGGCGTTGTCGTGGACGACATCGACATGGCGATGTCGCACGTGATCCGCGGCGACGACCACGTGAACAACACGCCCCGGCAGATCAACCTCTACCGTGCCCTCGGCGCGGAGGTCCCGCACTTCGCCCATGTGCCCATGATCCTCGGGGCCGACGGCCAGCGCCTGTCGAAGCGTCACGGCGCGGTGAGCGTGCTGCAGTACCGCGAGGAGGGGTTCCTGCCCGACGCGCTGGTGAACTACCTCGCGCGGCTTGGCTGGTCCCATGGCGACGACGAGGTCTTTTCGCGCGATCAGCTCGTGGAGTGGTTCGATCTCGAGCACGTGAGCAAGTCGCCCGCGCGCTGGGATCCGGAGAAGCTCAAGTGGCTGAACGGCGAGTACCTGAAGCGCATCGCGCCCGCCGACCTCGTCGCGGGCATTCGGGCGCGCAACCCGGCGTTGCACGCCGAAATCTCGGAAGCCATGGATGCCGAGGCGATGACCGCGCTCGCCATGGGCAGCTGGTCGCTGCTCACGGAGCACGAGGCGTTCCTGCACGAGATGGCCTCGCCCGTGACCTCCGACCCCGCCGTCGTCGCGCAGTACCTCGACGAGAAGGGGCGCTCGGTCGTGGGGCGCCTGGCGGCGGCGCTCGAGCCCATCGAGTGGAACGCGGCCTCCGTGAAGGCCGCGCTGCAGGGCTTCGTGAAGGAGGGCGGCTACAGGATGCCCGAGGTGATGATGCCGCTTCGCGTGGCCGTCACCCGCAGGGCGCAGACCAAGGCCATCGACGCGATCGTGGCGGCCCTGCGCAAGGAAATCGTCCTCGAGCGCCTGCGCCACGCCGCCCTCGGGTGAGCGCGGCTTTGCAACTTCGCGCGCGGGTCGGTATAATCGCGGGCTCGGTT
>JAHCLE010000171.1 GCA_026125445.1 Burkholderiales bacterium
CCGCGCTCGTCGAGGGCCTTGAGGAGCACGATGCGCGCCGAGGGGCTCCCGGCGGCGCTCGCGGTGGCGAGCGTCATCGCGGTGGGCTCGGGGACCTCGGCCGCGATCGCCTCCCGGAGCCAGGCGTGGAACTGCCTGAAGGGATCGGCGTCGACGTCGGATTCGTCCAGCCGCTCGAGCGCGTAGTCCTTGCGAATGTCGGCGATGTTCATGGCGTGGCGGGAAGGGAGTGGTTCCTTTCCGTCCGGAGCCCCTATTATCGCGGAAATCGGGGCAGCGACGAGGAGGGGGACGGTGGTTTCAACACAGAGGACTCAGAGGACGCAGAGGGCACAGAGGAAATCGATGGGTAGCGGGAGGACGTTGGGTGCCGATTGGGCGATGACACGCCTGGTGCCATCGCGCAGGTGGGCGACGTTGAAATTGACCAGGAGTCCCCCCCGCTTCCCGGAAAGGCGGAGGTAGGTCAGCAACCGGGCATGATGAATGGGCAGGAGGTCCTCGACGCACTTGAGTTCCGCGATGACTTTTTCCTCGATGACGAGATCGAGCCTGTATGCACAGTCCAGGTGGAGGCCTTCGTAAGAGACGATCAGCGGCACCTGCCGGCGAAATGCGAGCCCGGAAAGCGCCAGTTCACGGCAAAGGCACGCTTCGTAGGCACTTTCCGGCAGTCCCGGACCGGGAGCGCTGTGCACCTTCATGGCGGAGCCTATGATCTTCCGCGTCAATTCCGGCAACACGTCCCCCGGATTTCCTCCGTGACCTCTGCGTCCTCTGAGTCCTCTGTGTTGAAATGCGGCCAATCGCAGTCCGCCCGTTGCCTCCCTGCTCACTGAAAACGAACGCAGCGCCGTTTCGATGACAGAGACAACATCCGACTCCGTCGCCGATCCCCCCAGCCGCCCATGGCTCGCGCACTATCCCCCGGGGGTGCCGGCGGAGATCGACATCTCGGCCACGCCCACGCTCGTGCACCTGATCGACGAGGCTGCCGCCCGGCACGGGAAGGCCGACCAGGCGGTGTTCCTCGGCCGCCGCTACACCTATGGGCGCGTCGACCGCGCCGGGCGCCACTTCGCGGCGTGGCTGGCCGCGCAGGGGATCGGGCCGGGCGCGCGGGTGGCGATCATGATGCCCAACGTCCCGCAGTACGCCGCCGCCGTCTTCGGCATCCTGCGCGCGGGCGCCACGGTGGTGAACGTGAACCCGCTCTTCACCGCGCGCGAGCTGCGCTCGCAGCTCGCCGACGCGCAGGTCGCCGCCATCGTCGTGCTCGAGAACTTCGCGGCCACGCTCGCCGAAGCGATGGCGGAGCTGCCGCCGCTTCGCGTGCTGGTGGCGACCGTGGGCGACTGGCTGGGGCCGGTGAAGGGGCCCGTGGCCAACTTCGTCGTGCGGCGCGTCAAGAAGGCGGTGCGGCCGTGGTCCATCCCGGGAGCGCTTCGCTTCGACGCCGCGCTCGTGCAGGGCGCTGGCCTGCCCTTCGCGCCACCGGCGATCGCTTCCGGCGACGTGGCGCTCCTTCAATACACGGGAGGCACGACGGGCGTATCCAAGGGCGCGATGCTCACGCACGCCAACGTGGTCCACGCGGTGCTCGCGCCGCAGGCCTGGCTCGCGCCGGCGCTCGAGCGCGAACCTCGCATCGCCAATCCGGTGATCGTGTGCGCGCTGCCGCTCTACCACATCTACGCGCTGGTGGCCTGCCTCTTCCTGGGGCTTCGCATCGGCGCGAAGAGCGTGCTCGTCCCCAACCCGCGCGACCTGAAGGCGCTCGTGCGCGACCTTCGCCGCTTCCCCCCGCACCTCTTTCCGGCGGTCAACACGCTCTACAACGCGCTCCTGGAGCATCCGGACTTCGGGCGCGTCGACTTCTCGGGCCTGCGCGTGGCCAACAGCGGCGGCATGGCGGTGCAGCGCTCCGTGGCCGAGCGCTGGCTCGCGCGCACCGGCTGCCCGATCATCGAGGGCTGGGGACTCACGGAAGCCACCGCCGGCGTCACCTGCAACCGCGTCGACGCGCGCGAGTGGGGCGGCACCGTGGGCATCCCCTTCCCGGGCTGCGAGATCGGCGTGCGCGACCTGCTGGGCGAGCCCCTGCCGCCGGGGGAGCCGGGCGAGGTCGTGGTGCGCGGGCCGCAGGTCATGGCGGGCTACTGGAACCGCCCCGAGGAGTCGCGGCACGCCTTCACCGCGGACGGGTGGCTGCGCACGGGCGACGTCGGCGTGATGAACGCCAAGGGCGAGCTTCGCATCGTCGACCGCATGAAGGACATGATCATCGTCTCCGGCTTCAACGTGTACCCCAACGAGATCGAGGAAGTCGCCACGCTGCACCCCGGCGTGAGCGAGGCGGTGGCCGTGGGCGTGGCCGACGAGAGGAGCGGGGAGGTGGTGAAGCTCTTCGTGGTGCGGCGCGATCCCGCGCTCGCCGAGGCCGAGCTGGCCGATTTCCTCAAGGCGAGGCTCACGGGCTACAAGCGTCCCCGTCGATACGCCTTCGTGGAGTCGCTCCCCAAGACGCCGGTGGGCAAGGTGCTGCGGCGCGCGCTGCGCGAGTCGCGCTAGGGCAGGTCCTCGGCGCGCAGCACGAACACGAATCCCGGCCCGGCCGAAAGCGTGGGCCAGTGGAAGGCGAGCTTCGGGAACGCGCGCTCCAGGGCCTTGCGGTTGTGGCCGATCTCGACGACCAGGACGCCGCCCGGGTTCAGGTGCGACTTCGCCTGCGCCAGGATCGCGCGCGTGTGGGCGAGCCCGTCGCGGCCGCTCGCGAGCGCCATCTCGGGCTCCCGGCGGTATTCCTCGGGCAGGCGCTTCATCGAGGCGGCCGTCACGTAGGGAGGATTCGAGACGATGAGGTCGTAGGTGCGCCCGGCCAGCGCGTCGAAGAGGTCGGAGGCGACGAGCCGCACGCGCTTGCCGAGCCGGTAGTCGGCGACGTTTCGCCGCGCGACCGCGAGCGCGTCCGGGGAGAGGTCGGCCGCGTCCACGGCCGCCTTCGGGAAGGCGAGGGCGGCGAGGATCGCGAGGCATCCCGATCCGGTGCACAGGTCGAGCACGGAACGCACGCGCGAGGGCTCGCGGATCCACGGCGCGAGGCGCGGGCGCAGCAGCTCGGCGATGAAGGAGCGCGGCACGATCACGCGCTCGTCGACGAAGAAGCGGTGCGGGCCGAGCCAGGCCTCGTTCAGCAGGTAGGCCGCGGGCTTGCGCGTGCGGATGCGCTTCGCCACCAGCGCCGAGGCCGCTCTTGCGCGCGCGGCATCGACGGCGAGGTCGAGGTGCGGCCCCAGCTCGCTCACCGGCAGGCCCAGGCCGTGCAGCACGAGCCAGGCGGCCTCGTCGATCGCGTTCGTGGTCCCGTGGCCGAAGGAGACGCCGGCTTCCTCCAGGCGCGAGGCGGCCTCGAGCACGAGGCTCCTCACGGTGATGCCCTTGGCGGGGACGGCGCGGGCCACGGCGGGGCTACTTCACGCCCAGCAGTTCCTCGCAGGCGAGGCGGTAGATCCGCGCGAGCGGCTCCATCTCGTCCAGGGACACGGCCTCGTTCACCTTGTGGATCGAGCGGTTCACGGGCCCGAACTCGACGACCTCGGGGCAGATGTCGACGATGAAGCGTCCGTCGGAGGTGCCGCCGGTGGTGGAGATCTCCGGCGCCACGCCCGCCACCCTCTCCACGGCGGCCGAGAGGGTGCGCACGAGCCGCCCCTGCGGGGTGAGGAAGGGCTTGCCTCCCAGGACCCACTCCAGCTCGTAGTCGAGCCCGTGGCGGTCGAGGACCTCGCGCACGCGCGCCTTCAGGCCCTCCGCGGTGCTCGCGGTCGAGAAGCGGAAGTTGAAGTCGACGACCGCCTCGCCCGGGATGATGTTGGTGGCCCCCGTGCCGGCGTGGATGTTGGAGACCTGCCACGAGGTGGGCGGGAAGTACTCGTTGCCCTCGTCCCACCGGATGGCCGCGAGCTCCGCGAACGCGGGGGCGAACTCGAGGATCGGGTTGCGGCCGCGATGCGGGTAGGCGATGTGGCACTGGACGCCCTTCAGCGTGAGACGCCCGGAGAGCGAGCCGCGGCGCCCGTTCTTGATCGTGTCGCCGAAGCGCTCCACCGACGTGGGCTCGCCCACGATGCAGTAGTCGATCGTCTCGCCGCGGGCCCGGAGGGCCTCGACCACGCGCACGGTGCCGTCCACGGACGGGCCTTCCTCGTCGGAGGTGACGAGCAGCGCGAGCGAGCCGGGGTGGTCCGGGTGCGCCGCCACGATGCGCTCGAAGGCGACCACGAAGGCGGCGATCGAGGTCTTCATGTCGGCGGCGCCGCGCCCGAAGAGCTGGCCTTCCTTCTCGGTCGGCACGAAGGGATCGGTGTGCCAGGCCTCGCGCGGGCCCGGCGGCACCACGTCCGTATGGCCCGCGAGCGCGACCAGGGGGCGCGCCGTGCCGCGCCGGATCCACAGGTTCGTGACCTCGCCGAAGCGCAGGGTCTCGGCCTTGAAGCCGAGGGGGGCGAGGCGGTCGATGATGAGCTGCTGGCAGCCGCCGTCCTCCGGCGTGACGGAGGGACGGGCGATCAGCGCCTTGGCGAGCTCGAGGGTCTCGTTCTTCATCGGGTCTGGGTGGCGGGGGCGGGGGTGCGGCGGGCGACGGTGGGACCCACGCGCTCCTCGATGTAGCGGCGAAGCCGCGGCTTGGCGCCGAAGAGGAAGAACGCCTCGGCGCACACGAAGAGGGGGCCTACCAGGAGCTGCTTCGCGTCGTCGAAGAACGCGGGCTTCATGCCCTCGAACCTGTGGCCCCAGAATTGCAGCGCCCAGCCGACGACGAAGAGGGCCGCGGCCAGCGCCAGCGAGCCGCCGTCGCCCAGGCGCGCCGTCGATTCGCTTGCGAGCGCACACATCGCGAAGAACGCGGCCGCCATCGTGGCGCCGAAGGCGGCATCGAGCCGGAAGTAGTACGCCGCCGCCGCGACGCAGGCCACCGCCGCCGGGGTGACCGCGAGCCCCGCGACCGGGAAGGAGACCGTGGCGAGCGAGAGCACCACCGCGAACACGATGAGCGGGATGCCCAGGAAATGCGTCGCGATGTTGCGGCGGTCGCGA
>JAHCLE010000172.1 GCA_026125445.1 Burkholderiales bacterium
CGCCGCGCGCGGCCCGACGCCTGGCTCGCGAGCAACAGCTCGAGCTTTCCCATCAGCGCCATCGCCGAGGGCCTGCCCTCCCCGGGCCGCTTCCTCGGGCTGCACTACTTCATGCCCGCCCACCTCGTGCCGCTGGTCGAGGTGGTCTGCGGCGCCGCGACCGACCCCGCGATCGCCCGCGCGCTGGCCGGCTTCATGCGAACCACGGGCAAGGTGCCCGTCGTCGTGAAGAAGGACCTGCCGGGATTCCTCGCCAACCGCCTGCAGCACGCGCTGGCCCGGGAGGCCTACGCGCTCATCGACGCGGGCGTGGCCACGGCCGAGGACGTCGACGCCGCCGTGCGCTTCGGGTTCGGCTTCCGGTACCTCGCCGCGGGGCCCATCCTGCAGAAGGACCACGCCGGGCTGGACGTTCACGCCGCGGCCGCCGCCACCATCTACCCGGGACTCGCGAACGACGCGGCGCCGGCGCGCTGCCTGGCCGGCAAGGTCGCCGCCGGGCGGCTGGGGATGAAGACGGGCGCGGGCTTCTACGAGTGGACGCCCGAGACCATCGCGGAGGAAAGGAAGCGCTACGAGGGCCTGCTGCGCGCGGGGCTCGCCCTCATCGAGCCGGAACTGCCCCCCATCGGCGGCTGAGCGGGAATGGCGCCGCGGGGAAAAGGTGCGTATCGTGCGCCGTTCCTCCACGCCCGAGAGCACGAAGAACATGACAAAAGTCGCCACGCTCCTTTTCGCCCTCCTCGCCTGCGCTTCCCTGGCCCACGCCCAGCCCCTCGACGGCCGCCTGAAGCGCATCGCGGACGGCAAGACGATCGCGATCGCCTACCGCACCGACGCCGCGCCCTTCTCGTTCGTGGAGCCGGGCATGAAGGAGCCCATCGGCTACACCATCGACCTGTGCCGGCGCGTGGCGAGCCTCATCGGGACCCAGCTCAAGGCCGGGGACCTCCAGATCAAGTGGGTGCCGGTCACCTCGCAGAGCCGATTCGACGCGGTGGCCAAGGGGGAAGCCGACCTCGAGTGCGGTTCGAGCACCGTGACCCTCGCGCGCATGAAGCAGGTGGACTTCTCGAGCTTCACCTTCGTCGACGGCACGGGGCTGCTGGCCTCCCGCGCCTCCGGCATGCGCACGATGGCCGACGCGCCGGGCAAGCGCGTGGCGGTGGTGGCGGGCACGACCAACGAGCGGGTGATGGCCGAGATCGACAAGCGCCGCGGCCTCGGCCTGAAGCTGGTGCCGGTGAAGTCGCGCGAGGAGGCACTGGCGGCCCTCGAGGAAGGCAAGGCGGACGCCTACGCGAGCGACAAGCTCCTGCTCCTGGGCACCGCCATGAACGCCAGGGACGCCAAGGCGCTCGTCCTGCTGCCCGAGGACCTCTCGTTCGAGCCCTACGCCATCGCGCTGCCGCGCGGGGACGCGGGGCTGCGGCTCGCGGTCAACGACGCGCTCGCGCGCATCTACCGCGAGGGGGAGATCGTCTCGATCTTCGGCAAGTGGTTCCGCTCGATCGGGGAACCGACGACCCTCATGCGCGCCATGTTCGTCTTCGGCGCGCTGCCGGAGTAGTTCTCCCCTCTCCCTCGAGGGAGAGGGGTCGGGGGTGAGGGCGCTACGACGCCTTGCCGCGCTTGTAGACGATGACCTGGGTGCCGCCGCCGCAGGTGCCCACGACGCGGCGGTCGCCTTCCTCGCCCTTCTTCACGACCTCGAGCGTGTAGGCCGTCACGCCCTTCTTCTCGATCTTGGCGGCGATCTCGGCCTTGAGCTCGTCGCAGGACTTGCCGGCCACGGCGGGCGTCGAGGCCAACGCGAGCAGGCCGGAAATCAGCAGGATATGGCGCATGTTCCCCCCTCGAAGGAATCCACGGTCGCTAGCATAGACAGGTCCGCCCGCCGGCGCCAATCCCGGCCGGGAGCCGGTCAGGGATTCGCGACCGCGGGGGAAGGAAGCCGCTTCGAGCGCGGGAACACGAAGAAATTGCGGATGAGCCCGCCCACGGCGACGACGAAGAGCGCCGCGTTGCCGCCCGTCATGATCCCGAGGTAGGCCGCCATTCCCCGCTCCCCCACCTTGACCGTCGAGGCGTCGGCGTAGATCCACCAGCCGATGACGACCGCCACGGGAATCGACAGCACGATCGTCGCGACGTTGAAGGCGAGCACGGCGCGGGGGTTCGCCACCTGCGGGCTGGTGCTGAAGAACGCGGTGAACGCGATCACGCCCACGACGGCGAGGGTGAGGAACATGAACGGCATGGCGGACTCCCGGGAGAGCGCATTTAATGGTGCGGAAATTATGCACCTTTGCCGCCCCCGGCGGAAGCCGGGCTTCAGCGTCCCATGCGACGGTTGTAGGCGTCGGTGAGGCGCTGCGTGAGGCCCGGCTCGCCCCGGGAGTTGATCTCCACTCCGACGCGCCCGTCGTTGCGCATTCGCACCACGATGGTGCCTTCGGCGCCGCCGCGCGTGCCCCGGATCACGCCCGAGGTCCGGTCCGCGGTGGCGACGGCGAGCCCGTTGTCCTGCATCGCGCCGATGGCGGCGCGCCACGGCGCCTCCATGGGATCGACGGGCACGGGCTCGTAGGCCACGCAGGCGGCGAGCCCGAAGGCGACGAGAAGGAGGGCGAAGATCCTGCGGACGGCGTTCATCGGGCGATTCCTCGTGTGGGAAGGCGTGGGGCCGGGTAAACTGTACCCGAAGCGGCCCACTTCGGGCCGCGCGCCCGTCCCGCCGTCGCGTCCGTGAACAGCCCCGACTCCCCCCACCCCGCCTCCCCGCAGGCCGAGTCGCACGAAGCTCCCGAAGTCACCGCCGCCCAGTTCCGCGACGCGATCCTCGCCAAGCTCGTCTACGCCGTCGGCAAGGACCGCCGCCACGCCCTCGAGCACGACTGGCTCATCGCCACGGCGCTCGCCACGCGCGACCAGATCGTGGAGCGCTGGATGGTGGCCACGCGCCGCACCTACCGCGACGGGCGCAAGCGCGTCTACTACTTCTCCCTCGAGTTCCTGATCGGGCGCCTGCTGCTGGACGCGCTCTCCAACCTGGGGCTCGTGCACACGGCGCGCGAGGCCCTGGCGGAGCTGGGCGTCGACCTCGACGTCCTGCGCAAGCTCGAGCCCGACGCCGCGCTCGGCAACGGCGGCCTGGGGCGGCTCGCGGCCTGCTTCATGGAGAGCCTCGCCACGCTGGGCATCCCGGCGCACGGCTACGGCATCCGCTACGACCACGGCATCTTCCGCCAGGCCATGAAGGACGGCTGGCAGATCGAGCTGCCCGAGGACTGGCTTTCCTCCGGCAACCCCTGGGAGTTCGAGCGCCCCGAGGTGAGCTACACCATCGGCTTCGGCGGCACGGTGGACGCCGTGCCCAACGCCGACGGGACGACGCGCTCGGTGTGGCGCCCGGCCGACAGCGTCAGCGCCGTGGCCTACGACACGCCCATCGTCGGCTGGCGCGGCGGGCACGTGAACACGCTGCGCCTGTGGTCGGCGCGCGCCGGGCACCCCATCGTCCTCGAGGACTTCAACCGCGGCGACCACGTGGGGGCGCTGGCCGAGCGCGTGCGGCTGGAGGCCATCTCGCGCATCCTCTACCCCAGCGACGACACGCCCGCCGGGCACGAGCTGCGGCTTCGCCAGGAGATCTTCTTCGCCTCGGCCTCGCTGCAGGACCTCCTGCGCCGCCACAAGGCGCAGCACGGCGAGCTCTCGTCGCTCCCGGACCACGTCGCCATCCAGCTGAACGACACGCACCCGGCCATCGCCATCCCCGAGCTCATGCGCCTGCTGGTGGACGAGCACGGCATGCCCTGGGACTTCGCCTGGCGCATCACCACGGCGGTGTTCAGCTACACCAACCACACGCTGCTGCCCGAGGCGCTGGAGAAGTGGTCCGTGCCGCTCATGGAGGGGCTCCTCCCGCGGCACATGCAGATCATCTACCTCATCAACGCGCTGCACCTCGAATCCCTGCGCAGGGCCGGCAAGACCGACCCCGCGCTCGTGGCCTCGCTCTCGCTCATCGAGGAGAACCACACCCGCCAGGTGCGCATGGGCAACCTCGCCTTCCTGGGCTCGCGGCGCGTGAACGGGGTCTCGGCCCTGCACACGCAGCTCATGCGCAGCACGGTCTTCCGCGACTTCAACGCGCTCTTTCCCGAGCGCATCGTGAACAAGACCAACGGCATCACCTTCCGCCGCTGGCTCTTCCAGGCCAACCCCGGCCTCACCCACCTGCTCTCCGAGGCCATCGGGCCGCGCTTCCAGGACGAGACGGACCGGATTTCCGATCTCGCCCCGCTCGCCGGCGACGCGGCCTTCCGCGCCCGCTTCGCCGCGGTGCGGCGCGCCAACAAGGTGCTGCTCGCGCGCGTGATCGCCGAGCGCACCGGCACCAGCGTCGATCCCGACACCCTCTTCGACGTCCAGATCAAGCGCATCCACGAGTACAAGCGCCAGCTCCTGAACCTGCTCGAGACCATCGCCCTCTACCAGGAGATGCGCGCGCAGCCGGCGCGCGACTGGGTGCCGCGCGTGAAGATCTTCTCGGGCAAGGCCGCCGCCGGCTACCGCCGGGCGAAGCTCGTCATCAAGCTCGCGAGCGACGTGGCGCGCGTGGTGAACGGCGACCCGGCGCTGCGCGGGCTGCTCAAGGTGGCGTTCCTGCCCAACTACAACGTGAGCCTCGCCGAGTCGATCATCCCGGCCGCGGACCTCTCCGAGCAGATCTCGACGGCCGGCATGGAGGCCTCGGGCACCGGCAACATGAAGCTCGCGCTGAACGGCGCCCTCACCATCGGCACGCTCGACGGCGCCAACATCGAGATCCTGGAGCACGTGGGCCGCGAGAACATCTTCATCTTCGGCCTCGAGGCGGCGCAGGTCGCCGCGCGCCGCGCCCGCGGGCTGGAGATGGCCGCCGAGATCGCCGCCTCCCCGGCGCTCGCCGAGGCGCTCTCGGCGCTCGAGGCGGGCCTCTTCTCGCCCGACGACCGCGACCGCTACAAGGACCTGGTGGCCGACCTGCGCCACCGCGACTGGTTC